>JANYLG010000001.1 GCA_025363775.1 Acidobacteriota bacterium | reverse complement strand
GAACTGCGCCAGCGCCGCGCCGCTGCTGAAGATCGACACCAGGTGCATCGCCGCCGGGTGCGTGATGAAGTCCACCAGGCCCGGCCAGAACCCGAGCACAACCACGAGCAGCGTCAGCACCGCCAGCGGGGCGCCCATCAGGAACGACACCGGGCGCCCGGCTGCCACCGCCGCCGAGGGTTCGTGCCGGTACATCCGGTTCACGAGCGGTGCGTAGTAGGCGAGCGACAACACGCTGTTGAACGCCGCGAAGATCACGAGTAGCTCGACGCCGGTGCTCCGGGTCTCGAAACCCGCCACGAAGATCTGCCACTTGGACATGAACCCGGAGAGCGGCGGCAGGCCACCAAGGGCCAGCACCGCGACGCTCAGCGCAAACGCGGTCATCGGATACCGGTTTCCGGCACCGTTCAGGTCGTTCACCGTCAGCGGGGCGTGGCTGCCGCGGGCCACGTGCAGCGAGTAGAGCAGCGCACCAGCCGCCATGAAGGCGAGCCCCTTCATCAGCGCGTGGTTCAGCAGGTGGAAGAAGCCGCCGGCCGCGCCGTTCGCGATGCCGTACCCGACCGCCACACCGAAGCCGATGAGCATGTACCCCATGTGGCTGACGCTCGAGTAGGCCAACATGCGCTTCACTTGCGTCTGCCGCAGCGCCATCAGGTTTCCGACGATCATGTTCAACGCGCCGAACCCCAGGAGCAGGGCGCCCCAGGTCGCGGCAGCGGGCGCCAGGCAGCCGAGCGACCGAAGCATCGCCACCAGACCGGCTTCGATGACGACGCCGGACAGCATCGCGCTGATGCCGCTCGGCGCTTGCGAGTGGGCGTCGGGCAGCCACGTGTGCAGCGGGACCAGCGCCGTCTTCACGCCGAAGCCGATCAGGAACAGCGCGCCGGCCGCCAGCAACTGCGGCGGCGTCGGCCGTGCCGCCGCCACCTGCTGCAGGTCGAGGGTGCCGGTCTGCGCGAACACGAACGCGATGCCGATCAGCACGAGCGCCGACCCGACCGCCGACTGCACCAGGTACTTCACGCCGGCTTCGAGCGCGCCCCGCTGCTCGCGGTAGAACGCCACCAGCAGGAACGAGGTGATGGTCATCGCCTCGAACCACACCCACAGGTTGAACAGGTCGTTGGCGCACCCGAGGCCGACCATCGTGGCGGCCATTGCCACGAGCAGCGCGTAGTACTTCTCCTCGCCCTCTTCACCGCGCATGTACGGGATCGAGAAGATCGACACCAGGAAGGTGAGCGCCATCACCGTGACCGCCACGACGAGGCCCACACCGTCCATGCGCAGCGAGATGGTCCCGACCGACAACGACACCGGGCCGTCCGCGATCACCGCCTCGCCGAGGAACCAGAGCGGAACGCCGGTCACCGCCAAGGTCAGCACCGCCAGCCACCGGGCCGGGGCCGCGGTCGCCCCCAGGCGGAAGCTGATACGACCGGCCAGGTAGATGACGGGCGACGCCACGAGGGGCAACAGGAGCAACCAGGTCAACGCCAGTATCGGATTCATAAGATCAGGCCCCTCCGAGCGCCAGGATGACCAGGACAACGACCAGCCCGACGAGGATCGCCATGACATTCCAGTTGAGCACGCCGTTGTGCGTCGTGCGGAGCGACTCGGCCGACGCCTCTGTCACGCTGACGACGGCGCGGTTGATCGCCTCGAAACCGAAGCTGTTCGACGCCATGGTCCCGATCCCGCGAAGCGAGTGGGCGAGACCAGCCAGGCGCGCGCGCTGCCACCAGGCGGCGAGGCCGAGCGCCACCACCGCGAGCGCCACGAATGTCGTCGGCGCCGTCACGATTTGCAGCAAGAGGGCTCCCGTCGATTCGACGTCGTGACCCTCCGGCAGCGCCTTCCCGAGGAAATGGCCGAAGCTCCCCGCGAGCAGCCACGTCGTCAGCGTGCCGAGCGCCAGCGGCACCAGCGCGACCTTCATCGCCGGGCCCGCGTCGTGCACGTGCTGGCCGCTGCGCGGCTCGCCGTAGAACACCATCGACAGGAACCGGAGCGTGTAGAGGGCCGTGAGGCCCGCGCCGACCAGCATGAACAGCCAGGCCCACAGCGGCCCGCCCTCGTGACCCGCCTCGAGCACCAGTTCCTTGCTCCAGAACCCGTTCAGGACGGGGATGCCCGCCAGCGCCAGCCCGCCGATGATCATCACCACCTTCACCAGCGGCATCTGCTTGCCGAGGCCGCCCATCTCGCGCATGTCGCGGGTGTGCACCGCGTGGATCACCGCGCCCGCCGACAGGAACAGCAGCGCCTTGAAGACCGCGTGCGAGAGGAGGTGGAACTGGCTGGCGAAGATGCCGCCCGCGCCAATCGCGTACACCATGTAGCCGAGCTGGCTGACGGTCGAATACGCCAGCACCCGCTTCAGGTCGTTGGAGACGAGGGCCATCACGGCCGCCATCAGCGCGGTGACGGCGCCGATCGAGACGACCGCCAGCTTCCAGTTGGGCACCGCCTCGAAGGCCGGGTAGAAGCGCGCGAGCAGGTACACGCCCGCGTTCACCATCGTCGCCGCGTGGATGAGTGCGCTGACCGGGGTGGGCGCTTCCATCGCGTCCGGCAGCCAGGTCTGGAACGGGAACTGCGCCGACTTGGCCGCGGCCGCAACCAGGAAGCCGAACGCCATCAGGGCCAGCACGTTCGGCGGCAGCCTGTCGGCGCCGGCCAGGAACGTCGGCACGTCGTAGTTGCCCTGATAGGCGTAGAGAAACAGCGCGCCGGCGAGCAGGCCGATGCCGCCCACCTGCGTGATGATCAACGCCTTGATCCCCGCCGCCACGGCCTTCGGGTCGTCATTGTAGAACGAGATGAGGGCGTACGAGCAGAGCGCCGTGATCTCCCAGAACACGAAGATCAGCAGGAGGTTGCTCGAGAGGACGAGCCCCACCATCGACCCGATGAAGAAGAGCACGTAGGCGTAGTACCGGCCCAGCTGCTTCTCGCCCTTCATGTAGTCGACCGAGAAGACGACCGCCAGGCAGCCGATCGTCGTCGCGACGACGGCCAGGAACACCGCCAGGCCGTCGGGCAGGAACGTCACCTGACCGAACGCCGAGCCGAGCGGGAAATCGAGGACGTTCACCTCGCTCCGCAGAGGAATCATGGCCAGCGCGGCCGCTGCGCCAGCGAGGGCGAACACCACCGCCAGCGCGTGCTGCAGTTGCGGTTGTCGGTCCCGGACCAGCCAGATCAGCACTGCGCCCGCCCACGGCAGGGCAATCGAGAGGATGGCAAGGGTTGAGATGTCTGGCATCGCACTACCTCCGCAGGGTCGACAGCGCCTGGAGATCCAGGGTGCCGAACTGCCGCCGCACCTGCACCGCGAGGGCGAGCGCGACGACGGAGACGATCGTGTCGGCCACGATCACGGTGAGCGCCAGGGTCTGACCGGTCTGCACCTGGCCGGACAGCCGGCCGGCCAGCAGCAGCGCGAGCAACGCGCCCTTGACGAGGATCTGCATCCCGACCACCACTTTGATCAGGTTGCGCGTGACGAGCAGGCCGAGGAGGCCGATCCCGAGCAGTCCGAGCACCGCCACCGCGGCCATGAGGGGAAGCGACAGCGACATCATTGACTCTCCTTCCGGGCATCCGCCCGTCCCCCGGCCAGCAGCCCCAGCACCGCCAGGACGCCGCCGACGATCAGAACTACCTGGAGGAGGATGTCCAGGCTGCGGTGCTCCCACACCACCGTGGCGAACTTGTCGGCCTGCACCAGGCTCGACTCGACGCGGAGGTTCGGCAGGGCCATGGCCGCGCCGAGACCGACGGCACACAGGGCGACGATCCACGCCAGGGGCGCCGGCACGAGCGACCGGAGCGTGACGGGCGGTTCCTCGCCGGCAATGTTGATGGCAAACACGAACAGGACGGTGACGAGCCCGGCACCAACGCTCAGCTCGATGACCGCCACCTCCGGCGCGCCCAGCCGGAACATCATGATGGCCGTGAGCGCCGACGCGCCCGCCAGCCAGAGCGCCGCGATGAGCAGGCGTGTGCCGCGAACGGCCTGGAACGCACACCCCAGCATCGCTGCCACGATTAGCAGATCGAACATGGACGAGTCCCTTGATGGAAAATAACGATGGAAATGCTACGCCTTCCCGAGGGGCTGTCTGGTGACGCCGCATAATTGCGGCGCATGTCCCGACTCGGAACGGCAGCAGATGGCAGGACCGAAGAAGCTAGTCCCCGACGAGAGCCACGCGAGCGAACGAAGATAATGGCGTCAACAGACGGATATAAGCGAAGTGGCCTTCGACACGGTCTGCGCCCGCGTCCGATCGCTGCATATTACCACAATTTCATTTTCCCGACGTCGAAGACTTCGCGAATAAGGGACTCGCGAGGCATGCCTCAGACCGACGAGCATGCCTCGCTCGCCAAGGAAACGCTGTTGGCTGGCCCCGCGAAGCGCGGGGCGCAGACGTCTTGAACGGCCACACGGGCGTCGGCAGAAACTTGACTCATTTGTGACGACGTTGGCCGTTCAAGACGTCTAGCGCGGGAGCGTCGGCAGGTGCAGCTTCAGCTCGAGCTGGCGTGCCGTCAGTGACATCACACCGAATTTGCTCTCGTAGTCCTTGAACACCAGCTTCGCGGCGATCGTCGTGACCGGCTCGAGGTACTTGTCGAGGTTCTGCTGAACGTTGACAAATGCCTTCTTCGCGGTCGCCGCGTTGGGATAGTTCACCAGAATCAGCGTGGTCGCCGGTCCGGTCGCGTTCTTGTATGTGCCCGCGACCGCCACGATCTTCCCGCCGAGTTGGAGGATGTCCCCGTCGCCCAGCGTGTAGAGCGACTGGAGGCCGTACGGCCCGCGCACGACGCGCTCTGATCCGGCGACGAGCCCCTGCGCCGGCAACGCCTTGAGTTCGGCAGGCAGCCGGTCGGCGGGCAGCTTCGCCGCGACCATCCCGCCGAACGTCAGCAGCCCGGGTGCCATGCGGTCGGCGCCCGACAGGTTGTTGATCGTCACGTAGTAGCGTTCGCGGACGAACATCAGCTGGTGACGATTGAGCGTGTGGCGTTCCTTGAAGGTGCGATCGCGGGTTTCCTTGCCGCACTTCATGAGGTAGATCCCGGTGGCTGCCGCCGGGTCGGTCATCCGGTAGATTTCGACAGCGAACTCGTTCGCCCCATTGCGGTACTTCTGCAGCGTGAGCTGATCGAATCCCAACTCGAGGAACAGCTCCGCGCCGCCGTCGATATAGCCGTAGAGATCCTCGCGGCTGAACACGCGGAGGTTCTCCACTTTCTTCCACCCCGGGACGGCGCTCTCCGACGGCGTGAGCGCGGCGTCGCCGGCAGGACGGACCGCCTGGCGGGGGGCGGCGGCCGCCAGCTGACAGGCCACGAGGACGAGCATCGACGAAAGAGACAGCCTGGTTCGCATGTCTAGACCTTGACGACCTGCATCTTGTCCGGATTGACCACGCCGATCCCGAGGGATTCCGCGTAGCGCAGGTACTCCGTGAACCGTGGATTGTCGTTCACGTTCACCCCTTTCTCCTTGCGCTTCGCCGTCAGTTCCTGGTGGCACATCATGTCGAGGGCGAAGGGATCGGTGGCGAAATAGAGCGCGTGGTTGTCGTAGACGAACTGCGCGTTCTTGTCCGGGCCGCCGTCGTACTGCGCGCACAGGCCGTCGGTGATGTTCAGCGCCAGCTTGTCGCGGAGCACCGGCGCCGCGAGCACCTCGGTGTTGACCTTCAACGAGAGGCCTGCGTGCAGCCGGCCGGTGTTGCAGATCGCCCCGTAGCCCATGTTCTTCGTGGCCATCGAGATCGCCTGGCCGGTGTTCTTGTAGGCGGCGAGGTTGATGATCCGCGTGAGCTTCTTCGTGATCAGTTTTCCGAAGAACGAGCGGTCGCCGTTGAAGACGTGCTGATTGAGGTAGCCGTCCTCGCTTTTCTGGTTCCGATCCGACGTCCACAGCGCGCCCTTCGCCTCGTAGTACACGTCAGGATCGAAGTTGTTGATCGACAGGTGCTTCCCGTCCGGACCGCGCCACTTGTTCCCCGCTTCGTCCATCGTCTGCAGCCCTTCGAGGGCGATGCCGGGGAAGCGTTCCTTCGTGAAACCGGCATCCTTCAGCATGTAGTCGAAGCGGTCCCAGATGATGATGTTCGACTTGGGGACGCCGTTGTCCACGAGCCACTTGATGACGGCGTCGGCCAGCTCGGGCCGGGTGTTGATGAGCGGCGGGCCGACCGGGTTCACCTTGATGCCGACCACGTCGCGAGGGTCGATCAGCAGGCGGAAGCTGTCCTTCAGGTTCTGACCCGTGAGCGTGGTGATCCCCTTCTGGACCATCTCGTCGATCACCTTCGCGTCGAATTTCTCGTTCACGAACGCGCGCGTGTCCGTGACCTTGACCACCTTGCCCGGAAACGGGCCGGGCAGTGACCGCGCCGTCCGCGGCACTTTCTGGAACTCCGCGATGTTCGTCTCGATGGCCGGCGGCGGGGTGGGCGACTGGCCGAACGTCGGCCCGGCGAGGACGAGGGCACTGGCCGCCGCCGATCCCACGCCGACGGCCTTGACGAACTCGCGACGGTTGCAGCCCGGGATCACTTCCATCGACTGGTAACGTTTCTTGCTCACGCGATCGACCTTTCGTCTGAACCTCATCGTTTCGGCGCCGGGGGCAGAATGAACTGGTTGGTCTTCGACCGTGTCTCACCCACGCTGGTCACGTACACCGCCGGCCGGTCCTTGACCGGGCAGGCGAACTCGCACGCGCCGCACCCGATGCACCGTTTTGCATCCATGTACGGCCGCCGTACCGGCTTCCTGTTCCCGTCGGCGTCCGCCACCTCGGTGGTCACCAGATAGATCGCCTTGGGCGAGGTCGGGCACCACTCCTCGCAGACGATGCAGTCGGTGGCCATGGCCCAGGGGAGGCAGCGGCCCTGGTCGTAGAACGCGGTGCCGATCTTGATCGGGTTGCCCGCCTCGGGGGGCGACGGCACGCCTGCACGAGCCGGAGTGGCGGCGGGCCGCCCGAGTTTCTGCGCCTCAGTGATCTCCCAGATAGCGCCCGTCGGGCAGACCTGGCTGCACAGCACGCAGTTCGGCTCGCAATAGCCGACGCGCGCCACGAGCACCGGCGTCCAGATTGCTTCCAGTCCGCCTTCCATGAACGCCGGGTGCAGCGCGTTGTTCGGGCACACTTTCATGCACTCGCCGCAGCGGATGCAGCGCTCGAGGAAGTGGAGTTCGTCGAGTGCGCCTGGCGGTCGGATCAGGCGCGGGTCGGCCTCGACCTCGAGGCCGGTTGTCGAGCGCAGCAGCGGGACGAGGGCCGCGCCAGCCACCATGGCGGTGATCAGCTTGCGGCGCTGCGCCTGCGGCGCCTCGAGGGTCGTCGCGTTGGAACCGAACGGCCCGACGCTGAAAGCGATGCCGCAGGTGGGGCAGTCGCCCACGCAGTTGAAACAGAGGTGGCACTCCGCCTTGCGCCACTTGGGCCCCGGGATCGGATCGTCTCCCCCCTGGCAGTGGACGAGGCAGCGGTTGCAGTTGTCGCAGCGGCCGGGGTCCTTCGTCAGGTGCACGAGCGACCAGCGCGAGGCGAGGCCGAGCAGCGCGCCGAGCGGGCAGATCGCGCGGCACCAGAAGCGGGTGACGCGCAGGTTGAGCGCGAGGAGGCCGATGAAGATCGCGCCGAGGAAAAACGCCTGTCGGAAGTGCGGCTGCCTGAAGCTGACGATCGTCCCCTGCAACAGGAACTGCGCCGCGTCGGCGCCAAGGCGCGCCCAGCGGGACGGGCTCTCATACCACACGTCGAGCAGGGCGCCCGAGGTGTAGTTGAGCCCGGGCACGACCGAGAGCGCCAGCGACCGCACCGTCAGCGGGATCGGGTCCACGAGGCCGGCGAGGAGCGCCCCGAAGACCGACGATGCCAGGACGGCGGCCAGCACGTAGTACTTGATCGCCTGCCACGGCTTGTAGCGGTTGGAGTCGAGGAGCGCCTTGCCGCGTTTCTTCTCGGAGCGGAGGCTGCTGAAAAAGTGATTCAGCGTGCCGAGCGGGCACATCCAGCCACAGAAAAAACGGCCCAGGAAGAACGTCGGCACAAGGATGACCAGGCTCCACCAGAGGCCGCGATACAGCGTGTGGGTCGCGATGGCGGTGGTGATCCCGGCCAGCGGATCGGCCTCGAGGAAGATCGACACGGGCCACGGCAGGCGCACCTGGCCGGACGTGCCGCGGAACGAGCCGGTGAACTCCGACTTGAACAGCAGGACGAAGAACGCCACGAGGAACACGGCTTGAGACACGAGGCGCACACGGGCCAGGGTGGTCTGGGTCAGACGCATCAAAATTTTGGAATCCAGTAATCTAGACCGTCAGGAAGGTGGTCCTGACTTCCTCGAAATTCATTTTCCCCAACCCCCGGGCCTGGGCCATGCGCAGGAACGGGAGGCGCTGATAGTCGAGATCCCACCACGCTTTGGCCGCGTAGGAATCGAGCGCGACGGGATCCGTGCCGGCGAGCAGCGTCTTCTTGAACTCCACGTCCGCGAGGCTGCCGCCGGTCGGACCGCCGCGCATCAGCACGCGGTACGCATCGATGATGGTGAGCGTCGGGCGCGCGAACGCGGTCAGGTCCACCAGGCTCTCGTTGATCCGCTGGTGCAGCCGGCTCCGCTGGCCGCCGATGATGCCATAGAAATTCTTCATGCCGAGCGTGCAGCCGGTCAGGCTGTGGTGCTTGGCAATCGGGAGGTTGATGATCTTGTCGGCGGTCAGGAACGGCTCGAGCACCGGCCATGCGGTCAGCACTTCGCCGCCGAGGTTGACCTGCCTGAACTTCCGCTCGTCGGGCAGAACGACCTGCGCGCCGACCGACCTGGCGGCCGCCGCAATCCCGCTCCGCTCGAAGCACGTCCGCGGATCGTTGCAGCTCATGTCGGTCACGATGACCGTCCGTGCGCCCGCATCCTGGCAGAGGCGCACGACTTCCGCCACGAGCTGCGGGTTGGTGTTCGCGGCCTGCTCGGGCGCGCGGTCCCAGCCGATGTTCGGCTTGACGACCACCACGTCGCCGCGGGCGATGAAACGACGCATTCCGCCCAGCGCCTCTACCGCGCGGCGAACCAGGGCCTCCGGCGATTCGCCCTGCGCCACCACCATCTCCGGGAGGTTGGGGTCGGCCGGCACGCCCGTGCGCCGATCGGCCACCAGGACCTCCGACTCCTTCGGGCGGTCGCTCCGGTAGTGAAGCCAGGCGCCCGCGCCGATCGTGGCAGCGCTGAGCCCGCCCAGGCGGAGCACACGAAGCATGAACTCGCGGCGATCCGCCGCAGGTGAATCACTCGCCATACTCACCGCTCCATCGGCGTCCGGCCCGGACGGGAATGGAGAAAGAGAAGGGGAACGGGGCGAAAACCAGTGCTATGGTAGCACCTTGGGGCAGCCCGGACCATGTCAGGGAGACCGTTGCGGGATTCACCGCGTACCGCTGTTCGTGGCATAATCGGCCGGGGGCATGCCCGTTGTCCCGAGGAGATTGTGTGAAACTGATGCGTGCGTTTCAGGTCGCGGTCACGCTCATCCTGCTCGTCGTGGCCGTCGCCGGGTGCAGCAACACGCCGGTCTCGCCTTCGAGCGCGCCTTTCAGCCAGACGGACCTGCGAGTGGGATCCGGCACCGCGGCCGTCACCGGCAGCACGGTGACGGTGCAGTACACCGGCTGGTTCTACGACGGGTCGAAAGCCGACAAGCGGGGCGTGCAGTTCGACACATCGACGGGCCGGCCGGCCTTGGCGTTCACCCTCGGCGCCGGTCAGGTGGTTCGGGGCTGGGAGCAGGGTGTCGTGGGCATGAGCGTCGGCGGGCTGCGGCGGCTGATCATCCCCCCGTCGATGGCGTACGGATCCAGCCGCTACGCGACCATCCCACCGAACACCACGCTGGTGTTCGACATCGAATTGCTCGACGTCCAGTAGGCCAGCCGGATCAATCGGGTCGTGCCGGCCGCGTCCGCGTGCGCTGCGCCGCTAGCTGGCGCGCTGCGGCGGTTCGCGCGTCAACGGCCGATGTGCAACCGGATGCCCCCGACGACATACGTCAGCGTCTCGTCCAGCGCCCCTTCTCCTCCTCCGACAGCGGAACCCTTGAGCCTGGCACGTCCGGCCTCCCCGAAGATGGCCAGGGAGCGAGAGATCCACGCCTCCACGCCACCACCGAGGACCCAGCCCCATCCGTCCGTTTTCCATTCAAACGTCTGTGTGCCGCCCGTGATGGTCTGCGTGACGCCATCGACCGTGATGATCTGGTTGTCGATGGTCTCCGTGGTGCTGAACGTCGCCCGATGGTAGGTGGCGCCTCCCTCGACGTAGATCCTGAACCGGCCAACAGGGAGGGCGGCCTTCCCGGTGAGGGTCGCCACGTGAGGAGCGAGTGACGAGTTGAACCGGTCGTTCGATCCGCTGCCATCCGCCGTGGCATTCATCGGCTTCAGGTAGCTGGCCGACACCGCCAGGAACGGGGCGAACCAGTAGTCTCCACCCACGCGGATTGCGGGGCGACGATTGCTGCCTGTGCAGGCCACGGTCGCGACTCCGCACGCCACCCCCACGATGTTTCCATACATCGCAATCCCCCCGCCTCCGAAGAGCACGAGGCCCTTCGGCAGCAAGAACTCGGGGACCTTTTTGCCTGAGGCGCTCGCCGCCAGTTCCGGGTTCAACCACAATGCAGGCGCCGGTCCCTGCCGAATCCAGACGGCGGGCGCCGCTTCGCCGACCTCGACGACCAGGGTGGTGACCCCGCGAACCAGGAAGACTCCGAAGATTGGCCGCCTGGAGCAGTTTGCCGCTGGCGCGGGGGGCTCGAAGCCGGACTCGATCAGCATCACGCGGCGCGACATCTCGCACACATCGACGAAGATGCGCGCGTCAATCTCCGACTTCCCCCCGTGCTGGGACAGGTTGACGGGGATCGTGCCGATGCCGTCGGCGCCGGCTTTCGCCGTCCCGATCGTGGCCGCGTTCAGCACCAGCTCGAGTGTGGCGCCAGGCGGCGCCTTTGTGACGACGACGGTCTGCGCCGTGGCCACGCCCGCAGCGACAATCACGGTGAACGCGGCTGCCAGCGTCAGCGGCCGCAGGAATACCCTCATGCGCGTCTCTCCTCCGAAAGCCCGGCAAAGACCGTTAATGTTACCTCAAGGACGGATCGCAAGCTCTCTTATCCGATGTCTCCACGTCAGGACGAGGAACACGCCGATGGCAACCAGCCCCAGCGAGAGGCCGATCCACAGGCCCACGACCCCCCAACCCCACCAGAAGCAGAGCGCATAGCCGACCGGCAGGCCGAGGAGCCAGTGACCGGCCAGGTTGCTGAGCATCGGCGTGCGCGTGTCGCCAAGCCCACGCAGCACGCCCGTGGACACGCCCTGCAGGCCGTCGAACAGCTGAAACATCGCGGCAACGAGCAGGAGCCGACGGCCCATTGCCAGCACGGCCTCGTTCGATGTGAATATCCCGATGAGCGGCCGTGGGACGGCGATGAAGATGAGCGCCGCCGTGGACATGAAGCCGGCGCCCAGGATCAGCGCCACCCACCCTGAGCGGGATGCCGCCTGCGCGTCGCGCCGTCCGATCGCATGGCCGACACGCACGGCGCCCGCGGATGCCACGCCGAGCGGCACCATGAACGTCAGGCTGGCCAGGTTGAGTGCGATTTGATGGGACGCGAGCGACACGGGATCGAGGCGTCCGACGAGGGCGCTCGCGGCCGCGAACACGCCGAGCTCCAGCGTCACTTGCGTCGCGGCCGGAAGCCCGAGGCGCAGCAACCGGACGAGGCTTCGCTTCTTGGGCTTCCAGGTGATCGTGAACAGGCTGATATGGTGCTGTCGGTCGTACCACACCACGGCCGCGAGCAGGACGGCCGCCAGGTAGATCCGCGAGATGAGCGTGGCCACGGCGGATCCTGTGGTCCCCATCGCCGGAAGCGCGAGATGCCCGTACACCAGCGCCCACGCGGCGACCGCGTTGATGAGGTTCGCCGTGACGAGTGCGAACGTGATCGGTGCAACGATGCCCAGCGCCTGCAGGTAGCGGCGGAACGACGCGTAGAGCAGCAGCGGGAGCAGGCTCCACGTGATCACGTGCAGGTAGGGCACGGTGAGCGACAGGACCTCGGGCGGAAACCCCCAGTACGGCAGCAGCGAGATCCCGACAAGCGCGACCGCGGTCAGCACCGGTGCGCCGATCAGGCTGAGCAGGATGCCGTGCAGCAGCCACCGATGACACTCGTCGAGGCGCCCGGCGCCGTAGGCGTGCGACACGAGGGTGTCGAGGCCCAGCAGCAGCCCCATGCCGAAAATGGCCAGCGCCAGGAAGAGGATGCTGCCGATGCCGACCGATCCGATCGCCGCCGGGCCCAGGGGCCCGACGATGATCGTGTCGACAATGCCCATCATGACCCAGCCGACCTCGGCCAGGACCACCGGGCCCGCCAGCGCGAGCATCGGCTGAAGTTCGTCGCGAAATCGCACGCCAGCCACTATGACCAAATCCGGCTCACGGCTCAAGGCCCAAGACGCGGCGACTGGTGTAGAATCCTCCCTGTCGAACCCAGCCCTCACTGAGGAGTCAAGAGATGAATCGCTCGTTTGTCGTGGTCTTGTCGATGTCGGTCGCCGCGCTGGCGGGAGCGTGCGGCGGCTCGACCACCCCGGCGCCGGTGCCGAACGCGGAAGCGGCGGTTGCGTTCCCCGCGATTGACGGCGCCCTGGTGCTGGAACACACGAAGGTTCTCGCGTCCGACCAGTTCGAGGGACGCGCGCCCGGCACGAAGGGCGAGGACCTGACCGTCGCCTACATCACCGATCAGTTCACCAAGGTCGGCCTGAAGCCGGGCAACCCCGACGGAACCTACATCCAGAAGGTGCCGATGGTCGGCATCACCCCCGATCAGAAGGCGGTGCTGTCGTTCCGCAAGGGCGCGAAAGAGCAGAAGCTTGCGTGGCGAGACGATTTCGTGGCCTGGACCAAGCGCGTGGCCGACACGGTCAGCGTGGACAAGTCCGACCTGGTATTCGTGGGCTACGGCGTCCAGGCGCCGGAGTTCAACTGGGACGACTACAAAGGGATCGACCTGAAGGGCAAGACGATGGTCGTGCTGGTTGGCGACCCGCCGGTGCCCGATCCGGCAGACGCCGCCAGGCTCGATCCCAAGGTATTCGGCGGTCGCGCCATGACCTACTACGGCCGCTGGACCTACAAGTACGAGATGGGGCAGAAGATGGGCGCGGCCGCGGTCCTCATCGTCCATGAGACGGGGCCCGCCGGCTACCCGTTTGCCGTCGTCCAGGGCAAAATCGCCGAGCAGTTCAGCCTGGTGGCGCCTGACAGGAACATGAGCCGCGCCGCGGTCGAAGGGTGGATCTCGCTCGACCAGGCGAAAAAGCTGTTTGCGCTGGCCGGCAGGGATTTCGACGCCGCGAAGAAGGACGCGGCGACGCCCGCGTTCAAGCCGGTGCCGCTCGGCACGACCGTCTCGGTCACGCTGCGCAACACGATCCGCACGGTAAACTCGAGGAACGTCGTGGGCCGGATCGAGGGCAGCGACCCGGTGCTCGAGAACGAATACGTGATCTACACATCGCACTGGGATCACTTCGGGATCGGCGCGCCGGTGAATGGCGACAAGGTGTATCACGGCGCGGTGGACAACGCGACGGGCATCGGCGGGACGATCGAGCTCGGCCGCGCGTTTGCGAAGATGCTCGTGGCCCCGAAGCGTTCGATTCTGTTCCTGGCCGTGACGGCGGAAGAGCAGGGATTGCTCGGCTCGGGCTACTACGCCGCCAACCCGCTCTACCCGCTGGCGAAGACGATCGGCGTGATCAACATGGATGCCCTGAACGTCAACGGGAAGACGAAGGACATCACCATCACCGGGCTGGGGAACTCCGAGCTGGACGCCTACGCGACGAAGGTCGCGGCGGAGCAGGGGCGTGAGATTCGGCCCGACCCCGAGCCGGAACGGGGCGGCTTCTATCGATCCGACCACTTCCCGTTCGCGCAGCAGGGCGTGCCCGCGCTTGCGAGCGGTGGCGGCATCGACTTCATCGGCAAGCCGGCGGGATGGGGCAAGGAGCACTCCGACGCCTACACGGCGAACGACTATCACAAGCCGTCCGACAAGGTGAAGCCAGAGTGGGAGATGAGCGGCGCCGTGCAGGACCTCCAGTACTACTGGATGGTCGGCTACCGGCTGGCGCAGGCCGAGAAGTTCCCGCAGTGGAAGTCGGGAACCGAGTTCAAGGCGAAGCGCGACGCGATGTTGAAGTGACCACCCGACCGGGGCGACGCTCACCTCACGCGACCGTCGTCTTGTCCGAACCAGTCCGGGAGGGGTTTGTCACACCCTCTCGGACCGGTACGGGAGTCGTGGTTATTTCTCGCCGAAGCGCCACACCTTTTCCTTCAACATCTTCAACGCTTCGTCCACGGCCGTCTTCAACTCGCGATCGAATCCCTTCAATTCGTCCTCGGGCGTGTTCTTCACGAACACGTCCGGCGCGACGCCGTAGTTCTCGAGGTTGACGCCGTAGTTGTTCGGCTTGGTCGGATCCCATGTGACCACCAGCGAGCCCGGTGTCCGGATGCTGCCGCCGTTGACCAGCCCGTACGACCCGGTGGCGATCACCGACGCGTTGGTCGGGTTGCCCACGATCCGGCCGAGGCCGAGGTCGCGGAACCCCATGGGGGTGACCTCGCTGTCGGAAGCGGAGCGCCAGTTGATCAACATCACCTTCGGCCCCACCACCATCTGGCGGGGACGCCGTCCCCACGTGCGCGAGCCCCACCGGTTGTTCCAGAATTCGAACGGCCGGCGTTCGAGGATGTCGAGCAGTTCCTGGTCGATGTTGCCGCCGCCGTTGTACCGGATATCGACAATCAGCCCTTTCTTGTTCCAGAACTGATCGATCTCGTTCTGGAACTTCTTGAGCGACGGCTGGTTCATCGACTGGATGTGGACGTACGCGATCTGGCCGTTCGACTCCTTGTCCACGAACTCGCGGTTGCGCTCCACCCACTCGTCGTACTTCACGGCCGAGAGCGAGGTCGCCGTCTTGATGCGCACGTCGCGCGCGTCGGCGCCCGCCGGGGTCGTCGCCACCTTGAAGGTCACGTAGTCGTTCAGCGGATCGTTCAGCACCTGCCAGTAGTTGTCGCCGGCCTTGATGGCCTTCCCGTCGATTGCGAGGACATAGTCGCCGACTTTCAGCCCCAGCCACTCCTTGTCGGCCGGGCCCTTCCGGTAGATTCGGCTGATGCGATAGGCGCCCGCATCCGCTTCGAGGTCGAATCCGGGCAGGCGGGTGGTGTACGCGGCCGGAATCTCGCGGCTCGGCGGCCCGCTCACCCCCGTGTGCGAGGCGTTCAGTTCGCCGATCATCTCGTTCGCGATGTCGTACACATCGTCGTTCTCACCGACGTACTTCAGCAGGGGCTCGTAGGTGGCCTTGACGGCGTCCCAGTCGCGACCGTGCATCTTCTCGTCGTAGAACTGGTATTTCATCACGCGCCAGCACTCGTCGAAGATCTGCTGCCACTCCACCCGGTTGTCCACCTTCACGGTCACCGCGGTGTCAATCTTGGTCTTCTTCTTCTCAGCGGCCAGATCCATCTGGTACAGCTCGCCGTCCTGTGTATAGAAGACCTTCTTGGTGTCGGCGGTGGCCGCCAGGCCGGCGAACGCGCCATCGGCCACCCGCTTGCGGTCTCTGCCGTCGATGCCGACCGAGAACAGGCCGCGCCCTTTGTCATCGCTGCTCACGAAGTAGACGAGCCGGCCGTCGGCCGAGACGAAGTACGCCGCGTCGGCCTCCGTGCCTTTCGTCAACTGGATCGCCCGCTGATCGATGCCGGCGGTCTCGACCTTGATGGGCATCGCGGACGCGTCTTCCTTTTCCTTGTCCTTTTCCTTGTCCTTCCGATCGGCACGCGCCTTCTTCAGGCGCTCCTTCACCAGCGGATCGTCCGGGTCCTCGCGGAGCCGGTCGAGCGCGACGGCGAACAGGTGGGTGACGCTGCCGTCCCGGTCCGACAGGAACACGAGCCGCTTGCCGTCCCGCGTGAAGGTGGCGCGCGAGTCAGTGAAGGGGTTCGGCGTGACGTCGTATTCCTTCTTCGTCGCGAGATCGAAGAGGTAGACGTCGGAGTTCTGGTCGTCGTCGCGGCGGTTGTAGGCCAGCCAGTTGCCGTCGGGCGAGAAGGAGACCGCCTGGAAGCCGCCGGCCGGGTTGTTGGTGACCTCGATGGTGCTGCCCGCTTCGACGTCGGCGACGAACAGCCGGTTGGCGGCGACGTAGGCGAGCCGCTGTGAATCGGGCGACCAGGCGCCTACGGTCTTGAACGAGGCGTGCGTCGTCAGCTTGCGGCGCGTGCCCGCCTGGCGGTCGAAGACCCAGACTTCTTCTTCCTTCGACTCATCGGACGTGTACGCGATGTAGCGGCCATTGGGCGAGAACGTCTCCCGACGGTCGCGCCACGACGACGAGGTCACCTGGCGGCGCTCGCCGGCTTCGGGGTCGGTCGGGACCACGAAGATTTCGCCGTGGAAGTCGATGGCGGCGTAGTCGCCGTCCGGCGACGTGGAGAAGCCGTCGATCCGTCCCTTCGACTGGATGAACTGGACGAGATTCTCCTTCGGGTCGAACTCGAGGTCGATCGCGACCTTGTTCGGCGAGCCGCCGGGCACGGCCAGCGTCCACAACTCAAACTCGTTTTCGTAGGCGATCGTCTTGCCGTCGGGACTCATCGAGGGGAACTGGACGCCGTCCTGCTTGTGGAAGGTCACCTGCACGGGTTCGCCGCCGGAGGAAGCGATTCTCCAGATGTTGAAGATCCCGTCCCGCTCGGAGGAGAAGTAGATCATCCCGTCGGCGCCCCACATCGGGTTGATGCTCTGACGCTTGGTCCGGAACGCCTGCAGGTCGGTGCCGGTCAGTTGCGTGATCTTCTTTGTCGTCAGGTCCTGGACGAAGATGTCATCGGCCGCGTTCCCCTTGTAGCCCTTGCGCCAGTAGCGGACGGGAATGCGGTTGAAGGCGAGCATCGAGCCGTCCTGTTTGATCATCCCGTTGGTGCCGACGTCGATCGACAGCGGCTCGGGCAGGCCTCCCCCGACGGCCACGCTGTAGAGCGGGCTCCCGAACGGCTGGCCGCTGCGGTTGCTGGTGAAGATGATCCGCTTGCCGTCGGGCGTCCAATAGAGCACGGTGTCGGGGGTCGTCAGGAAGGTGAGTTGCCGGGCCTCGCCGCCGGCCGCCGGGACCACCCAGACGTCGTCGTTGCCCATGCGGTTGCTCGTGAATGCCACCCATTTTCCATCCGGCGAGAAGCGCGGAAAGGTGTTCCGCGACACGTGCGCGGTCAGGCGGACCGGGTGGGTGCCGTCGGCGTTGGCAACCCACAGGTCGCCGTGGTACGCGAAGGCCAGCTTGCCGTTTGCAATGTGCGGGTAGCGCGCGAACTTGATGGGCGCAGCGGCTGCGGTGACAGCAGCCGCGACCAGGCAGACGGCCGAGATAAGTGCGACCAGGATAGTTTTTCGCATGGCGGACTCCAGGAGGGGGCGCGGAAATCGACAGAGAAGGGGACCGCGCGCATCATAGCGGCACGCGTCGCGAGCGTCAATGGCGGGCTGTCATGCGCCGTATTGGCTCAGTACCTGCTCGAGGCGCGTGGCGACCCGCGCGCAGAGGGCGTCGAATCCGTTGTCGCCCATCTCGAGGCGGGCAATCGACGCGGGATTCACCTGCCTGTCCTCTTCGAGCGCCCAGTGCCCGGCGCCTACCTGCTTGGCGACCACGTTGGCTACGTGCACCACGTCGGCAATGATGTCCTGGGCGTCGTCGGGAGTGTGATGGTGAATGATCCCGCAAACCAGGCGCTCGGGAAGACCCCAGTGCTGGGCGATCAGGCCGCCCAGTTCGCCGTGGTGGACGCCGAGGATCTCCGACTCGGCCTTCAGGCTCGACAAGTGCCCCTGCTCGCGGGCCAGCGCCAGGACCTCGAGGACGTCGGGCGCCAGTTCGCGCGAGAGGACCAGCTTCCCGATGTCGTGGAGCAGGGCAGACGCGAAGGTCTCGGCTGGGAGTTCGACGTCGCAGAAGGCCGGCGCGGACTCCGCGGCCAGGGCTGCCGCCACCGAGTGGCGCCACAATTCTCCCTCGCTCAAGCCGTATTCCGGGATCGCGCGAGCCAGCTTCTTCTGCACGCTCGTCGCGGTGGCCAGCGAGAGCAGCGATCCGAGACCGAGCCGGACGACCGCGCCGCGAATCGTCACGATGGGCATCAGGCTCGCGCTGGCCGCGGAATTCGCCATCCGCAGCAGGCGGAAACTCAGGGCCTGGTCGAGCGATACCACCTCCTCGACTTCCCGAACGTTCCAGCTGTCCCTGGCGGCTATCGAGGCGAGGCGGGTGACGCTGGCGGGCAGCGCTTCGAGCGTGTTCGCGGAGCGGGTCAACGCCTGCAGATCGATCATGGTGCCTCCTGACTGACGCGAGGCCCTGCTTGCCCGGCCCGATGGCCGAGGCCGTCGGGCACCGACGTCCTCCCCATCTCTCAGATTATCGGCCGTTTGCGCGGCCGCTCAAGTCGGACGGCGGTCTACCGGCATGAAAACCGGCAGCGTAACAGGCATCATACCCTGTCTTTGGGGAGCACGCGGCCCCGAGATCTTCGCCGGACTACCGGGCCGGTACCACCTGCATCTGGGCGCAGCTGCCGGCGGGAGCGGGGAAGCTGCTGGAGGAGATGGCCTTCATCATCTCGGCCGCGAAGATCGCGTAGCCGGTGTCGTTCGGGTGAAATCCGTCGGAGGAATAGACCGCCGGATCGGCGAAGCTCGGGTTACACAGGAGGTCCACCACGGCGATACCTTGCGAGGAGAGCGGGTTGATCACCTGCGTGCTGAAGCCGACCGAAATCTTCTGCATCAGCTGCCGTTCTTCGAGGGTGTAGCCGCTGGTCATCGGGATCGCGGCGAAGTTCGGCAGGTTCGCGACGACGAGGCGCGCGCCTGGCGCGCGGTTCCGGATGCCCGCGATGAGCGTCGCGTATTCGCCGCCGAACGCCTTGATCTGCTGATCGACGAATGTCCACGGGTCGTTCCCACCGGCGCCGCTCCTGATGGCCGCGCCCACGGTGTTGATGTCGTTGCCGCCCGCGAACACCGTCACCAGGGTGGAGGTACGCGGAACGAAGGGCACCTCCCGGTCGATGAAGTTTCCCAGGACCGTTCGATGGTACTGGGCGGCCAGGGCCTCCATGCCGGGGCCAATCACGGCGCCAGGAATCCCCAGATTGTTGAGATTGACCGTGGACCCCTGCGCCTGCAGTTGGCGCACGATCACCTGGACGTAGCCCTTGCCGTTCTGGCAGTCCGCCGCGAACGGGATGCAGACGACGCTCGAGCCGTAGCCGATCGCGTCGCTGGCGCCCAACGCCGTGTAGTACACGATGGAGCCGGCGGCGGGAGGGCCACCCGGCGACGTCGGACTGCTCTGCGAGCAGTGTGCCGCCAGCAGGGCCAGCAGGCAAACGGCCGCAAGGCGGGAGAACGGGGTTCGGCCCGGAGGACGTCGAGTCATGATCATGCTGTAGATTACACGCGACGCGACCTGGATGCCTATCGAATGCAACCGGGATTCCGTCGAGTTCCGGAAAGCGCTACCCGCGAGTATGACAGTTTGGGATGTCGCGAGCGACACGCGGCCGTCCTCATGCACCATCAATCGTCGCTGGAACCAGACCTTGAAGATGTCTAGTATCATTCGTTCTGGAGGATCCGAAGGTTGTCGAACGACAAGGACGATCAGACGCCGCCGCGCTCGCTGTTCGATCTCGAGGAGTATGTGAAGGCCCCGGCCGGCCAGGCGCCGACGTGGCCGCCGCTGGCCACCCGCGCCGCCGCCGCCGCAAGCGGCGAGGACGGGGATGTGGTCGCGCTCCACGAGGCGGCACAGTCACGATACCTGAACTACGCGCTCTCGGTCATCACCTCCCGCGCCCTGCCGGACGTGCGCGACGGACTCAAGCCAGTGCAGCGCCGCATCCTCTTCACGATGTGGCAGGAGAACCTCACCTCGTCGGCCAAGCACCGGAAGTGCGCGAAGATCGTGGGCGACGTGATGGGCAACTACCATCCCCACGGCGATGCCGCTCTTTACGAGACGCTCGTCCGGATGGCGCAGCCTTTCTCGCTGCGCTACCCGCTGGTGGACGGCTCGGGGAATTTCGGCTCGCTCGATGGCGACAGCGCCGCTGCCATGCGGTACACCGAGTGCCGGCTCGCCCGGATCAGCGACGAGATGCTGTCGGAGATCGACCAGGACACGGTGACCTTTCGCCCCAACTACGATGGGACGAAGACGGAGCCGGTGGTCCTGCCCGCGCGGCTGCCGAACCTTCTGGTGAACGGCGCCACCGGCATCGCGGTCGGCATGGCCACCAGCATCCCGCCGCACAACCTGCACGAGGTGTGCACCGCGCTGGTGAAACTCCTCGACAACCCGGACCTGACCATCGTTCAGCTGTGCCGCTATGTGAAGGGGCCCGACTTCCCGACCGGCGGCCAGGTGCTGAACTCGGCCGACGAGTTGAAGGAGATCTACAGGACCGGAAGCGGGTCGATCCGGCTGCGCGCCACGTGGACCGAAGGGCCGACCACCCGCGCCACCAGGACGCTCTACCTCACGAGCGTCCCCTACACGGTCAACAAATCGCAACTGGTCGAGCGCATCGCCGACGTGGTCGTCAGCCGCAAGTTGGCCGCGCTGGTGGACGTCAAGGACCTCTCGGCCGACGATGTGCGGATCGCGCTGGAGATCAAGCGCGATGCCGACGAGAAGATGGTGCTGGCGTATCTCTACAAGCACACGCCGCTGCAGACCAATTTCATCGTCAACCTCACCTGCCTGATTCCGACCGAAAACGCCGAGGTCTGTCGCCCGGAGCGGCTGGACCTGAAGTCGATACTCTGGCACTTCCTCCATTTCCGCCTGGAAGTGGTGACCAGGCGGCTCGGGCACGAGCTGGCGGCGCTCGGCCGTCGCATTCACGTGCTCGAGGGGTTCGACAAGGTCTTCGACGCGCTCGACGAGATCATCCGGATCATCCGGAAGTCGGATGGCAAGCAGGATGCGGCGCGCCAGATCATCAAGCGCTTCGGCCTCGACGAAGAACAGACCGACGCGATCCTCGAGCTGAAGCTCTACCGGCTGGCCAGGCTCGAGATCCTCGTGATCCGTAAGGAGCTCGAGGAGAAGCAGAAGCGGGTTCGCCAGATTGGCGCGCTGCTCTCCGACGACGGGGCGCGGTGGAAGCTGGTGCGACACGAGATCGTGGAGTTGCAGCAGAAGTACGGCAACCCCAGGACCGACCCGCGCCGCACCCTGCTCGAACCGGCCGGCGAGGAGGTCCAGTACTCGGCCGACGACTTCATCGTCGAGGAGGACAACGTCGTCATCGTGTCGCGCGACGGTTGGGTGAAGCGGCAGAAGGAAGTGCGCGACCTCGCCACGACCCGCCTGCGAGAGGGCGACGCGGTGCTGGCGGTACTGCCGGGCAGCACGCGGGCGACGGTGGCGTTCTTCACCAACTTCGGTGTCGCCTACACCGCGCGGATCATCGACGTGCCGGCGTCCACGGGCTACGGCGAGCCGATCCAGCGGTTCTTCAAGTTCCGGGATGGCGAGAAGGTGGTGAACGCGGTCAGCCTCGACCCGCGAGTGACGCATGGCATCGCGCCCTCCAAGGAGGGCGACGTGCCCCCGACTCACGCGCTGGCCGTGACCAGCGACGGGTTCAGCCTGCGGTTCGGCCTCGACGGGTTCGTCGAGGCGAGCACGCGCGCGGGGCGGCGCTACGCGCGGCCGGCGAAGGGTGTCGAGGTGGTGGGCGTGTCGGTCGTGCACGGGGACGAGACGATCATCGCGGTCACCGAGCGGGCGCGCGCCATGCTGTGCAAGCTCTCAGAGGTGAACTACCTGTCAGGGCCCGGCAAGGGCGTCATCCTGATCAAGTTGAAGCCCGGCGACGACCGGGTGCTCGGGTTCCTCGCCTCCAAGGGCGACCGCGACCTGCTCACCGTCGAGACCAGCCGGGGCGCGGAGCAGACCGTCAGCACGACCAAGTACGAGGTGACGAGCCGGGGTGGGCGAGGGCGCGAGCTGCTGCAACGCGGCCAGTTCATCCGGGTGATCGTGCCGACGCCGGAGATCCCGTCTCCGCTGCAGTAGGGCACCCTTGCGCCCAAGTCCTTCGATGCACAAATACGGCGACGTATTGGTGCCCTCAGGACTTAGTGCTGAGCGAGTACAAGCGGCCACATGCGGCGAAAGCCGATCGTGGCCGTCATTGCGAGTCGAAGTACCAAGGGACTATACTCTGCCGCGTGAATCGAGCGGCATTCAGACAGCTTCCCGTGTGGGACGTGGTCGGCATCGGGGCGAACTCGATCGATTTCGTCACCGTCGTCCCGGCGTTTCCGCGGCCTGAGGGCTGGCACTCCAAGATGCGAATCGGCCGTCACCTGGCCACGTGCGGGGGACAGGCGGCGACCACGATGGCGGCGTGCGCCCGCTTCGGTCTCAGGTCGTGGTACGTCGGGGCGATCGGCCGGGACGACAACGGGCGGAGGATTCGGGAGGAACTCCCGCAGTACGGGCTCGATCCCGCCGGACTCGTCGTGCGCGACGGGCGCAACCAGTTTGCCGTCATCGTCATCGACGAGCAGACGGGCGAGCGCGCGGTCCTGTGGGATCGTGACGAGGGGCTGCGCCTGCGGGAAGAAGATGTGCCGCTCGACGCCATCGCGTCCGCGCGGGTGCTGCACGTGGACGATGTGGACCAGGAGGCGGCGATTCGGGCCGCACGCCACGCGCGGGGGTGCGGGATTCCGGTCACCAGCGACCTGGACAGGATGACCGAGCACACCGACGAGCTCGTGATGGCGGTGACCTGTCCGATTTTTGCCGACGGGTTGCCGGAGCAGTTGACCGGGGAACGCGACCACGAGCGGGCGCTGCGCCGGTTGCGCCCGTCGCGCACGACGAGTCCGGCGGGATCGAGCCCGTACTGCGGGAGTTACTCCCGAATCCTCCG
>JANYLG010000176.1 GCA_025363775.1 Acidobacteriota bacterium | reverse complement strand
CTTCGACTCGCACCAGACCACGAGGCGTCGCTCGAGCAGGTTCTGGTACTTCCGGACGGTTTCCGGTGCGAGATGTCGCGCGTTCGCGTCCTCGACGAACTTCGTAACGGCCTCGGCGACGGTTGGCACATCGGGCTTGATGACGCCAACCTGCCCCGACGCCTCCCAGCCGTGGACGAGATCGGACGCCGCTTCCCACGAACGCAGATCGAGACTGCTGCGGACGTACTCGCCGCGCAGCGAGCCTTGCACCCAGATGGGACACTTGCAGTTTCTGAAACGGCGGGAGCGGTACTTACAGGGCGGTTGGTGGCGCCGGTAGAGGACCAGCACGACCCCGAGTATACCCGAAGGGACAAAACAGGTACAGCGAACTTATGCGTCGCTGTAAACTATTGTATTTATTGGCTTTAAGTGTGGCGGAGAGGGTGGGATTCGAACCCACGTGCCGCTTACGCGACAAGACGCTTTCGAGGCGCCCCCGTTACGACCACTTCGGTACCTCTCCGCGGTACGGAAGGACAATTATTCATTGTAACCGAGGAGACGGGATGCGCCAAGACCCGCGCCGACCGTGTGAGGCAAACTGCCTGCTGCGAACTGCCTGTCCGGGCGACCAACCGATCGCCCCTGCACTGCCTGCTAGCCACTGGCCACTGGCAACTGACCACTGCCTCCCCCTCCCCGCCGCTCCTTGAAGAAGCGCTGGATGATCTCGCGGCACTCGTCTGCGAGTACGCCCTCAACGACGTCGAACGTGTGGTTGAGGCCCGGCGACTCGTGCGCCCGCACGGAGGAGACGATGGCTCCGGTCCGCGGTTCGAGCGCGCCGAACACGAGCGTGCCGACGCGCGCGTGCACCAGCGCGCCGACGCACATCAGGCACGGCTCGACGGTCACGTAGAGCGTCGAGCCGGTGAGGCGGTAGTTCCCAGCTCGCGCGGCGGCCGCACGAATGGCCACGATCTCCGCGTGGGCTGTCGGGTCGTGGCTCCCGATCGGCTGGTTGAATCCGGCGCCCGTGATCTGCCCGTCGATTACCAGCACAGCCCCCACCGGGACCTCACCCACTGTCGCCGCACGGCGAGCCTGCTCGAGCGCCTCGCGCATGAAGAGTTCGTGTGGATCCATGATCAGATGGCACCCTCTCTACCGTCTGGCGCGGCCGACCAGGTCCGCCGCCGCCTGCCCGAGCAGCAGCGTCTCGGTCGTGGCGCACACCAGCGAGTGCCCCGCCGCGAACGCACGGCCAGCCGCCTCGCCGTCCACCACGAAGATACCGCAGGCCAAAGGCTTCGCGGCGCTCGCGCTGACGATCGCGGCAATCGCCTCCTGCACGTCCGGCGCGCCGATCTCGCCGGGCTTCCCCAGGCTCGCCGACAAGTCGAACGGCCCGATGAACACCGCGCTGATCCCCGGCACCCCCACGATCTCGCGGATGTTCGCCACCGCGGCGATGTGTTCCACCTGCGCCACGATGAGCGTGTCGTCGTTGTCGTGCGCAATGGCGGCCTGTAACCGGCCGCCATATCCCTGGGCGCGCGCCACGCCGATACTGCGTTCGCCCGCCGGCGGGTACTTGGCTGCACGCACCGCCAGCCGGGCCTCCGACGCCGTGTTGACGTGCGGCACGATGATCCCCGCCGCACCCGTGTCGAGCGCCTTCGCAATGAGGATCGGCTCGTTGTGCGGGACGCGGACGATGCAGGGGCACGAGTGGGAGACGGCTTGCACCATGCGCTGCACGGCGGCGAAGTCCAGGAGGCCGTGTTCCATGTCGATGAACAGCCAGTCGAAACCGGCCGCAGCCATCACCTCCGCGATCTCGGGCGACGGCAGCGTGAGCAGCGTCCCGAGCAGCGGCTCGAGGCGTGCGAGGCGTGCGCGAAATCTGGCGTTGGGCGTGTCGGACAAGCAGTCCTCCGGGTAAAAGCGGGTTCCGGACCGTGAGCGTACCATAACTTCCCAACCAGGGAGCCGGGTGCACCGTCCAAATATCCGACCTCGCGGCCCCGTCGTTCGAATCGTCACCACGGCCCCCGGACCAAGGAACTACCGCATGCCCGCCCGGCCTGGACGGATCGCCCTGCCAGTCGTTGTCGTCGTGTTCGCCTTCGTTGGCGGGTGGCTCGCGGACGTCCGCAACGTCGCCGCCGCACCTGAGTTACCGGCACTATCAGCCGCCGCAGGTGCACCACCCCAGGAAAACACGCCCCAGGAAGCGCCGCCTCGAGCCCCCCTTCCCAAGGGTGCGCCGCCCCAGGGCACGCCTCCGCCAGGCATTCCTCCCGGCCCGGCGCCGCGGTCCCGCAGCCTCCGCATCTTTCTGGACTGCACCAACGCGTACTGCGACGACGATTTCTTCCGCTCCGAGATCGCGTTCGTCGATCACATGCGGGACCGCCGGGACGCCGATGTCCACGTGCTCGTCACGGCCCAGGACACCGGCGGCGGGGGGCGCGATTACTCGATCGCGATGATCGGCCTCGGCCGGTTCGACAAGGTCGATCACACCCTCCACTATGTCTCGAAGAACACCGACACCGAGGACGCCACCAGGCGAGGGCTGGTGAGCATCGTCAAGCTCGGACTCGTCCGGTACGTGGCCGACACACCGGCCGGCGGCGAACTGCAGATCACGCACCGCCGCACCACGCCTCCCGGGACGCCGACCGGCGGCAGCCGCGATCCATGGAACTTCTGGGTCTTCCGGACAAACCTCCGTGGCGGTGGCAGCGGCGAGACGTCCAGGACGTCGGTGAATCTCTCAGGGGGCCTCTCGGCCAACCGCGTCACCGAGGCGTGGAAAATCCTCACCCGCGCGAACGGCAGCTACAGCGAGAGTGACTACACGTTCCCGGAAGGCGATTCGTTCAGCAGTCTCTCGAGGAGTTGGAGCGGATCGGCGCTGATCGCCAAGAGTCTCGGGGCGCACTGGGCGGCCGGCGGCCAGGGATCGGCCTCGTCGTCCACGTACCTCAACCAGGAACTGAAGGTGCGGGCTGCACCGGCCATCGAGTACAACCTCTATCCGTACTCCGAATCGACCCGCAAGCAGCTGACATTCAACTACGCGGTGGGGCTGAACCGCTTCAAGTACCGCGAGCCCACCATGTTCGACAAGCTGGGTGAGACGCTGATGGACCAGACGCTCACGGTCTCGCTCGACCTGCGACAGCCCTGGGGTACAACGAACACCTCGTTCGAGGCCTCGCAATACCTCAACGACCTGAGCAAGAACAGGCTGGTGCTCTACAGCTCTCTGGACGTCCGGTTGTTCAAGGGGTTTTCGGTGTCGACGTGGGGCAGTGTTTCACGGATCCGGAACCAGCTGTACCTGCCGAAAGGCGAGGCGACGAACGAGGAGGTCCTGGTGCGTCAGCGCCAGCTTGCCACGTCGTACGAGTACTACCTGTCACTCGGCTTCAGCTACAGCTTCGGCTCGATCTTCAACAACGTGGTGAACTCGCGGTTCAATGGGTTCGGGTACTGACGCAGCCGCAAGCCGCGTGTCAGGCCCGCTCGCTCTGGCAGTTCCAGCAGATGTCGAACGAGCCGTCGTTCGACTCGTGGCAGCAGGGACACTCCCACGACTGGCCCATGGTCGAGCCTGGCTCGGGCTCGGTCTTCGCCCGCTCGGCAAACTCCACCACTACCCCGCGTGCCTCGTCGAGCTGGTCCTCGGGCACGAGCACCTTGATCGCCGCGGTGGTTCCGCCAGCAATCATGTACGGCGCCATGGTACCCATCACCTCGTCGCCCAACCGCGCGGAGACGCCCGCAGCCTCGAGCAAGTCGCGAAGGATTGCGGTGTCAGCGGTGCCGCCCGCGTAGACGATGACCAAGGGAACCGTCGCCATGCTGCAGAGAATAGCACGCAGGGACGGAGAACCCATGGGACGCCCGCGGAGGAGACCGGGACCCTTCGGGTGCCCTCAGCGCGGAACACCTCAGGCGTGACCAGGCCGTGGGTATGGGAGATGAGTCCAATCACGCGGGAACAAGAGGGGATGGCCTTCATGGGAGCCCGTGGCGCCGACCTGATCGGCGCCACGCCTCCCGGCGGCTACGCCAGATCGAACAGCAGGATCTCGGCCGCACTCTCGCCGGACACCGTGACGGCCTTCTCGCTGCTGATCGCGGCGCCATCGCCCGCCCCCAGCGACCGGCCGTCCAGGGCGACCTGCCCGCGCGCCACCTGCAGCCAGCCGTGCCGACCCGGCGCGAACGCGTGCGTCACCACCTGTCCCGGCGCCAGGACCGACGTGTAGAGGGTTGCGTCCTGGTTGATCGTGACCGAGCCGTCCCCCCCATCGTGCGAGGCGACCGCGCACAGGCGCCCCGCCGTTGCCTCGGCCGGAATGGTCTTCTGCTCGTACGACGGCGTGAGCCCCTTCCGGTCCGGAACGATCCAGATTTGCAGGAAGTGGACCGGCGCGTCGTTCGAGTGGTTGAACTCGCTGTGGGTGATGCCGGACCCCGCCGTCATGCGCTGCACGTCACCGGGCCGGATGACCGAGCCGTTGCCCATACTGTCCCGGTGCGCAAGGGCGCCGTCCAGCACGTAGGTCACGATCTCCATGTCGCGGTGCGGGTGAGTCCCGAACCCCTGGCCGGGCTGCACCCGGTCCTCGTTGATCACACGCAGCGACCTGAACCCCACGTGATCGGGATCGAAGTATTCCGCAAACGAGAAGGTGTGCCTGGTGTCGAGCCAGCCGTGGTCGAAGTGCCCGCGCTCATCGCGTGGGCGGACCGTGATCATGGTGGACCTCCTGCGTGGGGGGGCGGCTGCCCGTCAGCCCTTCGCGGGCCCGACGGCCTTCAGAATCAGCTCCACGTCGAGTGTGAGGGTGACCGTGTCGCCGACGACCACGCCGCCCGCCTCGAGCGTTGCGTTCCACACCAGGCCAAAGTCCTTGCGGCTGATCGTGGCGGTGGCAGAGGCGCCCACGCGCTGATTACCGTCGGGTCCCTTGATGGCCGGCGTGGGGCCGTTCACCTCGAAAACGACAGGCCTGGTGACGCCGTGGATCGTCAGGTTGCCCGCCATTCTGAACTTGCCCTTGCCAGCCGGCTCCACCGAGGTCGACTTGAACGTCACCGTCGGGTACTTCGCCACGTCCAAGAAGTCAGGGCTCTTCAGGTGGGCGTCGCGCTTCGGTTCGCGCGTGCTGATCGTGGAGGCGTCAATGGTCGCCTCCAAAACCGCCGTGGACAGGTCCTTGCCGTCCCACACCACGGAGCCAGACGTCTTGGTGAACTCGCCCTTCACGTTCGAGACCATCATGTGGCGGACCGAGAACTGGGCCGCCGAGTGAGCCTCGTCGATGATCCACGTGGCCTGCTGTGCGAACAGCGGGCCCGCGACCAGCAGCATCCCTATCACCGTCATGGCCTGGAACAACTTGCGCGTCATCATGCACTCCTTTGCCGCCCGGCGTGAGCCGGGCACCTGCCGCTTGCGCCGGCGGTTCGAGGCGCGGCGCTCGAGCTCCGACTCAAACCGCCGTGATCGGGGAGGCGGCCGCCGCGGATCTCAGCCCTGGAAGATGCCTACGACCCGACGTCGCGAGCCTTCTCGAGCAGGTCGATCAGCTGCTCGAGCGACCGCTTCCCCAGGGGCGAGAGTTGCCGGGCGTGCAGGTCCGCCACCGGCCGGTCGAGGTCAGCCAGCACATCGCCCCCCCGCGTGATGTTGGCCGTCACGATGCGACGATCCCGGGCGTCGCGCGTCCGGGCGATCAGCCCGCGTCGCTCCAGACGGTCGAGAAGCCTGGTGATGTCCGGCTCCCTGGACACCATGCGTTCCCCGATCTCGCCGCACGCCAGCCCGCCCGCAGGATCTCGCCAGGCTGAATCGCCGGGCCGAGCCAGCTCGGATCCTTCTACCGACGACGTGTCCTATTTCCAGCCGCTCGATTTGCGCGTGAACCGCGCGGGCAACGCCGGCTTGGTCTCAGGTGCACGTTCCGGCTCTCCTGATGCGGCCCCGATCTCTCGTTCAAGGTCTTCGTCGTTGGGCAACCCTCCGAGCTGGTCCACGAACATCAGAGAGTGTTGCGACGGGATCTCGAATCTCTTGCCGCAGGCCTTGCACGTGACCTCGTCGTCGAGCCGGAGCAGGTAGTCGCGCAGCTTCGCGAATTTGGCCCGGTCGCCCTCGTCGGCCCCCGCAGGCGGCTTGTCCTTCTTCGAGCGCCGTACCCATCGAATGTTGTGTTCACCGGTCCGTCGGCACTTGGGGCACTGAAATCGGGCCGGTCGGGTTTCCGGCTTTTCCGTGAAGAAGGCGCGTTCGTCAATCATCCGTTCATGATAGCAATGAACGGCGATGTCGTCGCGTTTCTGAGGGTGGCGGTTGCCATGGTGCTCGTGTCGGGCGCCGAACTCCGGTCCTCATGTGAGTGGCTGAACACTTGCGCCCGCCGCCTGAAACGCCTGGGTTGAGGATTCGCGCGCGTGTCACGGAATCGAGGCTCCGTGGACGGTTCCGGAAGAAGAGGCGGCAGTGTCGTCATAAGATGTGGATCGTCAGGAGGGGCCGTGAGTGCGCTGAGACAGGATTCCCGCGAGTGGCTCGAGGCCGATGGTGCCGGCGGCTTTGCTTCCGGCACCGTCAACGGGATTCGGACCCGGCGCTACCACGGCCTGCTGCTCGTCGCCACGGAACCTCCGACGGGCCGTATGGTGCTCGTCAACGGTTTCGAGGCATGGGTCGAAGTCAACGGAGCACGGTTCGCCCTGTCGTCCCATCGATACTCTCCCGACGTGGTACACCCCGACGGCGCCGGGCGCCTGCGTTCGTTCCTGCGCGGGTGCCCGTTCCAGGCCTGGTCACTCGGTGAACTCGTGCGGCTGGATCGTCTTCTGATCAACGGCATGGTGAATACCAGCGCCAACTCAGCGGATCCAGGCGCGGCGATGACGACCGAAGGCAGATCCGTGTGACGATGTCGGAAGTGCTCTGGAACACACCATGACCGCAGAACACGCCAGGCTCGAAGACGATCGACAACGCCAGCGCCACTGGAAACGGTGGGGACCGTATCTGAGTGAACGCGCCTGGGGCACCGTTCGCGAGGACTACAGCCCGGGAGGCGACGCCTGGGAGTACCTGCCGCACGACGACGCGCGTTCCCGGGCCTATCGGTGGAACGAGGATGGCCTGGCGGGGATCTCCGATCGCCATCAACGAATCTGTTTCGCTCTGGCTCTCTGGAACGAGCGCGATCCCTTCCTGAAGGAACGGCTGTTCGGGCTCACCGGCAATCAGGGCAACCATGGCGAGGACGTGAAGGAGTACTACTTCTACCTGGATAGCACGCCAACGCACTCGTTCATGAAGTTTCTGTACAAGTACCCCCAGGCCGAGTTCCCCTATGCGTGGCTCGTCGAGGAGAACGGCAGGCGTGGACGCGAGGCCCCAGAGTTCGAGTTGCTCGACACGGGTCTCTTCGATGAGGACCGGTATTTCGACGTGACTGTCGAGTACGCCAAGGGCGGCCCGGACGACGTGCTCATCGAGATTACGGCGATCAACCGGGGCCCAGACGCGTCGCCGATTCACCTGCTGCCCACAGTGTGGTTCCGCAACACGTGGTCCTGGGGCCGCCCGGTCACCAGGCCGGCGCTGCGGGCGAACCCGGGCGATTCGTACGGCACCATCGAGCTCGATGAGCCCTACTACGGCCGGCGCTGGCTGTTCTCGGAAGGCTCAGCGGGCCTGCTCGTGACCGGAAACGACACCAATACCGCCCGGCTGTTCGGCGCCGCCGGGCCACGGTATACGAAGGACGGCATCAACGATGCCGTGGTGCATGGTCGAACCGAGGCGGTCAATCCGGAACTCGAGGGTACCAAGGCGGCGGCCCACCATCGGCTGGTGGTCGCGCCAGGCGGACAGGTGAGGCTTCGCCTGCGGCTGACGGACCAGTCGGCCGGGACGTGGGCCGGAGGCCCCTTCGGCGCGGAGTTCGACGGCGTGTTTGCGGCGCGTCGCGCGGAGGCCGACGAGTTCTACGCCACGGTCATTCCGGCGGGCCAGACCGAGGACGGCCGACGCGTGATGCGGCAGGCGTTCGCGGGCCTGCTCTGGTCGAAGCAGTTCTACCACTACGCGGTGAAGGACTGGCTCGAGGGCGACCCGGAACAGCCACCGCCGCCGCCCGAGCGCATGAACGGCCGCAATCACGACTGGCCGCACCTGTTCAACGCCGACGTGATCTCGATGCCGGACAAGTGGGAGTACCCCTGGTACGCGGCCTGGGATCTCGCGTTTCACACCGTGCCGTTGGCGCTGGTCGACTCGACGTTCGCCAAGGAGCAGCTGGTGCTGATGCTGCGCGAGTGGTACAT
>JANYLG010000172.1 GCA_025363775.1 Acidobacteriota bacterium | reverse complement strand
CAGGAGACAGGGGTCGGGAAACAGGAGACAGAGGTCGGGAGACAGGAGACAGGAGTCGGGAGACAGGACACAGGGGTCGGAAGCGGGCTGCTCAGGATGCAGGAGCCGTGTCTGAGCTGGGCAAGGGCCGACATAGCCGATGCAGCGCGATGCCGGTGGCGGTGGCGACGTTCAGCGAATCGGTGCCGGGGGCCATCGGGATGCGGAGGGCGACGTCGGCGTGGGCGAGAGCATCGGCGCTCAGGCCAGGTCCTTCAGCGCCGACCAGCAGGGCCAGGCGCGCCTGCGGCGGGACCGCCTCGGCGTAGCGATCCAGGTCCTGCGCGTCGGCGGCGGGAGTCAGCGCCGCCACCATGAATCCCGCGACGCGCAGCGCGTCGAGATCCGCGGTCCAGTCGGCGGCGTGGCAGAACGGCACCCGCAGCGCGGCGCCCATGGAGACGCGAATCGCCTTCCGGTAGAGCGGGTCGCAGCAGCCGGGCCCCAGCACCACGGCGTCTGCCCCGAACGCCGCGGCGTTGCGGAAGATGCCGCCAATATTGTCGGCGTTACCTATCTGCTCGAGGACCACCAGCCGACGGGCGGTCTGCAGTCGGTCGAGCATCGCGCCCAGGGACATCGAAACCGGGCGTTCGCCAATCGCGAGGCACCCGCGATGGATGTTGAACCCGGTCAGGTCTTCGATCGCGCCCTCCGACACGATGAACACTGGTGTGCTCGCCAGGCGCGGCTCGATCACGTCGGCCAGCCCGCGGTAGGCGTTCTCCGTCAGCAGGACGGACCGGGCGCGAAGCGGCGACTGTGACAGCAGCGTCCTGACCACGAGCCGCCCTTCGGCGACGAACACCTCTCCTCGCCGCAACAACTCGGGGTCCGGCACATGACGGTAGTCGGCCAGCCGCGGATCATCCAGCCTGTCGAGACGCTCGATCGTCATTGCCGCATCATACGGGATCACGCACTGAATCCCGTCTCCTGGCTCAGGAATCCTGTCAGCACCGACTCCTCTGCGTCAGCTCCGACTCTTCATCGTCAGCTCCGACTCCTCTGCGTCAGTTCCCGACTCTTCTGCGTCAGCACCGCCCCTGATTCTCAGCGATCGGCTGCGGGTCTCCAGGCGGCGAACATCCAGATCGCTCCCGACAGCGCCACCATCACGGGCATGATCAGAACGGCGTTCGACAGCCCCACGTGGTCCGACACTGCGCCAATCACGAGAGGCGCGGCGGCATCTCCCAGCAGGTGGATCACGAAGATGCTGACCGCCATCGCGGTCGCGCGGATCGCCACCGGCACGACGGTGACAATCACGACGTTGATCGGGCCGGTGCTGAGAAAGACCATGAACTCGGCGACGAGGAGTGACGCCACGAACATCCTCGGCTCGTGCGTCGTGAAGGCCACCCAGGAAAACGGGATGGCGAGCAGCATCGACACGCCAGACAGATACAGGTGAGCCTGGCGTATGCGAGGCGCAAGCACGTCCGCCAGATAGCCGCCGAGGAACGTCCCGCTGATGCCGGCCACGACGGTGACCGATCCAACCATGACGTTCGCTTCGGTGAGCGACATCCCGCGCTCGCGGTTCAGGTACAGCGGCACCCAGAACGACATGCCGCCCACGGCGAACGTGTACGCGGCGTAGCCAAGGACGGCCAGCACGTAGTCACGGTTGCGGCCCAGCAGGAGGAGCGACTGCACGTAGCTCCCCGCCTCCGCCGGCGCCGCGGCCGGGGGGTCGTTGATCCCGCGAGGCGGATCGGGCGCGGTGAGGGTGAGGAGCGCCAGCAGGAGCCCCGGCAACCCCACGGCAAAGAACGCCGCGCGCCAGCCGAACTGGTGTTCGATCGCGCCGCCGAGGAGGTAGCCCACCGCGCTGCCCACGGGGATCGCCAGGTAGAAGATGGCGAACACGCGGCCGCGCCGGTCCGGCGGGTAGTAGTCGGAGATCAGCGCCGGCGAGATCGCCGCGTAGGACGCCTCGCCCACTCCAACCACGCCGCGCGCCATCAGCATCTGCCCAAAGTTGCGGGCGAGACCTCCGCCCGCGGTGGCCAGGCTCCAGATGGCGACGCCGATGGCCATCAGCCTGGTTCGTGAAAAGCGGTCGCCCAGCCAGCCGAAGAGCGGGGACGTGAATAAGTACGAGAAGAGAAACGCGCTGCCGAGAACGCCGAGTTCCGTGTCGGTGAGCGAGAGCGCCTCCTGGATGCGGGGCGCGACGGCCGGCAGGATGTAGCGGTCGATGTAGTTGACGAAGTTGAGCAGCGTCATCAGCCCGAGGCCATATGCCGCTGCTTGCCGAGTGAGTCCCGATTTGCCGGTCACCGCTTCGTTGGCCATGCTGTCACGTATCGACTACTGCAACGCCACGGTCTTCGTGGCCTTCCCGGCCTTCAGAGACTGGTAGGCAACAGTCAGCTCTCCCTTGCCCGACACCAGAAACTCGAACTCGATTTTCCCGTTGCCGGGAACCTGGAGGAACTGCACCTCGGGGCGATAGGGCTTGTACGCCACCGTCTCGATGGGCATGCCGCTCACCTTGCCGCCCGCGATCACCTTCACGCCGGCACCCGACACCACGAGCGTATCCTGGGGATGGATCTTCCGCTGAATTGCGTTGTAGGTGAACGAGGGAATCGACCCCGCGTTGACCACCCGCACGCGCACCTTGTAGAGGTCGGCATCCACTCTTTCCGGCGCCAGCACGTCGAGCGTCACGCTCGGCGTCTGCGCGGCGGCGAACAGCACGGCCGACGCGTTGCGGTGGACGAGGTCCGTGAGCATGAACGGATGCGGGAGCCGGGAACTCATCTTCACCCAGCCGCCAATCTCGATCTCGCCAAACTGCGGGTGCTTGAATGCCTTCCACGGCCTGTAGAGATCGCCCTGGGTGACGTAGTCGTTGAACTTCAGGCGCTCACGCTCCCGGTCGTTGTTGCCTCCCATCATGTCCATCACGTCGGCCGGCGGCGGCGCGGCGGGCGCGCCAGGTTTCGGCGGCGGCCGGTAGGACTCCGTCTCGGTGACGAACAACTCGCCCACGAAGCTGTAGGCGCCGACCGTGTTGTAGGTGAAGTCGGTGAAATCGCCGTACGTCGGGTACAGGTCCTTCCAGGACACGAGGTACCGATAGCCAGGCACAATCTTCTCCGCATTCTTGCCCATGATGTCGTAAACACCGATGTCAGCCGGGTTCATCGGCTCCTCCGCCTTCGTGCTCGGCCCGCGCAGGTACATCCCCCCGTTGTTGTGGAAGGCGAAGACGACGATGATATTCGGGCGGTCCACCAGGTACTTGGCAATCGCACGCAGGCCGGACGCCTCGAACGGATAGTCGCCGGAACCGGCCTGCACGTAGGGCGGCGCCCAGTTGATGCCCCAGTTCCGGTTGCCGTCCACGTACCCCTCGCCGTCCTCGTTCACGCGGCCGTCGCCGTCGTTGTCGATCCCTTCCTCGCCGAGGATCGTCCACTCGCCCTTCTCGCCCGGCTTGATGCGGACCATGAGCCGGGGGTCTTCCGGATCCGTCTTGTACTGGCCGAACGGGTCCTTCCGCCGCATCGTGCAGATGTTGCCGTCACCGTCGAGATCATCGGCCGGGTCCTCGTCGATGAGCCCGTCGTGATCGTCATCCTTCGGGATCCGGAAGCTGCGATTCGAGCTGGGATCGTTCGGATCGCTGAAGAAGTGATACCGGCCGTCCACGTTGACCGACGGGATGACGTAGAAGGCGTTGCGATCCACGGCTTTCGTCATTTGCTCGTTCTGCCCGTAGGTCGTGAGCAGGCGGTTCAGCAGCGACAGGCACACCTCGCCCGCCTGGATCTCGTTGCCGTGGATGTTGCCGTCCACGTAGACACCGGGCTTGTCGAGCGCGGCGCCGGTCTTCGGGTTGTTGACGGTCATCGCCCAGATGTCGCGCCCCTCTTCGCTCTTGCCGACGACGTCGATCGTCGTCAACTGCGGGTAGGTGGCATGAAGCGCGCGAAGCGCCTCGCCAACCTGCTCGTAGGTGTAGTAGTGATCGAAGCGCAGCGGGACCGTAATCTTGTCGGTCGTGACGCCGAGCGACGTGGCGGCCGGCTTTGCCGGCTGCGTGGTGGCTCCCGCCTTCGCCGGCTGCGCCGGCTTTGGCGTGGCTGACGTCGGCGTGGCTGGCTGGGCCTGCCCCTGGAGCGCCAGCGAGGAGGACGCGACGAGCACCGCAAGCGTGATCGTGCCAACCCAGTGCAGCTTCCTCATTTCGCACCTCCCTGCCCGCCGGCCAGGCTCACGAATTTCGCGTCCGCGCCGGCATTGGCCGAGTCGAGCACCACCTCGAAACCAACCCCCGCGGGCACCTGCACCAGCCATTCCAGCTTGACGCTGCGCCCACCGTCGATGGCATTGATCGTCGTCCGCGTCCTGCCCGACAGGAACGTGACACCTTTCAGGTTGTCCTTCGTCGCCAGCGTCACGACGGCCGGCGGCACGTGGAGGTTCTTCTTGCCCATCGCCGTCGGGAACGGCAGGTAGCCGGCGTTCTCGACCCACAGCGTGACGGCGTAGATACCGGCGCCCTTTGGCCGCACCTCACTCTTCAGAATGCTCAGCCGCGGCAGTTTCTCGGCCAGCGTCAGCACCCACGGCACCTGGCCGTCGAGCAGCGTCTTGACCATCAAAGCCGGCGGCGTCGTGTCGGCGAACGGCACCATCCCGCCAAGTTCCACGTCGCCCAGCGTCGGGTGCTTGTACGGCGTCCAGTTGACGTAGCCCTTGCCCTGCAGATCCTTGTCGCTGAACGCGAGCAGCGCCTTCTGCTTCGGATCGGCGCCGGCCGTATCCTTCCGCTTCGGCATCTGCCCGAGCATGCCCGCCATCTGTTTGGGCGTCATCTTGCCCGACTTGACCCCCTCGAGGAGCATCGCCGGCTTGATGCTGTCGGGCGCGCCGACTTCCTTCAGGAACGCCGCGATCTTCGTTTCGCCGAGCGCGACGAACGCGTCCGACGTCATCGCCTCGAGCGACTCGGGCGTCATACCCGTCTTCTCCTTGTCATCCGACTTCACCTCGGGCAGCGTCCACAGGTCCATCGTGAAGGTCGGGACGCCCAGCTGGTAGTACGACCACAGTTCGAACGACCCATCCTTCGGCTGTGGCGGTTCGAGGCGCTTGCCATCGAGCTTGCCGGCCTTGAGAAACTCTTTGTACTTGTCCGACAGTTCTTTGTAGAACTTCAGGTCTTCGTCCATCGGGTTGACGACAGCGCCGAGGCCGAGGAACGAGGCGACGATTCCCTCGGTAATCTCGAACCCCGGCGGCGCGAGCGGCCGGATCAGCTCGACGACCTCCTTCATCGTGTAGGTGCGGCCAGGGTCGGCGCCGAAACGGGACGCCATCTGCTCGGGAATCTTGATCGCGGTAGCGTCGAAGCTCCCCTGCCGCCCGCCGGCCGGCGGTTGCAGGCACATGTTGGTGGCGCCAAACGCAAACGTCATCGCGATCTCCGGGTGATCGATGGCGAACTTCATGATGCCGAACGTCTCCGGCTCGCTCCCGGGCCATCGGCCGCCGGTGGCCGTCCACGGGTGGAAGAGGTGCGGAAAGGTGATGCCGATGTTGGTGCCGCCCGGGCCGTCCTCGTTGTATTCGCCGTCGCCATCGTTGTCGATGCCTTCCGAGTAGAGCTTGTAGACGCCCTTTTCACCCTTGGCCGGGTCGGCCTTGCGCATCAGGCGAGGCTCACCCTCCACGCTCATCCACTCGCCTGCCGGGTCCTTCACACGCATCTGGGTGATGAGACCGTTGCCATCCAGGTCGTCGGGGCCATCCTCGTCAACCTGGTCGTCCATGTCGTCGTTCCACTTGCTGGCATTGCGCTCGTCGGCGATCAGCGGCTTGCGGAAGTAGCAGGTGGCCGCATCGGGATTGCCATTCGGCAGGATGAACCACGTGAGCGACTTCGTGGCGCTGGCGTCGGCGAGCACCCGATCGGCGAGCGACAGGGCCGCCTCGGCGGACAACGGCAGCACCCCCTCCATGTTCGCGACCACGAACACGGCCGGCCGCTTGCGGATCTTCTTGCCGACGTCCGGGCCGATCTCGAGAACGGTGAGATCGATCCCGCCAGGGCTTGTGGCGATCCTGTGCAACGCGGTCGCCGCGGGGTTCGCCTTGTTGATGGTGATGAGCGCGGCGTTGGCCTCCTGCGGAGAGTGGTAGCGGACGAAGGCGACGGCGGCCTTGGTGGCGGCGGACGGCGTGGCAGGCGGGACCGGCTTCTGGGCCTTGATGACGACGCCCGCGCCGATGACCGCGATTGACAGGACCGCCAGCAGCGATCCGCGGCTCGAAGTGATACTCATGAATCCTCGCTTCTGAATGATTCAGCAGACAGGACACGACCGAACGGACCTCACGGGATCTCTGGTGAAGCCCGAATTCTGGATCCTTTGCAGCACGGCCACCGTCTCGACGTGCGCCGTGTGAGGGAACATGTCAATCGGCTGCACGCGCTCGAAAAGGTAGCCGGCTCCCGGCATCCGGGCGAGATCGCGGGCGAGGGCGTCAGGATTGCACGACACGTAGACGATTCGCGAAGGCCGGAGCGTGTGCACGATCCGCTCGAGCACGGGAGGTGGGCATCCCTGGCGCGGCGGATCGAGGACGACGGCGTCCCAGCAGCCCTCGTCGGGCCCGGCCGGCGATCCATAGTCGCGTGCGCTTCGACGACCCGCCAGGCGGTCCATCGCGTCCTCGACGCGCGACGCGATCAAACGGCAGGACGGACCGCTGATCCGGTTGACTCGAAGCGCGGCGGCCGCGCCCGCCATCGCCTCGCGGCTTTCCTCGACCGCCGTCACCATGCGCCCCTCCCTGGCCAGAGGCAACGCGAAAAGGCCCACGCCGGCATACAGGTCCAGGATGCGCCGGTATCGCGCGTCCGACAGCGCGTCGATCACCTCGCGGACCAGCACCTCCGCGGCGCGTACGTTCGTCTGGAAGAACGCGGTGGGGGATACCAGGTACGAGGCGCCTGCCACCTGCTCGCGCACCTCGCCCAGGCCGAACAACCTGCGCGTGTCACGGCCAAAGAGGAATGAGCCGGGTCGATCGTGGAGGTTCAGGTGAAACCCGACACGCGGCTGGCAGGCCCCGGGATCGCCGGGCGCAATGCCCGCCTGCACATCCGCCGTCACGCGGCGAAGCGCCTTGACGTTCTCGGTCACGACCAGCGTGCCGAGCCGCTCGCCGGTGCCCTCTGACACACGGACGACGACGTGGCGGGCGATCCCGTCCTCGCCGTCCGCGGTCGCGCCGCGAATGCGAGCACGCGCGAGGGCATCGCGAACGACGAAGGCGAAGCGGTTCCCCTCCTCCGCGTGAACCGGACACTCCTCTACCGGCAACACCGTGCGCGAGGCGCGACGGTAGTGGCCCATGACCAGTGACCGCCCGCCGGGGCCAAAGGCGAAGTGCACCTTGTCGCGATAACCCCACGGCGTGCCGCCATCGGGCGTCGGCGTCCCGAGCGTCAACCGGACCGAGGGCGCGTGCGCCCCGAGCGCTGCGTCGAGCAGTCCCTGCAGCAGGCGCTGCTTCAGGCGCAACTGCTCCGGGTAGCCGATGTGCTGCCAGGTGCAGCCGCCGCACGGCCCGAAGTGGCGGCAGCCGGGCGTGACGCGGTGGGGAGAGGCGACGAGAATCCGGGTCAGTGCGCCCGTGAGCCCACCCTCGCGCGATCGCTGGAGCGCCGCGACGACGCGCTCGCCTGGAATCGTGCCCGGGACCGTCACCGTCCGCCCCTCGAACGTGGCAACGCCGTCACCGTCAGCGTTCACGGAGGTGATGAGCAGATCGGTATCCACCGCCGTCTACACCCTGGCAAAGTCGATGAAACCCCGGCGTGCGTCGGTGTGAACCAGCCGGACGCGCACGCGGTCGCCGACGTCGAGGCCCTCGCTTCCCTGCACGACCTTGCCTTCCACGGGTGGCCGGAAGATCCGCACCCACGTGCCCTTCGTCGACGCGCCCGTGACGATCCCGTCGAAGGCCTCGCCGACGTGCGACTCGAGGAGGAGCGCCGCCGCGGCCTTTTTCACGAGCCGTTCCACCTTGTGCGCCTCGTCCTCCATGTCAGTGCAGTGCGCGGCGACAAGGTCGAGTTCTTCCGTGGCGTAGGGCACGGGCGCGCCGGCAATCGCGGCCTTCATCAGGCGCTGCGTGATCAGGTCGGGGTATCGGCGGTTGGGCGCGGTGGAATGCGTGTAGTCCTTCACGGCGAGGCCAAAGTGCCCGGCACCTTCCTCGTGCGGGCGATCCACCACGTACTCGCCTGGGCCGAGGAGTTTGATGACGGAGAGCGACAGGTCAGGGAAGCGAACCGGGTCGGCTGCCCGGCGCGCGGCCAGGAAGTCGGCCAGCGCGCGCGAATCGGGGTTGGGCGGCAGGCGCACGCCGTAGGCCGCCGCGAGCGCCTCGATGCGATCCCACCGCTCGGGAGACCGGACCACGCGACGGATCGAGGGGAAGCCTTTCGCCTCGAGGAACCGCACCGTCGCGCTGTTGGCCGCGATCATGAAATCCTCGATGAGATCGCGCGCGCGGTTGTCGTGTTCCTCGGCCAGGTCCTGGACGGCATTCCCATCGAAAACCGGCCGCGTTTCGATCGTCTGGAAGTCGAGGGCGCCGCGTTCGAGGCGCGACTGGCGCAGGCGGCGGGCAACCTCGTCCTGCGCCCGCACCTGCTCGGCCATCCCTGGCACGACCGCCATCGGCTGCGGCATCGGTCCCTGGCCCTCGAGCCACGCGGCCACGCTGTTGTAGGCCAGCTTGGCGCGATTGTGGACCAGGGCGCGGTAGACGGTCGATTCAATGGTCGAGCCGCCCGCGTCGATCACCAGGTCCGTGACGACCGCACGCCGGTCCTCGCCAAAGGCCAGCGAGGTCAGGTTGGTCGAGAGCCGCTCGGGAAGCATCGGGAAGATCGCAGCCGGTGTGTAGACGGACGTCGTGTTGTGGCGCGCGTGATCGTCGATGCCGCTTCCGGGCGCCACGAGCGCGTCCACGTCCGCGATGGCGATCAGGATGCGCACCCCCCCGGTGGCCTGCAGTTCCGACACCGAGAGCTGATCCAGGTCGCGCGAGTCGTCGTTGTCGATCGAGCACCACAGCAGGTCGCGCAGATCGCGCAGATCGGGCAGGTCGCGAAGACCAGGCACGCCTGAGGGAGCAGGCTCGCGCGTGGCTTGCTGGCCGGGCGCGAGGGTCGAGGGTTCGTCGACCGCTCGCGCCTGCTCGGCCTCGGCGAGCGCGGCGGGTGAGAAATCAGGCTGCAGCCCGTAGTCCACCATCGCCTGCCTGGCAATCTGCTTCAGGAGTTCGCGATGGTCGTGCGCCTCGTGCGTCGTATCGTTCATACCAGTGATCCTACTCCGTGACGGCCTGCGCTTCCCACGGTTCAACCACAGCGCTCACAAAGATCCACAAAGAGAAATGTGGTTGTCCGTCCGTTGATTCACTTCGTGGTGAATCGCGCCAGGATGGCGGTTCCGAGGACGAGCGCGCGGGCCTGCCGTTTCACCACGAATGCCTCCGCGTGCGGAATGATACACTTTTCGGCCATGCTGATTCCTGCCGACCCCGGCATCGCGCATGGTGGCCCTTCAAGACCTGACCCCAGGACGGTGAGGACGGTGTGCCCGCGGAACTGCTATTGCACGTGCGGCATGGTGGTCACGCACGAGCAGGGTCGCATCACCCGCATCGACGGCGACCCGGAGAACGCGGCCACCCGGGGCCATGTCTGCCTGAAAGGGATCAGTTACGCGCGCCGCGTGACAACCGATGCTCGGCTGCTGCACCCGATGAAGCGGCAGCCGGACGGCTCGTTCGCGCAGGTGTCGTGGGACGAGGCGCTCGGCGACATTGCGTCGCGGCTCGATCGGCTGAGGCAGGAGCGCGGCCCGGAGTCCGTGCTGTACTACGACGCGTCCGGCAGCCACGGCGCGCTCGGCCGGCTCGCGATGGCCTTCTGGCACCAGTTCGGCGGGTGCACGCTCACCTACGGCGACCTCTGCTGGCCGGCCGGACTCGAGGCCACCCGCCTGACGTACGGCACCAACCTGCACAATCATCCCCGGCACACGGCCGACAGCCGATTCATTCTGCTCTGGGGACATAACCCGGCGGAAACCAACGTCCACCAGATGCGGTGGATTCACGACGCGCAGGAACGCGGCGCCATCGTCGCGCTCATCGATCCCCGCAGCACGGACACCTCGGACTCGGCCGACATGCACCTGCAGCCGCGGCCAGGAACCGACGCGGCCCTGGCGCTTGGAATTGCGCGGGTGATTGTCGATTCCGGGCTCCATGACACCGCGTTTCTCGAGCGGCACGCCGTCGGTGTGGATCGCTATCTCGATCGGCTTCGCGAATACCCGCTCGGGCGCGTGGCCTCGATCACCGGTGTTCGCGCATTGGAGATCGAACGCCTTGCCCTCGACTACGCCCGGCTCGAGCCGGCGCTCCTCGTCGCCGGCTTCGGCTTGCAGCGTCATCACCGGGCCGGCCAGACGATGAGAGCGGTGTCGCTGCTGGCGGCGCTGACGGGCAACATCGGCGTTGCGGGCGGTGGATGGCAGTACGCGAACCTGAACAGTCACTGCCTGCAGGACCCGCCGCTGCCGCCCGAGCCGCCAGGCGTCCGCCGCGCGATTCCCGTCTCGCGTCTCGGCCCGGCGCTCGGCGAACTCGACGCGCCCCGTGTGGCGGCGGCGTGGGTCGAGAAGGCCAATCCTGCCAGCCAGAATCCGCGGTCCGGCCTCGTACGCGAGGCGTTCGAGCGGCTCGATCTGCTGGTGGTGGTCGATCAATTCCTGACCGACACCGCACGGCTGGCGCACTACGTGCTGCCGGCGAAGACCATGTTCGAGGAAGAGGACCTGGTGACCGCCTACTGGCATCCCTATCTGCAGCGCCGGGCGAAACTCTGGGATCCGCCTGGGGAGGTGAAGACCGACACGGAGATCTGGCGGTTGCTGTCGGAGCGGTTCGGATTCGACACGCGGTATTTTCCGTCCGGCGACGAGGAGACGCAGCAGCTGCTGGTGAAGATGCTTCCGGCATGGCCGCAGGAGTCCGAGGCGGTGGCGAAGGACTCGCCGTCTGCGCTCTTCGATCTGCTGTCCCGCCAGCCCGTCGACCCCACCGGCAACGGCGACATCGCGTTTGCCGACCTCCGATTCCCAACGCCCTCGGGGAAGATCGAGTTCGCATCGGAGGAGGCGGCGCGGCTGTGGGGTGTCGATGCGGTGCCCGACTACCTCCCGCTCGATGAGGGACACGAATCGGCGCTCGCATCGCGCTACCCGCTGCAGCTGCTCTCTTGCAAGACGCGCGACCGGATCCACTCACAGTTCGGCAATCTCGACTGGGTGCAGGACGTCGAGCGTCCACATCGGCTCGACATGCACCCGGTGGATGCGGCGGCCCGCGGCCTCACGGAGGGTGACGAGGCCGTGGTGTGGAATGACCGTGGCCGCATCTCGCTGGCCGTGCGCCTGGATGAAGGGCTGCGCCCGGGCGTCGTGCACGTGCTGGAGGGGCGCTGTCACAACGGCGATCCCGACATCAACCAGTTGACCGATGCCGGCGTGACGGACATCAACCATGGGGCGACGTTCTACGAATGCCTGGTGGAGGTGGCGCGCAGCGACGGCCAGCGCGTGCGGCGACAGGCGACGCTGCCAGCGGCGCCCTCGGCGATCGTCGCACGTCCCGAGACGTCTATCGCGGAACCGTTGGAAGCCTCAACGCCGCGAAGCGGCTTCCTCCTCGATCTCGGCCGCTGCGTCGGCTGCAGCGCGTGCGTGCTGGCGTGCCGGCTGGAGAACGGATGGTCGTCGGAAAACCCATGGCGCCGCGTGCTGCCGCTCAACCTCAGGCGCCGGCCGGGCGGGCCCACCTATTTTCTGTCGGTGGCCTGTCACCACTGCGAGAACCCCGCGTGCCTGGCCGCGTGCCCTTCGCGCGCCTACGAGAAGCGCGCCGATGGCATCGTGGTCCATCACGAGGAGCGCTGCATCGGGTGCCGCTACTGCGAGATGGCCTGCCCATTCGGCGCACCGCGCTACGACGCAGCGAAGGGCGTGATGACGAAGTGCCACTTCTGCCATCACCGCATCGATGCCGGCGACCAGCCCGCGTGCGTCGCCGCCTGTCCGACCGAGGCGCTCCGCGCGTGTCACGGGGCGGATCCGCGTATAGGGTCGCCGCAGCTCATCCCTGGATTCGCGGACCCGGCCGGCTGCAGCCCGAACATCCGGTTCGTAGAACCACGCGGCCGCCGCCGTGCCGCGCTCTACGAGCGCCTGCGAGCACGCCTGCAGCGCTCCCGATGATCAACCAGTCGAGGGCCACAAAGACACACGGAGGCGTGCACGCTCGAGGCTCCAACGCGGCTGGCGCGCCTGCGCCAAACCCGGGCGCCCTGGCCGGCGGCCTCGCGACGTGCGCGAACCAGAGGGTCTTTCGTGACGAGCTGGGGCGCGCCGATGCGGACTCCCACCCTCTCGTCGTCCTCTGTGTTCTCTGTGAGCTCCGTGGTTGGATTTCTGGCCGTTACCCTCCGTCGTCACTGGCGGTATGATGCTGCCGAGGCATTCTTCATGAACACCGGCTCTTCGAACCCCACTTCGAGTGCGTTTCACGACTGGCCGCTCGTTGTCTTCACCACGCTGGCCATCTTGGGCGCAGGGTTGCTGACAACGCCGCTGATCGCCTGGCTGGCGGCGGGCACGCCTGCCCCGGCGGCGGGCGCCATGCGCTGGGGCGCGCTCCTGCTCGGCGCCGGCCTGCTGGTCTCGATTGCGCACCTTGGCCGGCCGCTACGTGCACCGCTGGCGCCGCGCGGGATTGGCCGCAGCCGGCTGAGCGCAGAAATCGTCGGTGCGGGGCTGGCGCTGGTGCTCGGCATCGTCACGGCCATGCTCCCGTACGTCTCGCCGGTGCTGGACCTGGCGACTGCGGCAGCCGCGATCGCGTTCCTCGCGACGCTGGGTCTTGTCTACAGCCTGCCCGGTCAGCAGACGTGGCGCGGAGCCGTCGTGTGGATGCCGCTCAGCAGCGGCCTCGGGTTCGCGGCGGTCGCGCTGGCGGGAATATGGGGCGAGGCGGTCGTCGCCATCGGCGCTGTCGCGGCGGTCGCGCTGGCCGCCGACACGGCGCTCCTGATCGTGCGCCGCCTGTCGCTGGCCTGGCCCCGCACGGAGTTGGCGCCCCGGTATCCGACGCTCTTTGCCCGCCGCCAGTGGCTGCTGGCCGCGCGCTTCGCGCTGGTGGACATCCTGCCCGGCTGCGCTCTGCTGGCCGGTCTCCCGAAGGGCGCGGCGGGCCTGCTGGCGCTCGGCATCCTCGTCGATCGCCTCAGCTTCTACGGCTTTGCCGCGCAGCAGACCACGGAAGCCGAAGTGGAACGCGTCGAAGGGCTCATCGGATCGCGGGCCTGAAGGCCCGCGCCACACCTGCGCGCACGCTGCCTGCTGTCCGCGGTCCGCTGCCTGCTGTCCACTGTCCCCGGCCCTGCGGGCGACCAGCCGGTCGCCCCGGTGTCTCGGCCCGCGCCACACACCTGCGCGCACGCTGCCGGCTGCCTGCTGTCCGCGGTCCGCGGTCCACTGTCTGCTGGCGGCTGCTTTCTTTGCACGCAAAAACAGTCTCAGCCCCTTGCAGTCACCCGCACAAACGGGGACGCTTGTCCTGCTCGCAATCGAGCGGATAGTGACCGGCTCGGCGCCGAGAGTCAAAGGCCGGAAGCCGGAAGCCGTCTGCGGAGGCGTCTCATGTGGTGTCGCGATCCGTTTCTCTCGTGCCTGAAAGAATTCGGCTACTCGGCGGTGCGCCTGCCGATGGCCGATCTTGCGCCACTCCAGCTCCTGATGGAGACCGGGCGAGATCTCGAGCGCCTTGGAGCTCTCTCCACCGTCCTGGCTCCCGCCCCGCATTTTGGCCTTCCGCGGATCAGGAGCGGCTTGCCCGCGCCGTCGATCTCGGGCCGGCGCACCGGCAACCTCGACGTCAGCGTCGGCCTGTCGCTGCTCTCCGGCGTTGTTGCGGCGATGGGCGGATCGCCGATCGGCCTCGACGACACGTACCGTCTGGCCCACACGATCACGTTCGAGTTCAGGGATGTCACCGAGGACAGCGTGGAGGTGGTGGACCTCGATCAGTACCTATCCGGCGCGCGCGTCAGCCGCCCGTCGTCGCACGTGGCCGCCCTCCTCGACGCCGACGACCTATACGTGACGACGGCCGTCGTGAAGAGCCGGACGTTGACGGTGGAGGCGCGCGACGAGCGTGGCGGCTCTCTCTCGGTGCAACTGCCCGCGCTCGAGCACGTGGCGGATGGTCGGGTGGCGATCACCCATACCGGCGACGACTCGTCGGCCATCGTCTACACCGGCACCGCGCCGCTGGGCTTCGGCTTCAGGGCGGTGCGACTGTTCTACGACGCTGGACGCTACTCGGCATTCCAGGCGCTGCCGGCAGGGGAAGCGGCGCTCAGCCGGCAGCCGCGGGTTGCCGACGACTTCCGCACCGGCGGAGCCTTTGCCAGGCTTCGCACACATCGGACCTGATCTTCGCTCTCGTCTGGGCCGGCGGGTGTGCCGCGACAGCGGCGGCCGGGGGGTGGGACCGCTCGCGACCCCGGCGACAGTCGGGCAGCGAGGAGCGTCAGGGGACAAAGCCCCTCGAAGGCAATGGGCTTCAGCGGGAAGGGAAGGAAGGGGACATTTCTAACGAGCGTTGACAGAGAGCGGAAAAGTGGTTGTCATGTCTGCGAGCGTCCGTTAGACTGCTTACGATCGGGTGGTCCGGACCGTCGTGGACGCCCGTGGGGATGGTGCCCGTGAAAGGTGACATGGAACCCCCAAGTTGCAGTGATTGGCTTTTTGACTCGGCCCCTGCCCTGCGCACCGTCGCGCCGGGCGACCACTCGGAAGCTGCCCAGAGCCTGCGGCCTTAGGTCTCACTCCAGGCACATTCCGAGCCGGGTCACAACCTGGCAGAAGGGAATGTGCCGAATGATCCTCTCGATCTTCAAGCACACGACTGCGCTGATCCGGCTGGCCGCCGATCCTCCGCTTCGCGTGTCTCTCGGCCGACGTGTGCACGCATGAACTCCGGGAGGATTGCGCCATGTTCTGGATCAGCAAGCTCATTCATTATCTGAATCGATTCCGGCGACGGCTGGTCATCTTCTTTGCCGTGCTCGGCCCGGGCATCATCGTGATGGTGGCCGACAACGATGCCGGCGGCATCTCCACGTACGCCGTCACGGGCTCGAAGTACGGATTCAGCCTGCTGTTCATGTTCATCCTCCTGGTCCCGATGGCGTACTACGTTCAGGAGATGACCGTACGCCTCGGAGCGGTGACGAAGCGGGGACACGCGGAGGCCATCTTCGATGGGTTCGGCCCGTTCTGGGGCTGGTTCTCGCTGGCCGACCTCGCGATCGTCAACTGGCTCACGCTCATCACCGAGTACATCGGGATGACGGCGGCGCTGAGTATCTTCGGGATCCCGCCGTGGATCACGGTGATCGGCGTCACGTTCGTCCTGTTCGGCCTCGTGCTGTCGGGACAGTACTGGACGTTCGAGAAGATCACGCTGTTCTTCTGCCTCTTCAACCTGGTCTACGTCCCCGCGGCGCTGTGGGCGATGGAGATGCCCACCGCACCGAGTTGGTCCAGGGTGTTCGAGGGGTTCTACCGGCCGAACGTGCCCGGGGGGTTCACGGCCGATCTCCTGTTCATGCTGCTGGCGAACATCGGCACGACGATCGCTCCCTGGATGATCTTCTTCCAGCAGAGCGCGGTCGTGGACAAGGGGCTCGACATCAAGGACGTCAAGTTCGGCCGGATCGAGACATTCGTCGGGTCGCTCCTGACCTGCCTGGTCGCGGTGTTCATCATCATCGCGACCGCGGCGGCCTTCTACTACCACAAGCCGCCGATCGTGATCGAGGACGCCAAGCAGACGGCCGAGGCGCTCGTCCCGCTCTTACCCCACGGGGCGGGTGAAATGGCCAAGCGCCTGTTCGCCATCGGCCTGTTCGATGCCGGGTTCCTCGGCGCGATCTGCATCTCGCTCTCGTCGTCCTGGGCCGTGGGCGAGGTGTTCGGCTGGGCGCACTCGCTGAACAACAGCGTCCGCGACGCGCCGTGGTTCTACCTGGCGTACTTCCTGATGCTGCTGACGGCCGGCGCGGTGGTCCTCATCCCCGCCGCGCCCCTCGTCACGATTACGATGTTCGTCCAGGTGGTGGCCGTCACCCTGCTGCCATCGGCGCTGGTGTTCCTGTTGTTGCTCCTGAACGATAAGCCCCTGATGGGCGAACACG
>JANYLG010000150.1 GCA_025363775.1 Acidobacteriota bacterium | reverse complement strand
CAGATCGGCACCGAGCAACGGGTGTCGGTGTGGCGTGGGGCTTCAGCCCCGCGAAGGGTCGGAACTGACGAAGAGGGGTCGGAACTGACGATGAAGGGTCGGTGCTGACGATGAGGGGTCGGTGCTGACGCAGAAGGGTCGGTGCTGACGCAGAAGGGTCGGGGACCGACGCAGATCGGCACCGAGCAACGGGTGTCGGTGTGGCGTGGGGCTTCAGCCCCGCGAAGGGTCGGAACTGACGAAGAGGGGTCGGTGCTGACGATGAGGGGTCGGTAGGGGCGACGCCTGCGTCGCCCAACGGTCATTTCGCCATGTATTAGGCGACAGGCGCGAGACGAAACAGGAGATTCAGGATGGGTAGTTCAGTCACGCGGAAGATCATCGAACAGCACCTGGTCGAGGGCGAGTGGGTGACTGGCAGGGAAATCGCGGTCCGCATCGATCAGACGCTCACGCAGGATGCGACGGGGACGATGGCGTACCTGCAGTTCGAGGCGATCGGCATCTCTCGGGTGAAGGCAGAGCTCTCGGTGAGCTACGTCGATCACAACACGCTGCAAAGCGACTTCAAGAACGCGGATGACCACAACTACCTTCGGACGGTTGCGGCCAGGCACGGCATCGTGTTCTCGCGTCCCGGCAACGGGATCTGCCACCAGCTCCATCTCGAACGATTCGCGCGGCCGGGGCGCACGCTGATCGGCAGCGACAGCCACACGCCAACCGCGGGAGGCATCGGGTCGCTGGCGATGGGGGCGGGCGGCCTGGACGTCGCGTGCGCGATGGCCGGCGAGCCGTTCCGCATCAAGGTGCCGCTGGTCGTCGGCGTCAAGCTGACGGGCAAGCTGCCGGCCTGGGTGTCGGCCAAGGACATCATCCTCGAGCTGCTCCGGCGCGTGGACGTGAAGGGCGGCGTCGGCAAGGTGTTCGAGTACTTCGGCCCCGGCGTGAAGACGCTGTCCGTGCCCGACCGCGCCACGATCACGAACATGGGCACGGAAACCGGCGCCACCACCTCCATCTTCCCGAGCGACGGCGTGACCAAGGCCTTCCTCAGGGCGCAGGGGCGCGAAGATCACTGGGTGCGTCTCGCGGCCGATTGGCGCCCGGGTTTCGACGAGATCCTCGAGATCGATCTCGACAGACTCGAACCGCTGGCGGCCTTGCCGCATAGCCCTGGCGCGGTGAAGACCGTCCGCGAGATCGGTCGCATCCCGGTGCACCAGGTGTGCATCGGATCGTGCACGAACTCGTCGGTCAGGGACATGAAGGTAGCGGCCGCGGTCCTGAAGGGGAAGACGATTGCCGAGAGCCTTCACCTGACGATCAATCCCGGCAGCCGGCAGGTGGTCGAGCACCTGGCCGACAGCGGCGACCTGCGCAACCTGGTGGCGGCCGGCGCCCGCATCCTGGAGAATGCGTGCGGGCCGTGCATCGGGATGGGTGCGGCCCCGTCCTCAGGCGCTGTCTCGGTGCGGACGTTCAACCGGAACTTCGAGGGCCGGAGCGGAACCAAGGACGCGTCGGTGTACCTGGTATCGCCGGAAGTCGCCGCGGCCACGGCGCTCATGGGCGTGCTGACCGACCCGCGCGACCTGGGTGATGCGCCGAAGCTGACGCTGCCCAAGCGGTTCTTCATCAACGACAACCTGTTCATCCCGCCGCTCGACGAACCTGTCGCCGCCAACGCGACGATCCTGCGCGGACCGAACATCGCGCCGCTGCCGGCATTCCCGCCGCTTCCGGACATGCTCGACGGCCAGGTGCTCCTGAAGGTGGGCGACAACATCACGACCGACCACATCATGCCGGCGGGCGCCAAGGTGTTGCCCCTCCGCAGCAACATCCCCGAGATCTCGAAATACGTGTTCGAGGCCGTGGACCCGACGTTCGCGCAGCGCGCGAAGGCGGCCGGCGGTGGGTTCATCATCGGCGGCGACAACTACGGTCAGGGCTCGAGCCGCGAGCACGCGGCGCTCGCCCCGAAATACCTGGGCGTGAAGGCGGTCATCGTGCGCTCGTTCGCGCGCATCCACCTGGCCAACCTGATCAATTTCGGGATCGTCCCGCTGACGTTCAAGAACCCGGCGGACTACGATTCGCTGGAGTCGGGCGACCACATCCAGGTCAGGATCGGCGATCTCCAGGGCCGGACCGTGCTGCGGAACGTGACCGACGGCACCGAGGCCGAACTCGTTCACACGCTGTCGCCGCTCGACGCGCAGATTCTCAAGGCCGGCGGCAAGCTTCCGTGGATCACGGCGCAGATCGCGGCGAGGGGATAGGAACTGAGAGCCGGCGGCTCGTGGAGAGCAACGAGGACATCGATGACCAAGATTGCGATGAAGACCCCGATCGTCGAGATGGACGGCGACGAGATGACCCGTGTGCTGTGGGCGTGGGTGAAGGACAAGCTGCTGAAACCGTACGTCGATCTCGAGACCGAGTACTACGATCTCGGCCTCGAGCACCGCGACGACACCAACGACCAGGTGACGATGGACGCGGCCGAGGCGACCAAGCGGCTGGGTGTGGCGGTCAAGTGCGCGACCATCACGCCGAACGCCGATCGGGTGAAGGAATACACCCTCAAGAAGCAGTGGAAGAGCCCGAACGGCACCATCCGCGCGGCGCTGGACGGGACGGTGTTCCGCAAGCCGATTCTCGCGTCCAACATCACGCCGAGCATCATCAGCTGGAAGAAGCCGATCATCGTCGGCCGCCACGCCTACGGGGACGTCTACAAGAACGCGGAGATCGCGGTGCCTGGCCCCGGCAAGGGTGAACTGGTGTTCACTGGCGCGGACGGGAAGGAGCAGCGTGTCCTGATCCAGGAATTCCAGGGACCGGGGATCCTGCAGGCGATCCACAACACCGAGAAGTCGATCCGGAGCTTCGCGAAGTCGTGCTTCACCTACGCGCTCGACGAGAAGGTGGACATGTGGTTCGCCACCAAGGACACCATCTCGAAGATCTACGATCAGACGTTCAAGCTGCTGTTCGAGGACGAGTTCGACAAGGGCTACAGGGACAAGTTCGCGGCGGCGGGCATCGAGTACTTCTACACCCTGATCGACGACGTGGTCGCGCGGGTGGTGAAGGGCGACGGCGGAATGCTGTGGGCGTGCAAGAACTACGACGGCGACGTGATGTCGGACATGGTGGCGTCGGCGTTCGGCAGCCTGGCGATGATGACGTCCGTGCTCGTGTCGCCTGACGGCTGCTTCGAGTACGAGGCCGCGCACGGCACCGTGCAGAAGCACTACTACAAACACCTGAAGGGAGAGAAGACCTCGAGCAACTCGATGGCGCTGATCTTCGCGTGGACGGGCGCGATGCGGAAGCGCGGCGAGATCGACACGTTGCCCGAGTTGGTCGCGTTCGCGGACCGGCTGGAGCAGGCCTCGCTGAAGACGATCACCGACGGCGTGATGACCGGCGACCTGGCGCGCCTGGCCACGCCCCCGGCCAGGCAGGTGGTGGGGAGCGAGGAGTTCCTGGACGCGATCGCGGAGCGGCTGAAGAACTACCAGTTCCTGTTGTAGATCTCCCTGATTTCCTCCGCGCCGACCTTTTCGTCCACGCTGCGCGCCCGGGCCGAGTCGAGCCAGCGCGAGTTGGGACGCCGGCGCGCCACCCGGTGAATGTTCAGCAGGTGGTCGGTCGAGATGTTGTCGGTGCTCACGTTGCCCGCCTCGGTTCCGCAGGCCAGCGTGAGCGACGGGCGGAGCGTATTGAACGTGCCACCGATCGCGCCCTGGCTCGACGGCGTGTTCACCAGGATCCGGCCCGCGTTCATCCTCGCGAAATCCTGGACCACCCGCTCGTCGTTCGCGTAGACGCCCACCGTGTGGCCCACGCCGCCCCAGTGGTTCAGCGCCTCGCACGTGTCGATCGCCTGCCGGTAGGTGTCCACCCGGTAGTACGCAAGCACGGGCGCGAGAATCTCGTACGACAGCGGGTGGTCTGGCCCCACGCCTTCCGGCTCGCCGATCAGGATTCGGGTGCGCTCGGGAACGGGGAATCCTGCGCGGGCGGCAATGAACCGTGCCGGCTGGCCGACCACCTCGGCCCGCATCCGCCTGCGCCCGACGTCCACGCAGGCGGCGCCGAGAGCCTCCGTCTGCTGTGGCGTGCAGAAGTACGCGCCGCTCTTCTCCAGCAGCGGCCGCAGCTCGCGATCCACGTCCGGCTCCACGACGATGGCCTGCTCGCTGCCGCAGATCGTGCTGTTGTCGAATGTCTTCGAAAAGACGATGGAGCGGGCGGCCAGCGGCACGTCGGCCGAGCGGTGGACGTAGATCGGCACGTTACCTGGGCCGACGCCGAGCGTGGGTGTGCCAGACTGCTGTGCCAGCCGCACGACCGAGCTGGTGCCCGTCGCGAGGATGAGGGCCAGCTGAGGGTGCCGCAGGATGCGCTCGAAATAGTCGGACTGCGACCGGGAGATGCACTGGATGGCGTCGGCGGGCGCCCCGGCACGTTCGGCCGCCGCGGCCAGGATGCGCGAGGTCTCGCGGATGCACTTCCGCGCGCCCCGGTGCGGGCTGAAGATCACCGGGTTGCGGGTCTTCATGCAGATCAAGGCCTTGAAGATCGTGGTGGACGTGGGGTTGGTCACCGGAATCGTCGCCAGGATCGGGCCCCGGGGCTGCGCGACCTCGCTGATTCCGCGGACCGGGTCGTGGCAGATCACGCCGACCGTCCGACGGGCGCGGATGTCCTCGTACACGAGGAGGCTCGCGTACGAGTTCTTGATCACCTTGTCCTCGAGGATCCCCATGCCGGTCTCCTCGAAGGCCTGGCGGGCCAGCTCCACCCGCGCGTTCCACGCCGCCTGGTAGACGGCCTCGACGACCAGGTCCACCTGGTCCTGGTCGAATTGCCGGAAGGCCTGGGCGGCCACTGTCGCCCTGCCGAGGAGGTCACCCGCGTATCGATCGATCGCGTCCATGTATCACGCACACCCTGCAATGGAGTATGGCCACGCCACCATGTAGAATGAGGCCGCTTCATTCTACCCGGTCTCGCCGTCGAGGCGCCTCGTCGAAGCCGCCACGGCGAATGACCCCAAGACGGTGACGCATTCCAAGCGAACGTCTGCGTTCGCGAACACGGCGGGCGAGGAGCGTGCGATGAGCGTGCCAGGACTCGGCGAGCTCGACCGGCTGAAGGCGCAGTATCCCGACAAGTTCCTGCCGGAACACGAGGTGTTCGCGCATATTCGGCGCGGCGACCGGATCTTCCTCGGGACCGCGTGCGGCGAACCCCAGCACCTGGTCCAGGCGCTGACCGACTACGTGAAGGCGCACCCCAAGGCGTTCTTCGACGCCGAGATTATCCAGGTCTGGACGCTCGGCGTGGCGCCGTACACCGACGAGCGCCTGAAGTCGAACTTCCGGCTGAACGCCTTCTTCATCGGGAACAACACGCGCACGGCCATCAACGCCGGCCTCGCCGACTACACGCCGATCTTCCTGTCGCAGGTTCCCGACCTGTTCACCCGCCGGATCATCTCGATCGACATCGCGCTCATCCAGACGTCGCTGCCCGACCGCCACGGCTTCCTCAGCCTCGGCGTGGCGGTGGACATCGTGAAGGCGGCCGTCGGGAGCGCGTCGCTGGTCATCGCCCAGGTCAATCCGCAGATGCCGCGCGTCCAGGGCGACGGGTTCCTGCACATCAGCGACGTCGACTACGTGATCCCGTTCGACGAGCCGCTGCTCGAATACCGCCCGAATCTCCCCGACGCCATTGCCACCCGCATCGGCGGCTACGTCGCGCGCATCGTCGAGGACGGCGACACGGTCCAGGTGGGGTACGGCAGCGTGCCGAATGCGATCATGTCGGCGCTGGGCCGGAAGAAGCACCTGGGCGTGCACACCGAGCTGCTGACCGACGGGCTGGTGGACCTGATCCGCCGGGGCGTGATCGACAACTCGCGCAAGACGATCAACCGCGGCAAGACGATCACGTCGTTCTGCATGGGCAGCCGCGACACGTACGACTTCATCGACGGGAACCCCACGATCGAGTTCAAGACGATCGACTATACGAACAGCCCGATCGTCATCGCGCAGCACGACAACATGTGCGCGATCAACAGCGTGCTGCAGATCGATCTGACCGGGCAGGCGACGGCCGAGTCGATCGGCCACTCGTTCTACAGCGGGATCGGCGGGCAGGCCGACTTCATGCGCGGCGCCGTGCTGGCGAAGGGCGGGAAATCGATCCTGGTGCTCCAGTCCACGGCGCAGGACGGCAGCGTCTCGCGAATCGTGCCGTTCCTCCCGGAGGGCGCGGGCGTGACGCTGAACCGGGGCGACGTGCACTACGTGGTGACGGAGTACGGCATCGCCCACATCCACGGCAAGAACGTCAGGGAGCGCGCCATGGATCTGATCGCCATCGCGCATCCGGCGTTTCGACACCAGTTGGTGGAGGAGGCGCGGCGACTCAACCTGGTCTACGGCGACCAGGAATTCGTGCCGGGAGAACGCGGCGAGTACCCCGAGCACCACGAGACGCACAAGACGACGAAGAGGGGCCTGCCGTTGATGCTGCGGCCGGTGAAGATCAGCGACGAGCCGCTGCTGAAGGACTTCTTCTACTCGCTGTCGGACCAGAGCATGTACCGCCGCTTCATGACGCCGCGGCGCGACATGCCCCACGAGCGCCTGCAGGAATTTGTGGCCATCGACTACACGCGCGGGATGGTGATTCTGGCGTGCCTGGACGAGGGCGCGCGGTCAGAGGTGGCGGGGCTGGCCGAGTACTACATCGAGGAGGACGGCCTGACCGCGAATGTCGCGTTCGCCGTGACCGACCGCTTCCAGAACCAGGGTGTGGGCACCGAGTTGCTGGCGCACCTGACGCAGATTGCGCGCAAGCAGGGGCTGCACGGCTTCACGGCCGAAGTGCTGCGCGAGAACGAGGCGATGCTGCGCGTGTTCGAGAAGATGAAGTTCCCGATCGAGACCAGCGTCGCCGGCGACGTCTACCGGCTGAAGATCTCGCTCAAGTAGGGGTCGGAGGCCCGGGGCGGATTCCAGGCGCCGGTCACGGTGTTGAATGCCGGTGGCGGCCTGTTTTGCGCCGCGCCCTTCGACGTGCCTGGCCGGCCGGGCGCATCCGCGTCCTCGACTCCTCATCGTCAGCACCGACCCCTCTGCGTCAGTTCCGACCCCTCTGCGTCAGCACCGACCCCTCTGCGTCAGTCCCCGACCCTTCTGCGTCAGCACCGACCCCTCGCGGGGCTGAAGCCCCACGCCACACCAACACCCGCTGCTCGACGCCGATCTGCGTCAGTCCCCGACCCCTCATCGTCAGCACCGACCCCTCTGCGCCAGTCCCCGACCCTTCTGCGTCAGCACCCGACCCCTCTGCGTCAGCACCGACCCCTCTGCGTCAGTTCCCGACTAATTGTCATCCATCGTGCTGATGTCGCCCGTCGGCAGGCCCAGCTCCTGGGCGCGCAGCACCCGGCGAAGGATCTTGCCGCTGCGCGTCTTCGGCACCTTGTCCACGAATGCGATCTCTTGCGGCATCGCCAGCGGCGACAGACGCTTGCGCACGTGGTTCATGATGCTCAGTTCGAGGTCCGCGCTCGGCGCGAAGCCCGGGCGGAGGGCCACGAAGACCTTCACCACTTCCATGTTCACCGGGTCCGGTTTGCCGATGGCAGCCGACTCCGCGACCGCTTCGTGCTCGAGCAGCGCGCTCTCGATCTCGAACGGCCCCACCAGGTGGCCGCCGGTGTTGATCACGTCGTCGTCGCGCCCGCAGAACCAGAAGTAGCCGTCGGCATCGAGGCTCGCCTGGTCGCCGCAGATGTACCACCCGTTCAGGAACTTGCCGTAGTAGGTGGCGGAGTTGTTCCAGTACGTCCGCATCATGCTCGGCCACGGCGGACGGAGCGCGATCAGCCCGACGCGGCCCGGGCTCGTGATCGGCTCGCCGCTGCGCGGATCGACGATCGCCGCCTCGAGCGCCGGGAACGGCCGGCCCATGCTGCCTGGCTTCACCGGCATCCCCGGCAGGTTGGTGATCATGATCGAGCCGGTCTCGGTTTGCCAGAACGTGTCGTGGTAGTCGAGGCCGAACGCCTCGCGGCCCCACCGCACCGCCTCCGGGTTCAGCGGTTCCCCGACGCTGCACATGTGGCGCAGGCTGGAGTGGTCGTGGCGCTTCACCGGGTCGAGGCCGTCCTTCATCAACATGCGGATCGCGGTCGGCGCCGTGTACCAGACGGTAATGCGGTGATTGTCGATCGTCTGGTACCAGCGATCGCTCGAGAAGCCGGCATCGACCACGACCTGCGTCACGCCAAGCGCCCACGGCCCGATGATGCCGTAGCTCGTCCCCGTCACCCAGCCGGGGTCCGCCGTGCACCAGTAGATGTCGTCGTCTTTCAGATCGAGGACGACCTTCGTCGTGAGGTACTGCGCGAAGATGCTGCCGTGGACGTGCATCGCGCCCTTGGGCTTGCCGGTGGTGCCGCTGGTGTAGTGCAGCACGCTCGGCGTCTCGGGGTACGAGCGGAAGACGCTGAACGTCTCGAGGCGGTTGGCCAACATCGAGTAGGCCACCTCGCCGTCCCGCAGCGGACGGCCGTCCTCCTCGTGGTCGATCACGATGATCGTCTTCAGCGACGGGACCCGATCGCGCACGCGCCGCACCTTCCCGAGGTGCTTCCGCTGCGTGATGATGGCGACCGCTGCGCTGTCCTCCATGCGCGAGTGCAGCGCATCCTCTCCAAACGCCGAGAACAGCGGCTCGACGACCGCGCCAACCTTGAGGATGCCCATGAAGCCGATGTAGAGCTCGGGGACGCGATCGAGGAAGAGGCAGACGCGATCGAGGTTCCTGATGCCAAGACCGCGGAGGAATCCCGCCCACCCGTTGGTGAGCAGCATGAGATCGCGATAGGTGAAGCGCCGCAGCTCGCCCTCGTGGTTCTCGTGCACGAGCGCGAGCTTGTCGCCCCGGCCCGCCTGGACGTGCCGGTCGATGCAGGCGTGCGCGATGTTGATCGACGCGCCTTCGGTATGACCCAGCTCTCGTTCTGCGACGTCCCAGGTGATGTCGTTCCGCAGTTGCTGATAGTCGAAGGCGCCGGACAACGTTGTCTCCATAGATGCCTCCAGGGATTCACCGCCGATGATGGCAATCGCCGACATGGCCGCCGAGCGCTTGGCACACACGGTGTCGCATCCGGCCTTGGCCCGCGAGGGGTAACCAGTGCGGCGCAGTCTAGCACAACAGAATGGCCCGTGGGCTCCGTTCGCGGCTATACTGCGGCCCGATGACTACCGATCCCTTGCGGTACCTCGGCGCGGAACTCCAGGCGTTGCGCGAACAGGGCAGCGCGCTCGAGATCCGGATCCTCGGCGGCGCGCAGGCCGCCACGGCCACCATCGACGGCCGCAGCGTCGTCAACCTCTCGTCCAACAACTACCTGGGCCTGACGACCCATCCGAGGCTGAAGCAGCGGGCGATCGAGGCCATCGAGCGGTACGGAGTGGGAACCGGGTCGGTCCGGCCGATCGCCGGCACCATGGACCTGCACGAGGAGCTCGAGCAGCGCCTGGCGGCCTTCAAGCAGACCGAGGCCGTGGTGGTCTTCCAGAGCGGGTTCACCGCGAACGCCGGGACGGTGTCGTCGGTGCTGGGCCGCGACGACGTCGTGGTGTCGGACGAGCTGAACCACGCCAGCATCATCGACGGCTGCCGGCTGAGCCGCGCCACGGTCAAGGTGTTTCCGCACAAGGACGTCGGCGCCGCGCGGAAGATCCTCCGCGAGTTGCCCGCCTCGCAGCGGAAACTTCTCATCACCGACGGCGTCTTCAGCATGGACGGCGACCTCGGACCGGTGGCCGCGCTGTGCGAGGTGGCCGAGGAATACGGCGCCATCATGATGGTGGACGACGCCCACGCGAGCGGCGTGTTCGGCAGGAACGGCCGGGGCACCGTGGACCACTTCGGCATGCACGGCCGGGTGCACATCCAGGTGGGGACGCTCTCGAAGGCGATCGGCACGCTCGGCGGCTACGTCGCCGGCAGCAGGACGCTCATCGACTTCCTCCGCCAGCGCGCGCGCCCGTTCATCTTCTCGACGTCGCACCCGCCGGCCGTGGTGGCCGCGTCGATCGCCGCGGTGGAGGTGCTGATGGAGGAACCCGAGATCATCGAGCGGCTGTGGGAGAACACCCGCTTCTTCAAGGCAGGCCTGCACGCGATAGGCTTCAACACCGGCGCAAGCGAGGGCCCGATCACGCCGATCATCGTGGGCGAATCGGCAGCCGCCCTGCACTTCTCGGCGCGGCTCTTCGAGGAGGGCGTGTTCGCGCAGGGGATGGCCTTTCCGATCGTGCCGCGTGGCAAGGCTCGCCTCCGGACGATCGTCACCGCCGCGCACACCACGGGCGAGCTGCAGCACGCGCTCGACACGCTCCAGCGGGTCGGGATTGAACTGGGGATCGTGTAGGGGAGTCGGAACTTACGATGAGGAGTCGGAACTGACGGCGAAGGGTCGGGAACTGCGCAGAAGAGTCGGGGCATCTACGACAGCGTCGCGATGATAGCCGCCCAGGGGACGATCGCGGCCCCGACGTAGATTGCCGTGAGGACCGCGATAAGCCGGTGCGTGCCGAAGAGGTGGAGGACGATTCCCAGCGAACCGGCGACAAGCTTCGCGCCAGCAAGCGCCGGCACCAGGCCGAACATCGCCATCATGCCGCCCAAGAGAGGATTCCCCTCGGTGGCCCGCCCGATCGAAACCAGCCCGATGTAAGTCAGCACCCCGTCCAGCGCCTGGACGAGGAGGAACGCCAGCACCACCCCGTTGCCGAATCGAGATTCCCTCGATTGGTTGAATATCCACCGCGACAGCATCTTTGTGCTTCCCCCGGGGCGACTTTCCCGGTATTTTGGCTTTCTAAGCCGTTGTACTAACAAGGGTTGTGCCAGCCACTGGCAAAAATGTATCAACGGCTTTGCAGAAGATGAGCTGGCCGGGCACCCTTTACGATGCAGAAGCTCAATCGAGCACTTTCTACACCCTCGAACTGGCTTTTCCGGCTCGACTGTGTAATTGTTACGCTGCGCCAAGGAGAGAGCTTGTGCCTCTACCAAGAGGCAATACGATAAGATCTTATTAATCAATAGTTTGACGTCATGGCGAGGCGTTTGCTGTAGGAGTCAGCGGATGCGATGTTTTCTGGCCCTCTCAATCGTGCTTACGTTGCTTGGCAGCCAGACGGCGGCGGGGCAAACCTCGAGCGTGGCAGCGCCAACGGGCACCACCTTCCGCAGCGGGGTGGACCTGGTCACCATCAGCGCGGTGGTCCGCGATCAGAAGGGGAGGGTTGTGACCGACCTCACTCGTGCCGATTTCGAAGTGCTCGATCAGGGCGAGCGTCGGCCGATCACCGGCTTCAGGGCGGAGCAGGCGGCCGTGAGCGTGGCCCTGTTGTTCGACGTGAGCGGGAGCATGCAGGTGGCCGCGAAGATCGAAGCCGCGCGGCGCGCGGCGCGGCAAGTCCTGGCGAGGCTGCAGGTCGGCCGTGATGAACTGTCGGTCTTCTCGTTCGACACCGGGCTGAGTCTCCTGCAGCCGTTCTCGACCTACCAGGACGACGCGTCGCTCGAACGGTCGCTGGTTGGACTCGCCCCATTCGGGATGACTTCGCTGCACGACGCCATCGCGGCCACGGCGAAGGAAGTGGCCCCCCGTCCGAACGCGCACCGCGCCGTGATCGTGCTGACCGACGGCCTCGACAACAACAGCCGGCTCTCGGCGTCCGACGTCTCGGGGATCGCGAGCTCGATCGATGTCCCCGTCTATATTCTGGCCGTCGTTTCACCGCTCGATCACGTGGGGGCTGCGACGGCGGTGACGACCGCCCGCCCCGTCGCGGTCGGCGACCTGGCTGACCTGGCGCGCTGGACCGGGGGGGAGTTCTTTGTCACGAGCGCGCCCGCGGAGACGAGCCTGGCCGCGCGTCAGATTGTCGAAGAGCTTCGCCATCAGTACCTGCTCGCGTTCGAACCAGCCCGCCAGCCCGGGTGGCACCCGCTCGAGGTGCGGGCACGCGGACGTCAGCTGGTCGTGAGAGCGCGCAGCGGCTACATGGCGGGTCAACCAAGAACCGGAAGTTTCGAGAGCGCAAGTCGCTAGTTTCAAGGGAGGCAGATTATGAGGAAGTTCGTCCTTGCATTATCCGTCGCGGCTCTGGCGGTTGGTAGCACGACCGCGTGTGCGACCAAGGGATTCGTTCGCAACCGAGTGGGTGAGGTCAACGACAAGGTGGAATCCGTTTCCAAGTCGCTCGAGGAAACTCAGGAGCGGACCCGCAAGAACGAGGCGGCGATCAACGAGGCCAACCAGAAGATCGTCCAGGTCGATCAGCACGCCGTGGCCGCGAACGACGCCGCCACCAACGCGCGCTCGGCGGCCGACACGGCGGGCAGCAAGGCTGATGCGGTGGACAAGGCGACCAAGCGGATCGTCTACGAAGTGACGCTGAGCGAAGACCAGGGGAACTTCAAGTTCGGCCAGGCGATGCTGCCGGACGAGGCGAAGGCGCGGCTCGATGAGGTGGTGAAGCAGCTCAAGTCGAATCCGAACGGCGCCTACATCGAGGTGGAAGGCTACACTGATAACGTCGGCAACAAGACCTACAACGAGAAGCTCGGCCTCGACCGGGCCGAGGCGGTCAAGCGCTACCTCTACATGGAGCACCAGATTCCGCTCCACCGGATCAACGTGATCAGCTACGGCCCCGATAAGCCGATCGCGCCGAACAACACGAAGGTCGGCCGCGCGAAGAATCGCCGCGTGGTGATCAAGGTATTGGTGTAGGGCGGCTCTCGGCGCTCGGGGCGCTGAATGGCGCGCGATCGCATTGCAGGTGAGGGGTCGACGTCGGGGACAGGGGAACCGACGCTCGGCCCTTCAGTTTTGAGTGGGAAGTTGTCTAGAGTCCCGCCGCGGCCGCCGCACGCTCCGCGTCCGGCACTCCCACGACCAGGCTTGCCATCGGCTGTCCTTCAATCGCCGTCGCGTACAGATACTCCATGTTGATCCCGGCTTCGGCGATCAGGCGGGCGACGCGCAGCAGTGCGCCCGAGTTGTTCGGCGCAGTCGTGTAGATCACGTCGCGTTCCTCGACCTGATAGTTGTGCTCGCGGAGCACGCCGGCCGCGTGCGTGGGGTTGTCCACGACCATCCGCACGACGAGCGGGCCGGCCAGGTTGATCGCGACGATGTTGATGTGCTCTTCGGCGACCAACTGGCACACCCGGGCCAACGTGCCCGGGTTGTTCTGCAGACGAAGCGTGAGTTCGGTGCGAATGGCCATTTCGGGAATCTAGCACAAATGGCGGCGTTCCGCCGTACAAGCAAAACGGCCCTCGAAACCCATACAACCCGGCGGTCCGGACGCGCCGGTCTCCTTTTACCCGGGGAGACCGGCGTGCCGTCCATCACAGGAAGCTGGTCCGAGGACCGTTGAACCGCAGGAACCGCAGACCTACTTCTTGTCGGCCGCGATCGTGACCTTCGACGCCACGTGCTTGCCGTCCATCGTCGCGTAGGTCACTTTGACCTTCTTGCCAGCCATCAGGTCGCCGGCCGCCGCCGCCTTCGCGCCCACCATGATCTTGGCATCAGCAGCCAGCGTGAAGTCCTTGTCGCCGGTCTTGGTCGTCACGGTCAGGGTCTTGGTCGCCTCGTCGAACTTCGCCACGGTGCCGCTCGCGGACAGAGCGACCGGCTTGGCCACCTTCACGGTCTGGGTCTTCGCGGCAGTCTGCTCGGCGGCAACCTTGGGCTTCTGGGTCTGGGTCGCGGTCGCGGCCTGGGCAGACACCATCGAACTGAACGACACAACAGCGAACGCAACGGTCAGAACAGTGAACAGACGACGCATTGAAAGCCTCCAGTGATGTTTGAGTAACCTTTGATGCCACCGCCAAAAACAGGCGCGGCACCCTTTGCATTCACAAAGTGCGTGCCAGGCTGGCCACGGTTGCTTGCAATGAAGTAAATTACTCTCGCGCAGCGACTTACATGACTCCTTCCACAAATGGCCAGGCCGGCGGAGACCCGCAATTGCGCCCCAGCGTGGCGGACTTGTTCGTCTCCCTTCGGGTTCGGCTGCCCCTGCTCGTCGCCCTGGTGCTCAGCGTCGTGGTCGGCGCGGCGGGCTACTGGGAGCTCCGGGTGTTCGAGACGAGCATCACGGCCGACCTGGTGGAGATTGCGCGATCGACGGGCCAGGCGGTTGCCGACGACATCGAGGTGGGCGAGGAGCCGTCGAAACGCGAGGACCTGGCCGACAGCCTTCGCGAGTTCACCTACGCCTTCCCGTCGATCCGCGCCATCCTCGTGGTGACGGTCGAGAACAACGAGCCGACGGTCGTCGCCAGCACCTCCTCGGCGGAGGGGCGCGACTGGCTGGCGCTGGCGCGCCAGGCCATGACGCGCGACGAGACCGTGACGTCCGAGCCGGTCAAGCAGATCCACCTGATTGGCGTGCCCACCAAGCGCGACGGCCGGGTGTGGGGTGCGGTCGTCGTCACCTATTCGCTGGCGTCGGTCCACGAGCTTCGCCGCCAGGGCCGCACCGTCGTCCTCTGGTTCGTGCCCGCGGCCGTCATCCTGATGACGCTCCTGCTCGACCTCTTGATGCGCCGGATGGTGCACAAGCCGATTTCCGGCATCCGCAAGACGATGCAGCGCGTCAGGGCGAGCGACCTGGGGGCCCGTGCGCCCGTCTTTCGCAACGACGAGATCGGCGCGGTGGCGCTGGGCCTGAACGAGATGCTGACCGAGATGGAAGGGTTCAACGTCGCGCTGCAGGAACGGGTGCGCGAGGCGACCAGCGAGCTGCGCGGCAAGAACGTGGAACTGGTGGAGAGCTACGAGCGCGTGTTCGCCTTGCGCGAGGCGCTGGCGCGCGCCGACCAGATGGCGGCCGTCGGCCACATGGCGGCCAGCGTGGCGCACCAGGTGGGCACGCCGCTGAACCTGATCTCCGGTTACGTGCAGATGATCCGCGAGGAAGAGGGCGTCAATTCGCGCGTGACGCGACGCCTCGCGATCGTGCAGGAGCAGATCGCGAAGGTCACGTCGATCGTGCGAACCATGCTCGATCACGCGAGGCAGCCGGTCCCGAAGGAGGAGTCGGACCTGGCGGACCTGGTGAAGCGCGTGTCGGACATGGCGCGGCCCAAGCTCGACGCGCAGGGCGTGACACTCGACCTGACCGCGGCCGACGTCCCGCTGGTGATGGCCGACAAGGTGCAGCTCGAGCTGGCGCTGCTGAACCTCGTCACCAACAGCCTCGACGCGATGCCGTCGGGCGGCGTGACGTCGATTACCGTGGCGCCAACACCGGATGGGAACGTGCGCATCCAGGTGGCAGACACCGGGACGGGCATTGCGCCCGACCTGCTGCCGCAGATCTTCGAGCCATGGGTGACCACCAAGGAGGCGGGACGCGGCACGGGCCTCGGCCTCAGCATCACGCGCGACGTGGTGGCCGGCCACGGTGGGACGATCACCGCGAAGAGCGAAGTGGGCGTCGGGTCGATCTTCACGATCGAATTGCCGGCCGCGCCCGCTCATCAGCCCGACGCGCACAAGACGACGTGACGAACGCGGAACGAAGGCAACCATAGATCTCACGGTTTGTCTTCTTTGTGGTTGAATGTTCTAGCGAGGCGTGCCTCAGACCGCCGAACCTGGCGTGGCGGCCCCCAGGCACGCCCCGCTAGAACCAGAAACGCTGTTGGCTGGCCCCGCGAAGCGCGGGGCGTCGACGTCTTGAACGGCCGGACGGACGTCGAGAGAACGTGACTCATTCGCAACGACTTTGGCCGTTCAAGGCGTCTACGTGATGGCCAGACGTTTATCGGCGCTCATGCTCCCCCTGGTGACGGTCAC
>JANYLG010000110.1 GCA_025363775.1 Acidobacteriota bacterium | reverse complement strand
CCCGCGATGAACGTGATCCCCTTGTGGAGCTTCCAACTCACCCCGAGGTCCAGCCAGTTGAACGACGGAATCGCCGCCGCCATGTTGCGGATGTTCTGGAGGTGGGCGAACCTGGTGGCGTTCGAGAGGGCCGGGTTCGAGCTGCTCGAGTCCTCGGACACCGGGCCGACGAGGCGCCAGCCGGCTGTGAGCGTGACGTTCCACGGGGTCTCCCACGAGAACCGCGTCAGGTGCCGCCACTTCGGCGTCGGCACGCCGCACGTGTTGCCGAACAACCCCACGCAGTCGTACTCATACAGACCGGTGTTGACGTACTGGTTCATCAGGTAAGAGCCGATCATGTTGATGCTGAGCGCGCCAAGGTCGCGCGGCATCTGGCGCGTGTAGCTGGCGGTCAGGTCGATCCCCTCGGACCGGCGCTGACCGACGTTCGCGTTCGCCGTGAGGACGTAGCCGTCCCCGGTAAGCCACGTCGTGTACAACGCGTCCCGGTGGATGAGGTTGCACAGGCGGCCCGTGGTGGCGCACGTGGTCTGGATGTCGTTCGACCCCAGCGAGCCGATCGTCTCGTTGATCTGCACGTTGTAGAAGTCGACCGTGAACGTGAAGCCCGGCAGGAATCGGCCCGGCGTGAGGACCGCGCCCGCCGTCCAGGTGTTGGCCACCTCGGGCTTGAGGTCCGGGTTGCCGCCGCCGAGGGTGTTGTACTGCCCCGCCGGGTTGTCCAGGACGTGGCCGTACGCCGAGGCCGGTAAGCCCGACAGCGCGCACTGCGCCTGGGAGTAGGCCGGCGTCGGGCCCGCGCACGGATCCGAGAAGCCGCCCAGGCCGATCGCCTGCGGAGAGTACAGCTCGGTGATGTTGGGCGACCGGGTCGCGCGGTTGTACCCCACGCGGAACTTGACGTCCGACACCGGAGACCACGACATCTGCAGCTTGTAGGTGGCATGCGTGCCCGTGCTGCTGTAGTCCGACTCACGGATGCCGGCTTCAAGGCTGAGGTCCTTCCCCATCGGCTTGTCCTGCACCAGCGGGATGAGGCCTTCCGCGAAGAACTCCTTCACGCTGTAGGTGCCTTCGACCGATTTCGTCGGCCCGCCCGCGCCCGCGCCGATGAAGTTCTCGAACGGGTAGTCGGCTCGGACGAACAGGTGTTCCTGGCGGGTCTCGCCGCCGACCGCCACCTTCACGGCTTCGGTCGCCATCGGCGACATGATGCCGTAGTTCTTCAGGTCGCCCTTCAGGGTGCCGTTGAAGATCCGCGTTCTCGTGCCGCTGTCCAGGACCTCGGCCAGCGAGAGGTACCTCAGCGCGGCTGGCGTCACCGCGCCCAACTGGAAGACGTTCCACGGCACGCAGCCGTTCGCCGTGTCGTTCCGGCAGACCGGATTGGCGGCGGTGCCGTCCACGATCAGTGCGTTCTGGATCCGAAGCTTGTTCAGGTCGTTCGAGTACGACTGCGGCGAGCGAACCGTCGCCTGCATGCCGTACACGTCGTAGCTCCACACGTTGTTGACCGTACCCTTGACACCGCCCGAGTACCGCAGGTCGGTGTGGTTCAGACGGCTGATGCGGCCGCCGCCTTCGATATTGCGCCTCTGGAGGATGACATTCGCAATGTCGTGCGGGCCGTAACCCGCGTTCGTGCAGAATGCGGCCCTTTCCGCGGCGGACAGCAGGGGGTTGTCGCAGTTGACCTGGTTCGTGCCGGCGAAGTCGCCGGATTCGGCGATCTGCGCGTCGGTGGTGTCGTCCATGAACATGGCATCACCGTAGATCTGGATGTGCGTGTTGACGTCGTAATTGATGAATGCGCCGCCCGCCCACCGCTGGTCGGGACGCTGCATGTAGTTCTTCGGCGCGAAGTTGTAGACGTCGGAAGCGACACGGTTCCTCAGGAGACCCGTCGTCGGATCCAGCGCGTAGTCTCCGCCGACTCCCGCCGTTCCGGGTTTGGGACTGACGATGAAACGACCGTACGCCCAGGTGGAAGAGCCGCCGCAGGCGAGCGGGTCGGTCAGCGTGGCCACCGAGCAGTTCGTGTAGTCGCGCTGATCCTTTGTGATCGCATTCGTCTTGCGGTAGTCGAGGTAGAAGGCCGCGTGGCCCTTGTTGTCGGCGAACTTGCTGCCGAAGGCGACGTTGAAGTCGATCGGGCCGTCGTTCCACCGGCCGCCCTTGACAACGCTGTACCCCTTGGCCGCGTTGATCGTGTGGACCACGGAGTTCGAGTTGTTGTGCTGGAAGCCGCTGTACTCCACGCCACCCTTGAAGCCGGTGAAGTCGCGGTCGAGCACGAAGTTCACGACGCCAGCCACGGCGTCCGCGCCGTAGGTGGACGACGCGCCGCCGGTCAGGACGTCCACACGCTTGACGAGCGCGGACGGGATGAAGTTCAAGTCCGCCGCCGTCGTGAAGGCGTCGCCGCCCGACATCCGGCGTCCGTCGATGAGCACCAGCGTGCGGTTCGGGCCGAGGTAGCGCAGATCGACCGTGGCCGTCCCTGACGCGCCGTTGGACACCGACGAGTTCTGCGCGACGAAGACCTGCGGCAGGCTCGTCAGCAGGTCTTCCACGCGGTTGATACCACGGTAGGTCAGCTCTTCGACCTCGAGGGTCGTCACCGGGCTCATCGCTTCAAGCGTCGGCCGCGGAATCAGCGTGCCCGTGACCTGGACCGATTCGGTCCGGGCCCCGATCTGCAACTTGGTTTCCACGGTGGCAGCCTGACCGGCCGTCACGGCGACCGTGCTCGCCTGGGTGGCGAAGCCAGCCAGTTCGAACGACACGGTGTACGAGCCGGGCGCCAGGTTCTCGACCACGTAGCGGCCGTTCGAGTCGCTGACGGTCGAGTGGACCGCGTTGGCCGCACCCTTGACGTTGACCGTCACGCCCGGCAGCACGCCGCCGGTCGAGTCGGTGACCACGCCGGTGATGCGGCCGGTCCGGGTCTGGGCCGCCGCGGTCAGCGGCAACGCCAGCACGAGCAGGGACAGCAGGATGAGCCGGAACGCCAGGTGCGGCGTCCGTCCAGCTGTTGTCAGACCTCTGTGATTCATGACACTCCTCTTTGCAATGAGTTCCGTCGCGTCGGTATTCCGCACCGGAGTTGACTCCGGCATCTAGCAATGGATACAGAACCGTATATCTGAACTGTATACATGGAAAGGTTGCCCTGCCGGGACGACGCTGTCAAGCGCAAAGTGGCTTGCCAGCTCTTTCGGAACCCGATGTTGGCACGACAGCAGCAAGCGGCCGGCGAGGTGCGGCGGTGGGCGGTGTTGCGCGGCGTCAACTATTACTGCCGGTCGCATTCAATTGTCGCCGCACATTCGCCGCCGCCGCCATCTCACCGCAGACTTCGCTTCCAAAACAGCCGCCGGCGGTGTGACCTCGCCTGTCATGCCCACCCGGTAGGCTCGGCGCATGGCACATTCTGCAGCGACCCGCTTCTCTTCGTCCGACCGGCAGGACACCGAGCGCTCGCTTCTCGCGCTGACCGGCGGCGTCGCCCTTCATCTCGCGCCGCGACCAGCCGACATCGACGTCACCACGCCCCAAGCGGCCACGCGCCACACGTCGCCCCTGCGGAATCCCGACCTCCTCGCCGACCTGCGCCAGGCGCGCGCGGCGCGGTTCGCCGACCGATACGAGTGGCTGGCACTCCGCCGTCGTCGTGCGCAGATTGCCGCCAGGCACGCGCTGGAAGGATGCTGATGTGACGCGTCGGCGCACCGAGGTGAACGAAGCGCTTGCGGGTGAGAAAGAGCCGGCCGCCGTAGTAACATAAGCCGTTCATCTCCACCCGATTTGCCGTGGGAGCTTCACATGCACAAACGCCGACTGCCCCTCGTCCCCGCCATCGTCCTCGTTGCCCTTGCCGCGCTGGTGGCGCCAGCCGTCGCGCAGACGACTGCGGCGAAGCCAGCCGTGCCGGCCGCCCCCGCGCCCCAGGCCAAGCCTGCCGCGCCAGGCGCACAGCAGCCTGCGAGCCCGGCCGCCTCCGCACGGCAGGCCAGGCCCGCGCTGGCCGCCACGCCCGGGCTGCCGCCGATCATCGACCGCGACCAGTTTTTCGGCGACCCCGAGATTGCCGGCGCGCAGATCTCGCCCGACGGCACGTTCATCGCCTTCATGAAGCCGTTCAAGGGCACGCGCAACATCTGGGTGAAGCGCACCGAGGAGCCATTCGACAAGGCGCGTCCGATCACCGCCGACACGAAGCGGCCCATCCCCGGCTACTTCTGGTCGCGCGACGCGAAGTACATCCTGTTCGTCCAGGACCAGGGCGGGAACGAGAACTACAACGTCTACGCCGTGAACCCGGCCGACGCGCCAGCCGCCGGCGCCGAGGTTCCGGCCGCGCGAAACCTCACCGAGGCCAAGAACGTCCGCGCCCAGATGTTCGCCGTGCCCAAGAGCGATCCCGACGCCATCTACGTTGGCCTGAACGACCGCGACCCGGCGTGGCACGACCTCTACAAGGTGAAGATCTCGACGGGGGTGCGAACGCTGGTCTCGAAGAACACCGAGCGCATCACGGGATTCGTCTTCGACCTGAAGGACCAGCTCCGCCTGGTCACCCGCTCGCCCGAGAACGGCGACACCGAGGTGCTGCGCGCCGACGCCGACAACACGTTCACGAAGATCTACACCTGCACCGTGTTCGAGTCGTGCGGCCCGGTCCGGTTCCACAAGGACGGCACGCGGGTCTACTTCGAGACGAACAAAGGCGCGGCGGACCTGGCGCGGCTGGTGCTCCTCGACGTCCAGACGGCGAAGGAGGAACTGGTCGAAGCCGACCCCATGAACCGCGTGGACTTTGGTTCAGCGGCGTTCTCGGACAAGACCGACGACCTCATCGCCACGACCTATGTGGACGAGAGGCAGCGCATGTACTGGAAGGACAAGGCCTACGAGGCCGACTACAACCTTCTGAAATCGAAGCTTCCCGGCCGCGAGATCGGCATGGGCTCGTCCACCGCCGACGAGCGCCTCTTCATCGTCAGCGCGTCGAGCGACGTGGACCCGGGCTCGACCTACCTGTTCGACCGGCAGACGAAGGCACTGACGCTCCAGTACCGGATCCGCGAGAAGCTGCCGCGCGAGGCGCTGGCGCCGATGACGGCCATCCGCTACACGTCATCGGACGGCCTCGAGATTCCGGCCTACCTTACGCTGCCGAAGGGCATCCCGGCGAAGAACCTCCCGCTCATCGTCTTCCCGCACGGCGGACCGTGGGCGCGCGACGGCTGGGGCTACAGCGCCTTCCCGCAGTTCCTCGCCAACCGCGGCTACGCGGTGCTGCAGCCGAACTTTCGTGGGTCCACGGGCTACGGCAAGAAGTTCCTCGACGCGGGGAACAAGCAGTGGGGCGAGAAGATGCAGGATGACCTCACATGGGGTGTCAAGCACCTGGTGGCCGAGGGCATCGTGGACCCGAAACATGTCGGGATCATGGGCGGGTCCTACGGCGGGTACGCCACGCTCGCCGCTGTCGCGTTCACGCCGGATACGTACGCGGCTGGCGTGTCCATCGTCGGCCCGTCGAACCTGATCACGCTGCTCAATTCGATTCCGCCGTACTGGGAGGCGGGCCGCAAGGTGTTTCACGAGCGCATGGGTGATCCGGGCACGCCCGCGGGCAAGGCGCAGCTGGAGCGGCAATCGCCCCTCAACTCGGCCGCGAAGATCAAGACGCCGCTGCTCGTCATCCAGGGCGCCAACGACCCGCGCGTCAACAAGCGGGAATCGGACCAGATCGTGATCGCGCTTCGCGACCGGGGGTTCCCGGTCGAGTACATCGTTGCGCCGGACGAAGGGCACGGCTTCGCACGGCCCGTGAACAACATGGCGACGTTCGCCGCGGCAGAGAAGTTCCTCGCGAAGTTCCTCGGCGGCCGCTACCAGGAGACGATGCCGCCCGAGGTAGCCGCGCGGTTGAAGGAAATCACCGTGGACCCGAAGACGGTGACGGTGACGTTGCCGGTGTCGGGCCCCGCCGTGACGACGCCGAAACCGGCGGTGGCTCTGACGCCAGGGACGTGGGTCTATCGCGCGACGATTTCGCTCGGCGGCCAGGTACGCGAGATGGCCGTCACGACGGAGATCAAGGACGACGCCGAGGGGTGGCTCATCACCGACTCGGCCGCCACACCCGCGGCCGGCGCGGCGGCGGGCGGCAGCGTCGTCGATCGCTCAGTGGTTGACAAGGCGACGCTGCAGCTGAAGAAGCGGACGCTGGTGCAGGGCCCCAACCAGATTGAGTACACCGTGAAGGACGGCAAGGCGGCGGGCCAGTTCCTCGTGAATGGGCAGTCGCGGCCGTTCAGCGTGGACATCGGCGGCGAGCTGTTCAACGACGGTCCGGGAGTGTACCAGACGATCGCGACGCTCCCGTTCGCGCCCGGCTACAAGATTGCGTTCCGCACCTTCGACGTGCAGGTGCAGAAGGCTCGCACGGTGCAGTTGCAGGTGCTCGGCAGCGAGTCGGTGACGGTGCCGGCGGGGACGTTCGACGCGTACAAGATCGAGATGGCGACGCCCGACGATGGCGCGACGACCACGGTGTGGGTCGCCAAGGACAGCCGGAAAGTAGCGAAGTTCGTCGGCGTGCGTCCGCAACTGCAGGGCGCGACGCTGACATCGGAGCTTCTGAAGTAGAAAATTAAGGGAGAGAGCATGCGGCGTCATCTTCATTTCTGGTTGATCGCCATCGGTGTGTGCGGACTCGTGGTGCTGCCTGGCACGGCAGCGAAGATACAGGATGGCGAGAACCTCGTCTGTCCGTCGTGCGAAAGCTGCACGAGCGTGCTGGTCGGGAAGACCGCCTCGGTTGACGGGTCGACGATGACATCGCATTCGTGCGACAGCACCAGCGACCGCACCTGGATGAACATCGTCCCGAATCAGAAACACAACCCCGGCGAGATGGCGAAGGTGTACTACGAGCCGAAACTGAGCAAGAAGCCGGACGACCCGGAGCGGATCGAGACCGGCGAGATCCCGCAGGTGCCCGAGACCTACGCCTACCTGAACGCCGCTTACCCGATCATGAACGAGCACCAGCTGGCGATCGGCGAGACGACGTTCGGCGGCAAGCGCGACCTGGTGAGCGACAAGGGGATCATCGATTGCCCCGAGCTGTATCGCCTGGTGCTGGAGCGGGCGAAGACCGCACGCGAGGCGATCCGGATCGCGGACGAGCTGACCAGGCAGTACGGCTACAACGACGCGGGCGAAGCGTTTACGTTCTCCGACTCCAACGAGGCGTGGATCTTCGAGATCCTCGGGCCGGGGAAAGGCAACAAGGGAGCCGTCTGGGCGGCCGTCCGCATCCCGGACGACCACGTGTTCGTGTCGGCCAACGCCGCGCGCATCCGCAAGCTGAACCTGACCGACAAGGACCACTACCTCGCGTCCGAGAACGTGTTCTCGCTGGCCGAGCAGCTCGGATACTGGAGCGCGAAGAGCGGCGAGCCGTTCGAGTTCTGCACGGTGTACGGGTCGCGGAACAGCATGGGCAGCCGGCGCCGCGAGTGGCGCGCGCTCAGCCGCATCGCGCCATCGCTGAGGCTCGACCCGAACGCGGAGCACTACCCGCTGTCGGTGAAAGCCGAGAAGACGCTGTCGGTGAAGGATGTCCTCGACATCTTCCGCGACACCTATCAGGACACGCCGTTCGACATGATCCGGTCGTTGAACAAGATCGGCCGGGACGGCAAGGTGACGAAGAACCCGATTGCCAACCCGTTCATGAGCGCGGATTACCTGGACGCGTTCAACATCACGTCGGAGCGGACCATCGCCTGCAAGCGGGCCACCTACCTGCAGGTGACGCAGTCGCGCGGCTGGCTGCCGAACGCGGTCGGCGGCGTCGTGTGGCTCGGGTACGACAACCCGATGACGACTCCCCACACGCCGTTCTACATCGGCATGACGCAGATGCCCGCGTCCTACATGGTCGACGGCCGGGCAAAGTTCCGCCGCGACTGCGCGTGGTGGGCGTACCGCCAGGTGAGCCAGCTGACCACCCTGCGCTGGCAGGACATGGTCAAGGACGTCCAGAAGGTGTGGGAGCCGATCGAGACGAAGGCATTCGCCGATCAGGCGACGTTCGAAAAGGAGGCGGTGCGCCTGCTCCAGCAGGACCCGCAGAAGGGCAGGGCGTTTCTGACGAAGTACTCGCACGACATCGCCAACGGGGCGGTGGACGCGTACTGGAAGCTGGCCGAGGACCTCTGGTCGAAGTACACGAACTACTTCCACTGAGACAGATGCCAGGGGACCCACAGACATCTGCTTCAACCGTGACGATCTGGGCCCTGGAAGAAGTCTGCGGCTATTCGGCCGGCGGCGTCGCCCTGTCCTTCGTGGACGTTCCCAGGTGCTGGAGCAGCGCGGGCAGGTTGAGGCCGAGCGCCTCGAGCTGCTGAATTAGGTTGAAGACAAGGGCCGGGCTGGTTCTGGCCAGGCGCTCGAGGCCCGACGCGCTGCCGTTGGGGCCGCCGCCTCCCTGATCGATCACCACCAGCTTGTCGATGTTGCCGAGGGGCGCCGCCACGGCGCCGAACACCGACGAGGACGCATGCAGCCGTAGTGAGTGGCGCCCGCGCCGAAACCGCCGAACGCGGTGACGAACACGCTCAGGATCCGGACACTGAAAAAGCCGGGGCCGCCGTGCCCGAGGTCGTGGTCGAAGTCGGCTCCGAAGTGTTCGAAGGCCTCGCCGAAGACCAGGGCCACGAGCAGGAAGAGGAATCCAACCGACGAAATGGCAAGGAACACGGCGCCGCGCTGAACCCTCGTGCCGGCCGAGCGGCCGGTGGGGCCCTCGTGCCGGCTACGCGCCCGCCGGGGGCTGGCGCCTCATCGCACGCGCGATCTCGCGTCCGCGCTGCAGCCCCTCGCGCGAGAGTTCCTTTAGGCGATCGGCGGTCACCTTCTGACCCTCGGTCGCCCAGAGCGCGACGGCCCGGCCAATCGCCCACGTGCCGCCGTAGGCGACGGCGACTTTCGGGACGAGGCCGATCACGGGGACGAGGCCAATCAGCTGGCGCGCCAGTTGTCGGAAGATCAGCCCGCCGCCCAGCACGCCCGCGATTTCGCCGACCAGCTCACGCGGCTTGCCCACCTTGCCCGCGGCCAGCGCGATCCGGTAGCTCATCATCAGCTGGTTCTTCGTGAGCACGATCATGTCGCCGATGTTGAGCGGAATGTCGAGGAGCGGGATGATCTCGGCGAGGCCGGTGCTGAACGAGTAGCCCGCGTTGGCGCGAGCCGTCTCGTCGATCAGATCGTTGAAGACTCCCGGGCGGAGAACCGGGAACTCCCGCGCAAGACCCAGTCGTCGGTCGGGTTCGACGACCGCGAATATCGCCTCCACCACGCACCGGAATCCCTCGTCGTCGAATCGGTCGATGGCCACGCGGGATGCGCCGCCGTGCGTCGTCACCTTGCCCGCGCGTTCCCCGCTGTCGAGGGCGACGGTCACCAGGCACGCCCGGCCCCCCACCCACCGTTGCCTCGCCGCCTTCATCTCGGCCGTCAGGTCCTTCCCGCGGGTGACGGCGATGACGATGTCCGGCGCGTCGAGGACGGCGTTGCGGCCGCCGGCCGTCGTTGTGAGACCGGGGGCGCGCACGGCGAGGGGCGCGTCAACCACGGTGAGCCACGGCGTGGGATCGGGCTGGCCCTCCGCGAGCCGCATCGCCAGCTCGTCGGCGTCGGCGGTGCTTTCGCCGATGATGAGCACGTGGACGCGGCGCGCGGCCTCGCGCCGGACCGCTTCCAGGTCGATGTCCTTCAGGATCCGCCAGACGCGCGTCAGGGTGAAAGGACTAGCCATATTCTTCAGATTCTACACGCTGCGTGGTACCCTGTAACGCCCCTTAGGAGTGATCGACACCATGCACCTCTCACGATTCCCGCGCCGCCGCTACACGCAGGGCTGGACGCCTATCGAGAAACTCGAACGGTTTTCGACGCTGCTCGGCGGCCCCGACATCTACATCAAGCGCGACGACCTGCTCGGCCTCGCGGGCGGCGGCAACAAGACGCGCAAGCTCGAGTTCCTCGTGGCCGATGCGCTCGCCAAGGGGGCTGACACCCTGGTCACCTGTGGCGCCGTGCAGTCGAACCACTGCCGGCTCACGCTGGCGGCCGCCGTCAAAGAGGGCCTGAAGTGCCGGCTCGTCATCGAAGAGCGGGTGGCGAACAGCTACAGCCCGGACGCGAGCGGCAACAACTTCCTGTTCCGGTTGCTCGGCGTCGAGGCCGTGACCGTGGTGAAGGCGGGCGTGGACCTCGCGGCCGAGATGCAGAAGGTCGCCGACCAGGTGGCCGGGCTCGGACGGAAGGCCTACATCATTCCGGGCGGCGGGTCGAACCCGCTTGGCGCGCTCGGCTACGTGTCGTGCGCGGAGGAAATCCTTGCCCAGTCCTACGACCTCGGCATCCGCCTCGACCATATCGTGTGCGCCAGCGGCAGCACCGGCACGCACGCGGGGTTGATCTGCGGGCTGATCGGGAACAACAGTCATATCCCCCTGACCGGCATCAATGTCCGCCGCACCCGCGAGGAGCAGGAGCCGAACGTCTACAAGCTGGCGCAGGAAGTGGCGTGCCTGTTGAACATCCAGGGCGGCATCCCGCGCGATGCCATCACCGCGCTCGGGGACTGGGTCGGGCCTGGCTACTCGCTGCCGACACCGGAAATGGTCGAGGCGGTGCGGATGCTCGCTCAGGTCGAAGGCATCCTGCTCGATCCGGTCTACACCGGGAAGACGATGGCTGGCCTGATGGCGCTGGTGCGTCGCGGCACGTTCAAGAAGGGCGAGCACGTCCTGTTCGTGCACACCGGCGGGGCGCCGGCGCTGTACGCGTATCAGTCGGTGCTGGTGTGACTCTGTAGGGGCGACCGGCTGGTCGCCCGGACAATTGGACGGGAAACGCTACGGAGGAATCCATGAGGAGCAGCCTGAAGTCGCTGGTCGTGGTCGTGTTCGCTCTCGCCCTGGTCGCCGTGGCACCGGCGTGGGCGCAGTCGTCGGCGGACAAGCAGGGACAGCCGCCGGCCAGCCCGGAGAAGGGCAAGGCGGCTGTCGCCGCCGATCCCGTCAGCGGCGAGTGGGAAGGCATGGTGGATCTGCCGGACGGCGCCACGCCGTTTTCGATGAAGCTGACGCTCGAGAAGGACAAGGTCACCGGGGAAGTGACCGGGCCGCAGGGAGCGGCGCCGATCACCGAGGGTTCGTGGGCTGAGGGCAAGCTGACTTTGACCTTCACCTACGTTGACGGGGCCGCGATCGTGCTGTCCGGGGGGCTGACCGCAGGCCAGTTCGCCGGAAGCCTCAGCTACGGGGGCGGTCAGATGGTGGTCAACTGGGCCGCCCAGAAGAAGGCCGCCAAGTAGGGGCGACCG
>JANYLG010000100.1 GCA_025363775.1 Acidobacteriota bacterium | reverse complement strand
GCAGGACCTCGACGCGGTGCGGGTGGGGCGCATCATCATCGCACCGCCGTGGCGCGCAGCGAACGCATCCCTGCTCGCGTCAGCCGCACCCGCGAGCACGGGCACCGCGCCGTCGGTCATCGTCATCCAGCCCTCCATGGGCTTCGGCACGGGCCATCACGCGAGCACACGGCTCTGCACGTCCCTGCTCCAGCGTCTCGATCTTGCCGGCCGGACGGTGCTCGACGTCGGCACCGGGTCAGGCGTTCTGGCGCTCGTGGCACGCGCCCTGGGCGCGCGGGCGGTGGTCGGCGTGGACGACGACCCGGATGCCATCGAATCGGCGCGCGAGAACCTGGACCTCAACGGCGGCGGCGCCGGCATCGATCTGCGCCTTGGCGATTTCCGGGCGTTCCCCACCCTTCGGGCGGATGTCGTCACGGCGAATCTGACCGGCGGCTTGCTGATTCGCAGCGCAGACACCCTGGCCGACGCGGTCGCCCCTGGCGGTGCGCTGATCATCAGCGGCGTCACGCTCGAGGAGGAGTCCCTGGTGCTGGCCGCCTTCGCCCCGCGGATGACCCTCGTCGAACGGGTCACGGAAGACGAGTGGATGGGCGGGTGGCTCCGTTAACCCTGCGCCGCCGGGTCCAGATCGCCCCAGACACACTGCAGCGCGGTCATGCCGACGAGGGCGGCGGCGGCGGCGCGGAGCGTCCGCGGGCCGAGCGAGATCGGTGTGCAGCCGGCGAGGGTGGCCAAGGCCACTTCTTCGTCGGTCCACCCGCCTTCGGGACCGACCAGGAGCAGGGCTGACGCGGGCGGAGGCTGTGCCGCGAGCGTGCGAACACCGACGGGCGCCGTCAGGAAGAGGCGCGGTTCGGTCAGCAGATATCGCCGCGGCGCCTCGAACTCGCGCAGACAGGCGTCGAGCGTCCGCGGGGCGTGCACGCGCGGCAGCACCGCGCGGCCGCACTGCTTCACCGAGGCCAGCGCGATCCGTTGCCACCGGTCCACCCGTCCCGACGCCCGCAGCCTCCCGGGATCCACGTCCGCCCGGGCTGAGAGCACCGGGACGATCGCGCTCACACCGACCATCACCGAGTCGCGGACGACCTCGTCCATGGCGTTGCCCTTGAGCACTGCCTGAGCCAGCACCACCCAGACCGACGCCTCGGCTGCGGGCGTGGCCTCGCCCGTCACGCGGACGACCGCCCGATTCCGCTCGACTCTTTCCACCAGGCCTACGCGCTCGCGACCCCGGCCATCGAACAGCCGAACCTCGGCGCCCACTCGGAGCCGGAGCACGCGGCCAAGGTGGTCGGCCTCGTCGGGCGGCAGCTCGACAACCCCTCCATCGGTCACGAGGTCCGGAGCATGGAAACGGGCGTGCATTGGCGAGATTATAGAGGACTTGAGTGTATACTGCGCTTCGATGTTCTTTCGCGGGCAAACCATCGGCAAGTATCGCATCGTCTCCTCGCTGGGCAGCGGCGGTTTCGGCGCGGTCTACCTGGCGGAAGACACCTGGATCGACAAGAAGGTCGCGCTCAAGGTCCCGCATCGCCAGAACATCGACTTCGGGGAACTGCTCCGCGAACCGCGCCTGCTCGCCAGCCTGAACCACCCGAACATCGTCACGATCCTGACGGCCGAGAAGCAGGAAAACGTCTTCTTCATCGTGATGGAGTACGTGGCGGGGGAAACGCTCGAGGCGATCATCGAGCGGGAGGGCAGCCTCGACCTGGTCCACATGATGGACCTGACCTGCCAGGTCTGTAACGGGGTGGACCACGCGCACTCGCAGGGTGTGCTGCACCGCGACCTCCGTCCCGCCAACGTCCTGGTCTCCGAGAGCGGCATGGTGAAGGTTGCGGACTTCGGGACGTCGCGGTTTCTCGAGGTGGCGGGACAGGGGACGACGGTGATTGGGAGCCCGCCTTACATGGCGCCGGAGCAATTCCACGGCAAGGCGGTCTTCGCGTCCGACATCTACTCGCTGGGCGTCACGATGTACCAGATGCTCACCGGGGAGCTGCCCTACGGCACGCCGTCGCCCTCCGACCTGCAGAAGCTGATGCGGGGCGAGCTGGTCGTGCCGCCGCGCGCGCGGAACAGCCGGATCCCCAGGGAACTGAACGATATCGTGATGCGGGCGATGGCCCCGGCCGTGGGAGAACGCTACCAGAAGGCCGGGGAATTGCTGGACGACCTGCTGGCCGCCCGGACCAAGTGGGCCGGCGCGAGAAGCACTCGCCCCGTGGCCGGCCCGCCGACCGCGCCGCACCGCCCGGCCACATCCAGCGATGAACTGCAGGAGATCCAGAGCCGGTTGCGCGCCCGCGAGACGCTGGTCGCCCGCTTCTGCTGGCACTGCCGCAAGCCGTTGCACTCGCGGACCGACCGTTGCCCGTTTTGTGGCGAAGCGCAGTAATGTTAGAATCCGTGGTGCCCTCCAGTTGGACCTGTTCTGATTGAAATCCTTCGGAAATAGAGGTGATCCATGGCGTTCGCAGGTACCGGCACGATCTGGATGAACGGATTGCTGGTGAACTGGGCCGACGCGAAGATCCATATCGCGTCACACGTGATTCACTACGGCAGCGCGGTCTTCGAGGGAGCGCGCTGCTACGACACGCCCAAGGGCTCGGCGTGCTTCCGCCTGGACGCTCACACGGCCCGGCTCTACAACTCGGCGAAGATCTACCGGATGCCCATCCCCATGGAGCCAGCCGAGCTCAACGCGGCAATCTTCGACACGATTCGCGCCAACCACTTCACGGCCTGCTACATCCGGCCGCTGATCTACCGCGGCTACGGGGAACCGGGCGTGAGCCCGCTCGGGTCGCCGGTGGACGTCGCTATTCTCTGCTGGGAATGGGGGGCCTATCTCGGACCCGAGGCGCTCGAGAAGGGCGTGGACGTGTGTGTCAGTTCCTGGACGCGCAGCGCCCCCAACACGCTCCCGACGATGGCCAAGGCGAGCGCGAACTACGCGAGCAGCCAGTTGATCAAGATGGAGGCGATGGCCGACGGGTATGCCGAGGGAATCGCGCTCGACGTGAATGGCCACGTGAGCGAGGGGAGCGCGCAGAACATCTTCATGGTGCGCAACGGCGTCCTGTACACCCCGCCACTGCACGCGTCGGTGCTGCCGGGCATCACGCGCGACTCGATCATCACGATCGCGCGCGACCTCGGGTACGAGGTGCGCGAGGAGATCATCCAGCGCGAGGCGCTCTACATCGCGGACGAGCTGTTCTTCGTGGGGACGGCCGCCGAGGTGACACCGATCCGGTCGGTGGACCGGGTGACCGTCGGCGCGGGCGCATGCGGCCCGATGACGCGCACCCTCCAGCGCCGGTTCTTCGAGATCCTCAACGGCGAAGTGCCGGACCCTCACGGCTGGCTCCAGTACCTCAACCCGCCGGCTGTCGGCGCCGACAAGACCGAGAGCGAGGCGCCTGCCATTCCCAACCCGATCTCCGCCTGGTGACCCATGCACGTCAACGACCTCTTGAAGATCGCCGTCGAGAATGGGGCTTCGGACCTGCACCTCAAGGTCGGAAGCTTCCCGATGATGCGCATCAACGGCATGCTCCGGCCGGCGTCCGAGGAGCGGCGCCTGACGCACGAGGACACGGTGGCGATGGCGGCCGCCGTGATGTCGACCGCGCAGCGCCAGAAGTTCAAGGAGTCGCAGGAGGTCGACCTGGCCTACAGCATCCCGTCGCTGGGGCGCTTCCGCTGCAACGTGTTCCAGCAGCGGGGCACCATCGGCCTCGTCCTGCGCATCATCCCGATGCGCATCAAGACGGTCGAGGAACTGGGGCTGCCCAAGGTGCTGGCGACGATCGCGGACGAGGACCGCGGCCTCGTGCTCGTCACCGGCACGACTGGATCGGGCAAGAGCACGACGCTTGCCGCGATGGTGGATCACATCAACACGACGCGTTGCGTGCACGTGATGACGATCGAGGATCCGATCGAGTTCCTGCAGCGCGACAACCGGTCGATCATCAACCAGCGCGAGGTCTCGGTGGACACCCAGTCGTTCTCGTTCGCGCTTCGCAGCGCGCTGCGCCAGGACCCCGACGTCATCCTCGTCGGCGAGATGCGCGACTTCGAGACGATCGAGACGTCGCTGGTGGCCGCCGAGACCGGGCATCTCGTCTTTTCGACCCTGCACACACTCGACGCCACCGAGACGATCAACCGTATCATCGCGGTCTTCCCGCCCCACCAGCAGAAGCAGATCCGCCTGCAGCTGGCGGCCGTGCTCAAGGCCGTCATCTCGCAGCGCCTGATCCCGCGGGCTGACGGCAACGGGCGGTGCGCGGCCGTCGAGGTGATGATCTCGACGCCGTTCATCCGCGACTGCATCGTGGACAAGGAGAAGACACACCTCATCCCTGGCGCCATTGCCGCCGGGACGTCGCAGTACGGCATGCAGACGTTCGACCAGTCGATCTTCATGCTCTACGAGACGAGCCTCGTCTCCTACGAGGAGGCGCTGCACTGGGCGACGAACGTGGACGAGTTCAAGCTGCGGGTCCAGGGGATCGCGATGACGTCCGACGCCGCGCGCGAGGAAATGGCCCGCGCCGGCATGACGGCCACGGCGGACGTCCAGCGCTTCAGCAGGTAGAGAGCGCATTCGGACTGGTGCTATGAGCGATCCCGTTCGGGCGGCCTACGCCGCCGGTCTCGCGATGCTCGCGCGGCGCGAACTGTCCGAGGCGCAGATCCGAGAGCGGCTCCGGCGAAAAGACCACGAGGGCGACGCGGTGGACGCGGCCATCGAGCGGCTACGTGAGGCTGGCGCCGCCAACGACCGGCGGGTGGCCCTCGCCGCCGCGCGCACCGAGGCCCATGTGCGGTCACGCGGCCGCGCCTTCGTGCTCAGGCGGCTGCACTCGTTCGGCATCGCCTCGGACATCGCCGACGCAGCCGTGGACGAGGTGTTCGGCGCGATCGACGAACCCGCCCTGCTCGAACGCGTCCTGTCGCGCCGCCTCCGCGGTCCCGGCGGTCGCGTCCGCGATTCCGCTCACTTCCGCCGCCTCTACCAGCAGCTCCTCCGCCAGGGGTTCCCCCCGTCCGCCATCGTCGCCGCCCTGAAGGCCCGCTCGCGGCGCGACGCCGCGGTGGACGAGGAAGAGTGTGGTTGATCTCGTTGTGCCCGCAGTGGCCTGTCCTACTACAATGGAACGCCTATGACCTCGAATGAAATCCGCGCGTCCTTCCTCGAGTTCTTCGCGCGGCAGGGACACCGCATCGCGGCCAGCTCGCCACTGGTTCCGGGCAACGACCCGACGCTGCTGTTCACCAATGCCGGGATGAACCAGTTCAAGGACACCTTCCTCGGGAAGGAGCCCCGCGACTACACGCGCGCCACCAGCTCGCAGAAGTGCATGCGGGTCAGCGGCAAGCACAACGACCTCGAGAACGTCGGGCCGTCGCTGCGCCACCACACGTTCTTCGAGATGCTCGGTAATTTCTCCTTCGGCGACTACTTCAAGACCGACGCCATTGCCTTTGCATGGACGCTGCTCACCCAGGAGTGGAAGCTCCCGCCCGAGCGGCTGCACACCACCGTCTTCATGGGCGACGATACGGTGCCGCGCGACCACGAGGCATACGACCTCTGGCGGACGTACCTGCCGTCCGACCAGATCAGCGAGCTGGGCGAGGACAACTTCTGGGCGATGGGCGAGACCGGGCCGTGCGGCCGCTGCTCGGAAGTCCATTACTTCCGCGGCGACCACCTGCCGTGCTCCGAGCCCGTCTGCAAGGGCGTGGCGTGCTCGTGCGACCGCTACGTCGAGATCTGGAACAACGTGTTCATGGAGTTCGACCGCCAGCCGGACGGATCGCTGAACAGGTTGCCCGCCCCGTCGATCGACACCGGCATGGGCCTCGAGCGGATCACGGCCGTCCTGCAGGGCGTCCTCTCCAACTACGACACCGATCTGTTCACGCCCCTGCTGAAGGAACTTCGTACGATCACCGGCGTCACATACAGCTCGCTGGCCAGCGGGGTCGCTTCCGCCTCAGGGGACGTCTCGCTGCGTGTCGTCGCCGATCACGTCCGCGCCATGACGTTCCTCATTGCCGACGGCGTCGTGCCGTCGAACGAATGGCGCGGCTACGTGCTGCGCAAGATCATGCGGCGCGCGATGCGGCACGGCAAGCGCCTGGGGATGACCGAGCCGTTTCTCTACCGCCTCGTCGAGGTGCTCACACACCAGATGGGCCGCGCCTACCCGGAACTGGTGACGCAGCGCGCGTACGTCGAACGGATGATCCGCACCGAAGAAGAGCGGTTTGACAAGGTCTTGAACGACGGCCTTCCACGGCTGGAGGCAGCGCTCGCCGCCGCGGAAGCCGACTCGCGTCCAATCAACGGCGACGAGGCCTTCCGCCTCTACGACACCTTCGGCGTCCCGCTCGACTTCATCGAGGACATGGCCACCGAGCGCCGGGTCACGCTCGACCACGCCGCGTTCGAGCGGGCGATGGAAGTGCAGCGCGAAAAGGCGCGGGCCGGCCATGGCTTTGGCGCCGCGAAGGCCGAATCGCTGTTGTTCGAGGAGGCCACCGAGTCGCTGCGCGGCACGGCGGACCGTTTCGAAGGGTACGCGGCCACGCGCGTGGCCGGCGCGCCGATCCTGGCCGTCCTCGACGAAGAAGGCCACAGGCTCGACGCGCTGACCGAGGGACAGGTGGGCTACGTGGCGCTTGACCGCACCCCCTTCTACCTCGAAGCGGGCGGCCAGGTGTCCGACACCGGGACGATGGTTGCCGCGTCCGGCGCCGGACGCGCCCGCGTCGAGGGGCTCGCGCGCGCGGGCGCGGAGCGTCCCCGCCTGCACAGGGTCCGCGTCGAGACCGGCGTCCTGCGGGAACGGGACCTCGTGACCGCCGAGGTCGATGAGGCCGCGCGCGACGCCACGCGTCGCAACCACACCGCCACCCACCTGCTGCACGCCGCGCTCCGGCAGGTTCTCGGCTCGCACGTCAAGCAGGCCGGGTCGCTGGTGGCGCCCGATCGGCTGCGGTTCGACTTCGTCCACTTCGCCGCCATCACCGAGCCCCAGCTCGATGACATCGAGCGGATTGTCAACGGACAGATCTGGAAGAACCTGCCCGTCGAGACGGACGTGCGCTCCACCGAGGAGGCGATTGCCGCCGGAGCGATGGCGCTCTTCGGCGAGAAGTACGGCAGCAGCGTGCGCGTGGTCTCGGTGCCCGGCTTCAGCCTGGAGCTGTGCGGCGGCACCCACGTCAAGGCGACAGGCGATATCGGTCTCTTCACCATCGTCCAGGAAAGCGGCGTGGCGGCCGGCGTCAGGCGAATCGAGGCGTTCACGGGCGCAGGGGCCCTGCACCTCCACCAGGAGCAGCGCCGCAGCATCCAGATGATGCTGGCGGCGCTCAAGGCGC
>JANYLG010000099.1 GCA_025363775.1 Acidobacteriota bacterium | reverse complement strand
GAAGAGGGAGGGGTACCCCGTCACGATGTCGGCGGGCAGGTACCCGGTTCTCGAGCCGTTGAACGTCCAGGTGCCGACCGTGAACGACGCGTCGAGCACGTAGAGCTTGTCGATCTGGATGTCGGCGCCGAACTGCAGGTTGTGCCGTCCTCTGCTGTAGATCGTCGTCGCGTGGAAATCATAGGTCGACGGTGTCTGCTCGAGACCGCCGCCAGAGAAGAAACTGAACAACGGGGCGGCCATGAACCGCACACCCGGAAAGAAATCCGTCGTAATGCTCTGCGGCGCCTTCACGCCGTAGTCCTGCAGGGTCTTCATGCCGGGAGCAATCGGTTGCTGAACCCGGCGGAACTTCGAGTAGCTGCCCGACAACGTCAGCATGAAGTTCGAGTTGAAGATGTGCGAGTCGCGAACCAGAAGGCTCTGGTTGCGGAAGTCATTGTCCGCGTAGAATCCGGGCGGCGCGGCGAACGGGCGCTGGAAGCGGTTCGCGTCGTAGAAGTAGCGGAACGTGAGCCGGTTCCGCGAGGAGACCTCGTGGTCCACCCTGGCCGTGAGCTGGTCGTCTTCGACGTTCTGCTGGTTGGGGAACACCAGGTTCAGGCCGCTGTTCGGCAGCGGCAGCAGGTCGTCGAGGATCTTGCGCACCATCGGGTCGAGCCTGGCGGCCGGAATCACGTTGCCGGAGAAAGCGACACCCGTGAGCGGGTCCTTGATCACCGTCGAGACGCCCGCGAAGTTCCCGTTCCGTTCGTCGGTCGTCAGCGATCGGATCGAGTTGACCCCAGGCGACGAGCGGCGCCTGGTGCCCTGGTAGGCGGTGAAGAAGAACGTCTTGCTCTTCTGGATCGCCCCGCCGAGGGTGCCGCCGAACTGGTTGAGTTTGAACGGCGGCTTCTCGCGGCCCGCCATGTTGTTGAAGAAGTCGTTCGCGTTGAGGGCCGTGTTGCGGAGGAACTCGAACGCCGACGCGTGGGTCTGGTTGCCGCCCGACCGGGTGGCCAGCTCCACGAGCGCGCCGGCGCCCGCGGTCCGCGCGCTGTAGTTCGCCGACTGCACCGTGAATTCCTCGAGCGTGTCCGGGTTCGGCAGCACCGGGGCCGAGCCGAAGAACCGGTTGTTGTAGTTGGCCCCGTCCAATCGCCAGTTGTTCTGCGTGGCGCGCAAGCCGTTCACGGTGACGCCGCGATTGTCCTGCTGGCCGGTCACGGTGCCGGCATCGGTGATCGCCGCCCCGGCGGTCAGCACGACGAGTTGCAGGGGGTTCCTGCCGTTCAGCGGCAGCTCCTGGACCTGCCGGACGGTCATCGACGTCTGCACGCTCGACGAGGAGGTCTGCGTGATGGGAATCGCCTCGGTCACGTTGACCGTCGTCTCGAGGCCGCCGGCCTGCATGGTCACCTTGAGGTCGAGCTGCTGGCCGGTCAACAGGCTGATGTCCGCCCGCTTCAGCGTCTGGAACCCCATGATCGACGAGGTGAGTTCGTACTGCCCGATCGGGAGTTCCGCGAACCGGAAGATCCCGGCCTGGTTGGTGACCGACTCCTGGGTCACGCCGGTGCGGATGTTCTTGCAGGTGACCTGGACGCCGGGCAGGACGCCGCCCGTGGGATCGATGATCGTCCCGCTGAGGCTGGCGCTGGTCCCCTGGGCGTGCGCGATCGCCGGGAACGCGGCGCCACATACGATCAGGCAAGACAAGCAGATGAACAACTTCGAAAAAGAACGTTCCCGATGCATTGACATGAAAAAGCCTCCGTGACCGCGGGCCGCTCTCCCGGCCATCCCTGATTTACCGCCCGACAACACTCACCTGAAGTCGTGTCGACTGCCGCTAAACGTCTTCCTCGATCCTGGCGCCTGCCGCGTCGAAGCGCATCCGCTTCCGGCGCCAATACGCGGCTTTGGCGAGATGAATGGGATTGCAGGCCTGGACGCCGATCTCGATGTCAGCGCTCGGCTTCCGTCCCTCCTTCACTGCGTCCAGGAAATCGGTGACGTGGGCGATTTCCAGGTTCTCAACCGACTTCACTTCCACCGGTTGGCCCTTGTTCGGCCGGTACACGTAGCCGTCGCGCGCAATATCCAGCGAGCCCTCCGTGCCCTGGAAGAACACCGAGGGCCTGTCGGTCGCCACAGTGAGCACGGTGGATTCGAAGTGCAGGTTCCACCCGCCTCCGTACTGGAGGATGGCGCTGACGGTGTCGGGGTTCTCCCGACCGTCGTGGAGCTGGTAGATGCCGCCGGTCGCGACCGCGTTCGTCGGCCTGGTCTCGTTCAGCATCCACTGCGCGACATCGGCCCAGTGCGTGAGGATGTCGGCCAGCAGCCCGCCGCCGTAGTCGGGAAAGTAGCGCCAGGAATCGTAGCGAATCCAGTCGTACGGCACTTTCTTCGCAGGACCGATGAAGCGGTCCCACTCGAAGCCCGCCGGCTGGGGCTGCGGGGCAATCTTGCGCCGCTGCCAGGGGAAATCACTCCACGCCGCCCGGACGAAGATCACCTTGCCGAGCTTGCCCGCATCGAAGTACTCCGCCTTGACTCGCTTGTAGTGGGCGCCGCTCCGCTGCTGCGTTCCGGTCTGACAGACCTTGCCCGATTTCCTCACCGCGGCAATGAGACGCGCGCCCTCGTCGAGCGCGTGCGTGGTCGGCTTCTCCATGTAGACGTGCTTGCCGGCCTCGAGCGTGGCCAGGGTGAGCGGCAGGTGCAGGTGGTCCGGGACGCTGATGAGCACGGCATCCACGTCCTTGCGCGCGAGCGCTTCCTCGTAGGCGATCATCTCCAGCGGCTTCACGCCCAGCATGTCGCGCGCCCGCTGTCGCTGCACATCGTAGATGTCGGCGACGCACCGCAGGTCGGCCCGGCCCGTGGCCAGAAACGCCTTCATCACGTCCCGGCCCCGACGCCCGCTCCCGATCAGCGCGACTCCCAGGCGGTCATTCGCCCCGAGAACCCGGCGGTACGAAAGCGCCGAGAGGGCCACGCCCCCGGTCGCCGCAAGGAACTCTCGCCGTTTCATGCTACCTCCCGAAGAGCGTTCGCAGGGTTGTCCGTGCCGGGGCGGCGGCGCTCTCACCAGGCTTGGACCCGTCGGCCCTCTCTTCCTCAGCCAGGACCCAGCCGCTCCATCCTGCCGTCTTGACGGCGGCGGCCAGCGGCTTCCAGTCCACGTCCCCCTGCCCGAGCGGGACTTGCGGCTCGCCCTTGAAATCCCGCAAGTGCAGCCCGCCGATGCGCGCCCGGTGCTGTGTGAAGAACCCGGCCAGGTTGACTCCGGCCCGGTAGGCGTGCCCGCAGTCGATCAGGAATTCGACGAGCGCGGGATCGGTCCGGCTGATGAGCCCGCTGATCTCGGTGCCTCCGGCGGCGAATTCCGGACCGTGATTGTGGTAGGCGAACGCGAGCCCCTTCCCGCGGCAGTACCTGGCCGCCGCATCGAGTCCTCCGACCTTCTGCGCGAGGTCCTGCTCGCTGACCTTGCCCTCTTTCACCAGGCCGCCACCGCTGAGGATGACGCGCTGGGCGCCCAACGCGGCGGCGCCGTCCGCCGTCGCCTTGACCAGGTCCATCGGGGCGATGCGAGTCAGCGGGTCGTACTCGTTCAGGAAGATGTGCACGCCGTAGCAGACGAGTCCGCTCTTCTCGATCTGCGCCCGGGCGGCGGCTGCGGTGGCGTACTGCCCCTGGACATTCCGGAAGCTGGTCTCGAACCCCTCGAACCCGAGGGATTTCAGCTTCGCGAGCACCTCGAGGAACATGCCGAAATCGCCGGGCTTGAGCGCCCAGGCGTTCGTCTGACAGCCGATGTGCGGGCCTGGCGCCGCCGCGGCAAGCGGGACGATGGCCGACAGGGCCGCTCCTGCCGGGATGCTGTAGAGAAAATCGCGACGAGACAGTTTCATGACGGGTGCCCCCCGACCGTGCTCCCCACGCCCTGCCGGCGTGGTTGCCGTCAGGGTCTGCTTTAGCGGTAAACTGGAACACAGAGCAGGGAGTGGTGTCAAGCAGATTGTGACGGGGCGATCCGGGTCGCCACGAGCGGTGGCGTCATCAGGGCCGCGGGTCGCCAACCCCAAGGCGCAAGCCGGATTGACGCAGTGAGGTCAGATTCGGCCAGGCGAGCCCGGTGCGGGCCCGATCGACTCCCGCAGCCGCAGCTCGACGGGAAGGATGAGGCTGCGCGGTTCGCGGAGGTCGCCCTTCATCGCCTCGAGCAACGTCCGGAAGGCTTGACGGCCGATGTCGTACATCGGCGTCGCCACAGTGGTCAGACTTCTGTGCGTGAAATCCGCGAACGGCGTTCCGTCGAAACTGGCGATCGACACGTCGCCCGGCACGTCGATGCCGGCCTCGTCCAGGTATCTCAGGACTCCCACCGCGGTGGTATCGCTGGAGGCCACGATGGCAGTCGGCTTGCGGCGGTTGACCGCCCACAGGCGTTTGCAGGCGCTGTACCCGCCGGCGCACGTCAGTTCGCCCGATACGAACAGGGATTCGTCCTCGTCGAAGCCGTGTTCCCGGACGCACCGCTTGAATGTGTCGAGGCGCTGCCGGAACGGAAGAATCGCCGGATGTCCCGAAATGTAGGCGACCCGGCGGTGCCC
>JANYLG010000052.1 GCA_025363775.1 Acidobacteriota bacterium | reverse complement strand
GCCTCGATCGGGGCGGCGCAGGTAACGGTCGTCAAGACCTTCCCCGGCGTCAACGGCCCGAACCCGGCGCCTATTACGACGCTCTCAACGGACATGATGTGCGGCGTCAGCCCGCGGTTTCTGGTCGGGTTCACCAATGCGGGGTTTGCCGTCCGTTCGAAGGTGGACGGTCACGAGCTCCAAGCGCACCAGACGCTCGAGCAGTTCTGGACGGCCGCGTTCAGGAACGCCGGTGGGCCACTCGTCGGCGATCCGTACGATCCCCGCATCTTCTACGACCCGCTGTCGTCCCGGTGGTTCGCCTCGTCCGACACGCACAGTCGCCTGCCTCCTGGCGCAGAACGCCGGCTCCGGAGCACGCTCACCCGCGACATGCTGCTCGCCGTGTCGACCGACGACGACCCGACGCATCCCTGGAAGGCGGTCGTCTATCAGCTGAAGAACACCGAGATCGACATCGACAACCTGAAGATCGGCATCGACAGAAACGGCGTGTATCTGGCCGCGCTCGTCGGCGTGATGCACAAGGCGATTCCGATGGTGGCCATTCCGAAGGCGGACCTGCTCTGGAAAGGGGATGCGTCGCCGTCGCTCGCGCACCTGAACTACTTCGAGGCCGAGAAGGCGCCGGCGGATCCGGCTAAGGGCACCCACGGGTCGAGGGGCGACGAAGGGATGATTCCGGCGTTCGATCTGAATCCGGCCAAGAAGCTCGGCGATCCGATGATCTTCATCAACCGGTTCCAGGGGGAGTGGACGGGCGAGACCGCGATGCAGATTCGCAAGGTCACCTGGACGTCGCCGACCACGGCAACCATGACCGGCCCGTTCCGCGTGGGACTCGGCACGACCCACACCGAGCCGACCACCCAGGCCATCCAACCGCCGCTTGCACAACAGAGCCTCGTGTCACCAGCCATCCGGCCGGGCGGAGGCCGCCTGGTCAACGCCGTGGTGAGCCACGGCAGCGTGTGGGCGATTGCCGCGACGGAAGTGAGCCACCGGACGGGTTCGTTCTGGGTCGAGATCGACCTGAAGACGCTGAAGCTGGTCCAGCACGGCACCGTGGGGGATCCAAACGCGGACGTCGTCTTCGCCTCGTTGAACGTGGATGGGAACGGCAGCCTGGGGATCGCGATGAACCACATGTCGGCGACCGAATACCCGTCCGTCTACGTCACCGGGCGCCTCGCCTCGGACCCGCCGAACACGCTGCGTCCGCTCGTCAAGGCCGTTGAAGGCCGGCATGTCTTCGTCCCCTACGGTTGGGATCTGTCCCAGCCGGGCACCGGCACCGGCTACATGGACTACTCCACCGTCGTCGTCGATCCCGCCGATCCGACGCTGTTCTGGACCAACCAGGAAGTCGCGACGAACGAGTGCCTGCCGGTGGAGACAAACGGCGGGAAGTTCGGCACCGCGTTCGTGGCGTTCCGCGTCGGCCCGGCGAAGAAGGGCACCGAGTGACACGGTCCCGGTGGTGCAGGTCTTTGGGCGTGCCGGGCCCCCGCTGAGGACCGCGCGCAGGGCCGAAGCTGTGTGCCACCGGATTCAACCAATGAGAGGTGTTCGTATGCCGCGGTTCCTTCCCTACCTGTTCGTGCCCAGCTCGGTTGCGAGATGGCGGCCAGTGGCGCGCCTGGTGAAGTTGCTATCGCCTTCCCTTAGTACTTCGACTCGCAATTACGGCCACGATCGGCTTTCGCCGCAAATGGCCGCTTGTACTCGCTCAGCACTAAGTCTCGAGGGCACAAATACGTCGCCGTATTTGTGCATTGAAGTACTTAGGACGACGACGTCGGGCGGAGGCGTGCATATGCGAGGTCATCCCATCCTCCGAGCGGCCGTCGTGGTCTCGCTCATGGCACTTCCGCCCACGGCTGCCGGGCAGGGGTCCGTCGCGGCGGATCCGCTGAGTTTGCAGGACGTGATGTCGGTGAAGATTGTCGCAGCGCCTGCGATCGCGCCCGACGGCACCTCGGTGCTCTACACAGTTCAGCAGTGGGAGGACGCAGGCCCTCGCGGCGGCGCGACAGCCCGGAAGGAGCTGCGCACCCGCGTCTGGCGCGCACCGGCCGATTCCGGCGTGGCCTCGGGCGACGCCCGCCTCGTCACACCGTCCGGCGTCGACGCCTCCGCGCCCGCGTGGTCTCCCGACGGGCGGTTTATCAGTTTCATGGCGAGCGGTCCCGTATCGGCCGGCTCGGGTGCCCCGCGGCCGCAGGTGTGGATCATGCCCCGATCAGACGGCGAGGCCACGCTCCTGACGGATGCGCCAGAGGGGATCAGCAGCTACGTCTGGTCGCCCGATGGACGACGCCTCGCCTTCACGGCGCGCGAGACGCCGCCAAAGGCGCTCGACGATCGACGCCGACGCGGCGACGATGCGACGGTCTTCGAGGAGGAGTTTCGGAACCTGCACCTCTGGACGTTCGACCTGGAGTCGAAGAAGACGATCCGGCTGACGCCTGCCGAGGGGCTCACGGTGAAGGGGCCGCCGTCGTGGGCGCCCGATGGCTCGCGCCTCGCGTTTGTCGCCGCTCCGACGCCGATGCCCCGCGACCATCGCGATGCTGTGTATCTGGTGAAGGCGGATGGCGGGGCGCTGGAGAAGATCACCACAAGCCAGGTACCCCATCGAGCGGTCGCCTGGTCGCCTGACGGTGCAACGATCGCGTTCGCGTGCCAGGTGAGCACCGCGACGCCGCTCGGCGACCGCATCCCGCCGCAGCCCGTCGGCCTCTTTCACCTCACGCTGTTCGACGTGGCCAGCCGACGCCTCCGTGACGTTCACGGCCAGGCCTTCGATCGCAACGCCGGGGCGCCGACGTGGACGCCCGACAGTCGGCGCATTCTGTTCTCGACCGAGGACGGGGTCTACCAGGAGGTGTTCGCGTTCGAGGTTGCCACCGGGCGTTACACGAGGCTGACTTCGAAGAAGAACATCACGTTCGGGTCGATCAGCCGGAACGGGTCGCGCGTCGCGTTCACCATGGAATCTCCAGTTGCGCCCGACGAGGTCTATGTGGCCGACCCAGGGCTGGCCACGATGCGGCAGCTGACCGCGGCCAACGCGAGCCTGGCCGACCGCGCGATCGGCGAAACCGAGGTCGTGAGCTGGAAGAGCACCGATGATCAGGTCATCGACGGGCTGCTCATCAAGCCGGTCGGCTTCGCGGCCAGTCGGCGGTATCCGCTGTTGGTCGTTCCGCACGGCGGCCCGGCGAGCGCGCACCTTGCGGGCTTCTTCGGCACCTGGCGAACCGATCCCGGCCAATACTGGGCGGGCCAGGGCTGGGCAGTGTTCTACCCAAACCCGCGCGGCAGCCGCAGTTCGGGCGAACGTTTTGTACAGGCCGTCGTCGGCGACTGGGGTGGAGGCGACTACCGGGACATCGTCGCCGGAGTCGACGCCCTGATCGCGCGCGGCATCGCCGACCCCGAGCGCCTGGCAGTGAAGGGCTGGAGCTACGGCGGCTACATGACCTGCTGGATCGTCTCGCAGACGACGCGTTTCAAGGCAGCCGTGATGGGGGCCGCCATCACCGACGTGGTCAGCTTTCACGGGACGACCGCCATCCCGGGTCGAACCGCGACGTATTTCGGGGGCGTGCCGTCAGCAGCTACCCTGCCGCTCTACCTTCAGCGTTCCGGCCTGACACACGCGGACCGTGTGATGACGCCGCTGCTCATCTTGCACGGCGCCGCCGATCAGACCGTGTCGCCGGGTCAGTCGTACGAGTTCTTCCGCGCGCTCGCGGATCGCGGGAAGACGGTGCGGCTCGTCACGTATCCCCGCGAGGGGCACATGCTGACGGAGTACTATCACGTGCTCGACATGTACCAGCGCGAGTTCGAGTGGATTTCGCGGTACACGGTTGGACAGTGAACGGTGCGTCCGGCGGCACGATCCACCTGAACTCAGAGCCGGACCGGCCGGGCTAACGCTTCGGCGGAGCGGTTGCAGGCCACGCAAACTCGAGCGGCGGCAGCGCGGCGTTCCTGAGCGCCACGGGCTGTCCCTTCAGGAACGCGCCGATGGCTTCCCGGACTTCCGGCTTCGCCATCAACATCTCGCGGTCGCCGTGTCCGGCGTTCTCCACAATGATGTGGATGCCGTTGGGGAAGCCGGCGCGGATCTCTTCAGCGTTACTGACCGGCGTGCGGCCGTCGATCGTGCCGCTGATGAACAGAGCCGGTACCGCAGACTTCAGCGGGCTGCGGAATTCAGAGCCGAGGTCGTGCTTCACCCACGCATCGCAGACGTCCAGGAGCGGGAAGTCGGCGACGTTGCCCAGGAGCGTCTCGCCGGTCTCGCGCTGCACCCGGGCCAGGCGTTCCTCTGAGACGCCGGACGCGCAATCCATCTGGAACGACATCGCGCGGCCGAAGGGTTGCGTGGAAAGGGCGAGCACGGCCTGGCCGAGCCAGGTGAAGTCACCCTTCGACATGTCGTAGTAGGCGGCGGGCAATCGCCGGATGAATGCGCTGCTGCCGAGGCCCCACGCCGTCACCATCTGCAGATCGAACCGGCTGAGGAGAAGCTTCACCGGCTTCCCACTTGCGGGGTCCGCGATCTCGGCCTGCACCGGGGCCTGTTCCAGGCGGGCCAGCACCGACCGCACGAGACCGACGAAATCCGGGATGAGCGTGCGCATCCTGGTGTCCGCCGCAACCAGACGACCGATGGTCTCGAGGTGCGTCTGGATGTTGCTCGGCAGCTTCAAGGTGTGATCCGGCCCCTCGACGCCGTTCATGATGATGCGATCGACCTTCATCCCGTGCCGCCTGACGGTGGCGAGCACCAAGTGTGAGCCGTAGCTGCCCCCGAGGAGCGACATCTTCTCGGCGCCGATCGCCGCGCGGAGCGCGTCGATGTCGTCCGCGCTCGCGTTGGTGTGGTACGCGGCGAGGTCCACGCCGTGGCTCGTCCAGAACTGCGCGCACGACCGCGACCGCGTCCGAGCGAGCGCGAGCAGACTCTCGCGCGTGCGGACCGTGTCGAGGGGGACGTCCCACGACTCGGCGCAGTTCAACGCCGGCCGCGAGTGACCGTCGACGCCGCGCTGGTCGAAGGTGATGACGTCGCCTGCCTCGCGGAGAATTGGCAGGAGCGGGTACATCACGTTTCGCGTGTTGTCGATGCTGGAGAGGCCCGGCCCGCCCTCGACAAGGAAGATCGGCGGTCCGGGGTTCTTTGACGTGCTGCGGAACCGCACGAAGGCGATGTCGATTGTCCGCGAACCGGGAGCATCCCGATTCTCCGGCACGATGAGACGGCCGGATTCCGCCGCTTCGGCGTGTCCGTCGGCGAACCTGAACACGTGGGGGACGAGTGTCATCGTGTCACGGCTCGCCTGCGGGCTTCGCGGGTCGCGGCACGCCGCGACGACGACGACCAGCGACACCACGGCGGCGGTTGCGGCGACGACTCGTGTTGCGCGATGGCTGTTCATGAATCCGGCCTCCAGCAGCAGATCGAAGTGTGGAGCCCTGCGGCCCAGAATGCGATAGAGTATATGATATTCTCCGTGTTTCCAACCGGCCACCCACCAGGCGACATCGCAGGTCGACGACGTCGCCAGACGATTCGGTGCGCGATCGACAGCCGGCACATGGCCCCGCTGGCCGAGAAGGCGATCGCGATCGCCAAGAAGGAGTGTCGACACATCAATCGGTATCGGAGGCCGCAACGATGTCAGATGACAGGGGCGTCGACCGCCGTCAGTTCATCATCGGAGGAGCCGGCGCGATCGTCGGCGCCGCAACGGTCGCTGGGGCTGTACCTGACAGTGACACCGGGGCAAAGCAGGACGAGGTCGCCTTCCGGTCGCCTGCCGGTTCGATGATCCCGTTCGCGCGGCGGGACCTGGTCGCGCTGGCGCAGCCGCGCCAGTTCGAGGAGCCCCACCTCGCGCAGATCGCGTTCCCGCTCGGCGGCATCGGGACGGGGACCATCTCGCTGAGCGGTCGGGGAGGTTTCCGGGACTGGGAGATCTTCAACCGCCCGAACAAGAACCGGTCCCTGCCTTATACCTTCGTGGCGCTGAGGGTGCGGACCGACGGGCACGATCCGATCGTTCACGTGGTCGAAGGCCAGGCGCCGCCGCCGTTCCAGGGCACCAGCGGGCTCCTGCTCGACAACACCCAGGGTCCCGTCGGATTACCCCGCTTCCGCAAGGCCCGCTTCACAGGTGGCTACCCGATCGCCCGAGTCGAACTCGAGGACGACAGCGTCCCGATCCTCGTGACCCTCGAGGCGTTTACACCGTTCATCCCCCTCGAAACGGACGACTCATCGATTCCGGTCGTCATCTTTCGCTACCGGTTGGACAACCGATCGAAACAGACGGTGGACGCGACGCTCGCGTTCTCGATCTTGAATGCCGTCGGTTACGACGGCCAGGCGCTGCTGACGACGAATCGCTTCGAGGGGTTCGGCGAGAATATCACGCGCTTCCGCACGGATGCTGGTTTCGCGGGACTCGAGATGACGTCGCGGAAGTACCCGGCCGACCATCTGCGGGCCGGCTCGATGGCGCTTGTCACCACCCATCCTACCGTGAGCGCGAAGATGGCGTGGGACTCCGCCTACCCGCCCGAGCAGCGCAACGATCGTGGGCCGCGCTGGGATTCCATGCAACTCTGGTTCGAGGAACTGCGCGATACGGGAAACTTCAAGGATTCCCGCGAGCCGGCGCCGACCCTGGACGGTTCCTCCAGCTACGGCACGCTCGCGCCGCGGGTCACACTCAGGCCGGGCGAGCAGCGGTCGGTCGACTTCCTGCTCACCTGGTACTTCCCGAACAGGGAGAACTACTGGAACGCGAACACGCCCGTGCAGGGTGCGCGGCTTCGCAACCACTACGCCACGAGGTTCACCGATGCCTGGGCCGTGGCCCGTCACGTCGTCGACGAACTGCCGCGGCTCGAGGGGGGGACGCGGGCCTTCCACAAGGCGCTGTTCGATTCGACGCTGCCAGCCCAGGTCGTCGACGCCGTGTCGAGCCAGATGTCAATCATCAGGACGAACACCGGCCTGCTGCTCGAGGGGAAGCGCTTCTTCGCCTTCGAGGGCACGTTGGACGGTGCCGGCTGTTGTCCGATGAACTGCACCCACGTATGGAACTACGAGCAGGCGCTCGCGCACCTGTTCCCGGATCTCGAGCGGTCGATGCGCGTGACCGACTTCGAGGTGAACGTGAACGAGGACGGCGCGATGGCGTTTCGCACGCTCGTGCCCACGGGAGACAGGAAGGGCTTGAAGTTCTTCGGCCAGCCGAGCCAGATGTACCCGGCCGCCGACGGGCAGATGGGCTGTATCCTCAAGCTGTATCGCGAATGGCAGCTGTCAGGCGACCTCGAGTTCCTGCGGCGACTCTGGCCCCCGGCGAAGCGGGCGCTCGAGTTCGCGTGGAAGGAGTGGGACGTCGATCGCGGCGGCCTGATCGAGGGGCGACAGCACAACACCTACGACATCGAGTTCTTCGGCCCGAACCCGATGATCGGGACGCTGTATCTCGGGGCGCTCCTTGCGGGCGAGCGGATGGCCCGGGCGCTGGGTGAGGAGACCGCGGCAGTCGAGTACGGCCGGGTCTTCGAAGCGGGGCGCGCCAACCTTGACCGTGAGCTCTGGCGCGGTGGATTCTACATCCAGCACGTCCCCGAGGCGCAGGCGTCAACGAAGTACCAGTTCGGTGAGGGCTGTCTCTCCGACCAGATGCTCGGCCAGTGGTTCGCTCACGTGGTCGGTCTCGGCTACCTTCTGCCGCCCGATCACGTGAAGGAAACGGTGCGGTCGATCTACTCGCACAACTTCAAGCACAGTTTCGCGGACTTCCCGAACCTCCACCGGGTCTACGCGCTCAACGACGAGAAGGGCGTGGTGCTGTGCAGCTGGCCTCACGGCCATCGGCCGGCGCTGCCATTCCGTTACTCGGACGAGGTGTGGACCGGCGTCGAGTACCAGGTGGCGGCGCATCTGATCTACGAGGGCATGGTGATGGAGGGCCTGGCGATCGTGAAAGGCGTCCGCGATCGACACGACGGTCTGCGCCGCAATCCGTGGAACGAGACCGAGTGCGGATCGCACTACGCGAGGGCGCTTTCGAGTTGGTCGCTGCTCACGGCGATCTCGGGCTACCAGTACTCGGCGCCCGACGGCCGGCTGGCCTTTGCGCCGCGGGTCCACGAAACCGATTTCCGGTGCTTCTTCACGGCCGGGACCGCGTGGGGCACGGTCGCGCTGAAGGTGTCAGAGGCCACAACCGCGACGCTGTCGATCCTTCACGGGGTAGTGACATTGACGGAGATCGTGCTGCCCGCGCGCGGGAGATGTGCCGCGGCGCTCAACGGCCATCGTGTGGAGTCCACCGGCCCTGGGGCGGCGGCCGGCGTCGTGCGGTTCGTGTCGCCGGCGAGGCTCGCTGCGGGCGACGTCCTCACCTTGCGGTTCAGCGCCTGAACGCGGTCCCGTCCGGGGGCGGTGGTGCTATTGCCTGGCCGCGACCGAATCGGAGCAGGGGCCAGGCCGACCGCTCGTCCGCTGAGTCATCCCTGTCCGCGTCAACGGGCGTCCCGTGAGCGCGGGCGGGCCGCTCGACTTGTCGATGTCGGCGTCGATGGCGCGGGAGGCGCGGCGCATGTAGAATTCAGTGTTGCCATTGCTCCGGGGATCCAGGTTCGACCAGCAAGCCATGCCTCTCCAGACTCGTCATTCTCCGTCACTGATCGAGCTCGACCCGACCGTCACCCGCCTCTTCCACCAGGCGCTCGTCCAGGCGACACACAACAGTCGGCTCGAAGCCATGGTCATGGGGGCGCTCGACCAGCACCAGCGGCCGCTCTACATGGGCCTCGGCGTCGGCGTGGACGGCAAGGCCTCGACGTCCGAGCACGAGGAGATCGTCGAGGAGATCCGAAAGCGGAGTCCTGCCAAGGCGCGCCAGGTGATGGTGCGCCACATCGTGCGCGCCGAAGAACGCATTGCGAAAGTTCTGGAGGCGGCCGGGTACTGACCTGCGACTCACCTCAGTCACCAGCGCCCCACACGTTGTTGCGGCGCGGGGGACGAGAAGAGTATACAATATCCATTCGGGCGCCTCTGGGGCGCCGCGGCATACCCGGACACTGGTGAGGAGGTCACACGATGTCGAGCGCTGATGAACGAGGGGTGTTTCCGCCCGGGCTCATGGAGGAGATCAGGAGCCAGTTCCTGTACGTGGACTGGGACCCCTCTTCCGGCCAGCGCGTCTTCTTCGAGGCCGCGTCGGGCTCGTGCCGGCCGAAACGGGTCATCGAGGCGATGGCCATGGAAACCTGCCTGCCCGACCAGCAAGGCCGCGCCAACCCCGGTTCACAGCACGCCATCGACGTCACGGCGAAGGGCATCGACGATCTCATGCTCTTTTTCGGCGCGCGGTCCGGTCAGACAATTCCTGGCTGGAGCAGCAGCCACGTCATCTACCGGATTACCGAGGCGGTGCTGCACGGCGTCCCGGGTACCAACGTCGTCACAACGGGGCTGGACCACGCCTCGGTCCGCAGCGCGCTGACGCAGTTTGCGACGATCTACGGCAAGGAAGAACGGATCGCCGAGCCGAACCGCGAGACCGGATCGGTGCCGCTCGGGGCGATCGTCGAGAAGATCGACCGGAACACCTGCTTTCTCGCCGTGACGCACACCTCCAACGTCACCGGGGAGGTGTACGACGTCGCCACCATCGTCCGCGAAGCGCGGCGCATCAAGCCCGACCTCTACGTCATGGTGGACGGCGTACAGTATTCGCCGTCCGACGTGGTGGACGTCGAGGCGATCGGCGCCGACGCCTACGTCATCGCGCCCTACAAGAACTACGGCGTCAAGGGGTGTGGGTACGCCCATGCCTCGGACAGGCTCGCCACTCTGCCGCACTGGAAGTACACCTTCAAGCCGGCGACGAGCTGGGACCTGGGCGGCGTCGAGCACCAGTCGTATGCCGCCTGGTCGGCGGTGGTGGACTATCTCTGCTGGCTCGGCGGCCACTTCACCGAGTCACGCGACCGCCGCGCCCTCATCGTCGCGGCGATGCATGCGGTCAAGGCCCACACCACGGGGCTGCTGTCCCTCCTCCTCCACGGCACGAAGCAGGTGCCCGGCCTCGAGGACATGGAGCACGTGACGGTGTATGGAATGGGCCAGGACCTGTCGCGACAGTCGCTGCTGGTCGGCTTCAACCTGGCCGGGATCGAATCGGCGGACGGATGCGCGCGCTACGGGGCGGAGCAGCTCAGGCTCCACGCGCCCGGCCACGACCCGTTCTTCGCGGCCATGCTGAAACAGCTCGGCATCTCGAGCTTCATCCGGCTGTCCGGGAGTCATTACAATACGCCGGACGAAATCGAGCGGTTCCTGAAGGTCACCGCGAGCTTCGCGGCGTCGGGCGCGCCGTCGAATGTCCTCATCGCAACCCACTGACGGAGCCACGAACCATGACCTGCTTCATCCGCGCCCGCAAGACGTAGGGCACCTCAGTGCCACGATTCCGAAATACGGCAACAGTAGTCCGGAGCGCGGCGCCAGGATCGCAAGGCGCAACGGCCGGGCAGGGCCGCTGGCGGCCCTGGCTCTGCGGCCCGCTCTACCGTCCGAACCGCACGCGGAATCCGAGGAACAGCTCGCGCGTCGGCCCGGGCTGGTACGAGTTGCCGTCTGGGTCCGGCTCGCTGAACGCGATGTACTCGGCGGCGAACAGGTTCCGCACCTGGAGCGTCAACTCGGCCTCGTAGGGCCCGTTGCCGAAGCGGTACGACACCCGCGGGTTGACCAGCGCATACCCGTCGACTGTCGGTACGTTGGTCTGGTCGACGTAGGACATGCCCTGCGCGAACACCCCGAGCCCGATCGCCAGGCGCCTGTTGATCAGGTACTCACCATCGAACGACAGCTGGTGTCTCGGTGCGTTCGGCATCACCTTGTCGGTGAAGCTGCCGAACAGGCTCCGGATGTCGGTGTAGAGAAAGTCGTTGAACGTGTACGCCGCCCGCAGACCCAGTTCCGGCACCGGATAGTAGGTCAGCGCCGTCTCGAGGCCGTACCGTCGGCTCGTCCCGAGGTTCCCGTAGAACGTCTCGAGCGGCCGGTCCTTCACCCGGTACCGGCCGAAGTCGTTCTTCGTCTTCAGGTGGAAGAACGCGACGTCGTACGCCAGGCCGTTCACACTGCCCCGCACGCCGAGTTCCTCGCCGTAAGAGGTTGCCGGCACCAGGTCGAGGTTGAACCCGCCCTGCGCGTGCGGGTTGTTGGCCAACTCCTCGGTCGCTGGCGGGAGGAAGCCCTGGCCCCACGACGCGTAGAGGCCGAGGTCCGGCCGGGGATTGAAGGCCGCTCCAATCCTGCCGGTGACCTTCGAGAACGAGGCGTTCCCCGACAGGTCCACGCCGCCGGCCAGGAGATGATCGGTCAGCTCGTTGTGGATCTGGTCGAAGCGGAGTCCGACCGTGCCGCTCCACTTCGGGGAGAACTCGACACGATCGATGGCGTACAGACCGATGCCGCGCTGCATGATGGACTGGTCTGACAGCAGGGTCGATCCCTCGATCGCCTTCCCGAGGTTCGGCCTCCGGTATTCACCGATCGACTGGAAGTCCGCATCGACGCCAACGCTCAGGTGATTGGTCCACGGATCGATGTCGCCGTCCATCGTGAACTGGATGTTGCCGCCCGGCGAGTCGTACGTGCGGTGCTGCACGGAGGAGGGCACCGACTCCCGCCATCCTGTACGCCGGTAGTACACGGCGTACGACAACTCCCGGTCGATCGCCAGCCGCGTTCGACCCGACATGCCGGTCGTGAACCGGTTCGTCCGCTGCCCTTCGTTGTAGGTCAGCGCGTCCGGGTTGGCCATCCTCCGATCCTCGGCCAGCCAGTCGAGGTTCAACCCTTCGGCGTTGTCGTTGTAGAAGTGCGTTCCCGCAACGACGAACGTCAGGCGCGTGGCGTCGTTCGCCTCGTAGCGGAACTTGGAGTAGAGGTTGAAAGCGTTGAACGTGGTGTGGTCGCGATACCCGTCGCCGGCATTCCCAGATGCGGTCACGTGATAGTTCAGGCGGCCCGCCGTCCCGCCCGCTTCTGCAAACGGCTTGTAGAACGCGTACGACCCGGCTTCGATCGAGGCACGACCCGTCACCGATCCCGGGGCGCCATCGCGCGTCGAAATACTGATGACGCCGCCGGACGATCCGCCGCCGTACAACGCAGACGCGGAGCCGCGCAACACCTCAATCCGCTGGACGGCCGTCCAGTCCACGTCGAACAGGTCGGGCGCAAACCCCGTGGGATCGTTGAGCGGCAGCCCGTCGAGAAGCACCTTGACGCCCCGGATCCCGCGCTCGGTCAGCAGTCCCTGGCCGCGAATCGAGAGGTGAACGCGTTCGCCGTCGGCCTGGTTGTCCACCTTGACGCCGGGCACCAGGCGCAATGCCTCCTCGACGCCAATCCCCTTCGGCATCGACTGCAGGACTTCTCGCCCCACGACGGTCGTCGCCGCGGGGTTCTCCTTGATCGGGATTTCTACCCGCGGCGCCGTCACGATCACTTCGATGTCGAGGCGCGGCGCCTGCGCCTCGGTCTTCGGCTGGTCCGTTTTCTGCTGGTCCGTCTGCTTCGACGGATCCGTCGTCGCCGGCTTCTGGGCGACGGTACCCTGGAGAGAGCTTGACGCCGATCCACCCTGGTCTGGCGCGTACGCCGCCGTCTGGGCGAAGGCGATCGACGCGATGATGACACAACCCGAGGCGAGAACGAGGCGCCTCACGAAGGCTGCCAGTCTTGTCCGCTGTTGACGCATGACGTCACGACCTCCAATAACCGATATGAATCCGAACGAGACAGCTGCAGTACATCCTGCAACGAGGACGCAGCTACTACCAGTGCTCGTAGGTCGGGACGGGAACGGGGGTCAGGACAGAAACGACACTCGAGGCAGGCACCAGACGAGCTCTTCCGTGGCGGCGTGGACGTGCAGATGCCGGAATGGACGGCTGCGAGGCGACGCGCGCCATCCGACAGGAGACGATGTCCACGAATCAGGGTCAGACGCGATGCACTAGAATGCATACGCGATGCGGGGAACCCTCTGCGCATCCCTGGAGCTCGTCGCATGAGACACCAGGCGTTGATTCGGGTCGGACACCCCGAACGAGCATCTGCGGGTGCGCCACGGCGGCCCGGAATCGCATCATCGACCGGAGCGGCCCCGAGTGGACAGCGCTCATGAAGGAGCGCGGCGTCGCGAACCGAGCGCCGGCCAGCAAGGGAGTCCACGATGAACACCGTGCTCGCGGGCGCCACGGAGGCCGGGGTGCGCGTCGAGGGAGAGCGAGGGACATTCTGATGGAGGAGGGCGTTCGACACGCGGCGGCTTCAGGCGAACAGGTGTGTGTCCAGGAGACCGTGATCGAGGCACTGATCGCCCACGCCCTGGAGGACGCGCCGCGGGAATGTTGCGGGCTGTTGCTCGGCGCCGGCCGGCGGATTGCGCGGGCGGTACGGACGCGGAATGCACAGGCCGGCACCACGCGCTACCTGATCAATCCTGAGGATCACTTTGCCGCAATCCGCGAGGCCAAATCGCTGGGGCTGTCAATCGTCGGCGCCTATCATTCCCACCCGGCCTCGGCTCCGGTCCCGTCACCGCGGGATCTCGAAGACGCGACCCACGATTTCTTCTACCTGATTGTGGGCCTCGTCGATCCCGGTGGGCCGGAGGTTCGGGCCTTCGAGTTGAAGCAGGGGAACTGTCGACCCCTCCGACTCGACACGGTCCCCGCCTCCGCGTTGTGAATGAACAGCGGTGTGACGTAAGATCGCCCGGCGTGTTTGCACTCATCCTCTTCCTCTCTCTGCAGTATCCCGATGCGGCTCCGGCGACGGTGCCCGTCAGCGGGAACGTGGTCGATGGTCACGGGGCCCCGACGGTCACCATTCCGCGCATTGAGGCCGTGGTCGAGGTGGACGGGCGGCTGAACGAAGAAGTGTGGGCGCGGGCGGCCCGTCTCACGGGCTTCTCGCAGTACCAGCCGGTGGACGGCCGCCCTGCCGAAGAACAGACCGAGGTGCTGGTGTGGTACTCGCCGACCGCGCTTCACTTCGGCATCATCGCCCACGACCGAGAGCCTGGGTCGATCCGTGCCACCGTCGCCGACCGCGACAACCTCGACCGTGACGACACCGTGACGATCTACCTCGACACCTTCAACGACCGGCGGCGGGCGTTCTTCTTCACCGTGAATCCGCTCGGCATGCAGCAGGACGGCGTGCAGACCGAGGGCGCCTTCAATGCCGGCACGATGTTCGGCGGCTCGAGCGACAAGAATCCGGACTACCAGTGGGACTCGAAGGGCAGGCTCACCGACGACGGCTTCATCGTCGAGGTGCGGATCCCGTTCAAGAGCCTGCGTTACCCGGGAAGCGGCGCCCAGAAGTGGGGGCTCAACATCCAGCGCAAGGTGCAGCGGACGGGCTACCAGGACACCTGGACCGACGTCCGGCGGGCGAGTTCCAGTTTCCTGGGGCAGTCGGGAGCCATCGATGGCCTTCACGACATGAAGCGCGGCGTGGTCACGGAGCTGCAGCCGTTCGTGGCCACGGCGAGCAACGGCACGGCGGTCCAGCCGGGCGGATTCGTACGGGACAAGACGGACGTGAACCCCGGCCTCAACCTCCGTTTTGGGTTCACCAACCTCTCGATCGATGCCACGGTGAACCCGGATTTCAGCCAGGTCGAATCGGATGCCGGCCAGGTGACGGTCAACCAGCGGTTCGCCCTCTTCTACGCCGAGAAGCGGCCGTTCTTCCTCGAGGGGATCGAGCTGTTCTCGACCCCCAACCAACTCGTCTACACCCGCCAGATCGTGGCGCCCATTGCCGGCGGCAAGATCACCGGCAAGTTCGGACGCCTGAATGTCGCGTATCTCTCCGTGAAGGAGAAAGAAAGTGCCGGCGCCGGGATGTTCAATGTCGCGCGGGTGCGCGGAGACCTCGGCAAGAACTCCACGGTGGGGGTGACTTTCACGGATCGGACGGCCTCGGGCGATTTCAACCGCGTGGCGGCGGTTGATTCGCGGATTGTCTTTGCAAAACTCTACTACGTCCAGGGCCAGGTCGGGCAGTCGTGGACCCAGGAAGCCGGCGTACGACGCGATGCGCCGATCTGGCTGGCCGAGTTCGACCGGACCGGGCGGGCGTGGGGATTCAACTACAAGCTGACCGGGATAGGCGAAGGGTTCGGGGCCCGGGCCGGGTATGTGCCGCGCAACGACCTCGTCGAGTTCCACTCGTCGAACCGGTTGTCCTGGTACGGGGCGCGCGGCGCGTTTATCGAGCAGTTCACCGCGTTCTTCGGGCCGTCGCGGATCTGGCGGTACTCCGACTTCGGTGATGGATCGCCGATCGAGGGCAACGAGAACGCGAACCTGATGTTCAACCTGCGCGGCGGGTGGAATGCGCGGGGCTCGCTCAGCCGGGACTTCGTGAGGTTCAATCCGCGCGACTACCAGTCGTACGAGGGGCAGACGCCGTCAGGGCCGGTGCCCTTTGTCGCGCCCAATGAGCTGTCCGGGCTATTCACCGCCGGCATCACCGTGACCACACCGACCTTCCGCATGTTCAACGCGTCAGTCGAGGCGCGCCGCAACTCGCTGGCCATCTTCCCCGAGGCGTCCGAAGGCCGCGAGGCGCGGCTGGTGGGCAGCGTCAGCCTGAGGCCGACCAGCTCGATCCGCGTCGATGGAAGCACCACCTACTCGCAGATCACGAGGGCTCGTGACGCGAGCGAGTTCGCGCGGACAATCATCCCGCGACTGAAACTGGAATACCAGCCGACGCGCGCCCTGTTCTTCCGGGTGGTTGGCGAGTATCGATCGCAGCGCCAGGCGGCCCTGATCGACCCGGTCACGACGCGGCCGCTGCTGCGCAACGGCCAGCTCGAGGGTCCGTCCAGCTTCAACGGTCTTCGAATGGACTGCCTCGTCTCGTACGAGCCGACGCCGGGCACGGTCGCCTTCTTCGGCTACGGCAGTTCGCTCGAGACCGACCGGGTACTCAGCCTCTCCGACCTGCGACGCCAGGGCGACGGTTTCTTCATCAAGCTCGCGTATCTGTTTCGCAAGTAGCGAGCCGCCGGCGGCCCGTCGGTCGCGGACCTGAGTGTGCGCTGGCCGCGCGTCGCCAGGCGCAGGCCGCACGCTGTCAACGCGCCATTTGGCTACTTCCCGACGATCGAGAGCACGACCAGCGGGTTCCGTCCGCCCCCGCGCCGCTCGAGCGAGTAGGTCACGCCACGCGGAATGACGACGAATGACCCGGCATTGAGCAGCAGCTGCTCGCGTCCCTTGGCGCGCATCACGCCTTCTCCCGCGATCACGTAGAGCATCTCGTCGGCGTCCGCCCGCACCCGCTCCTTGATCGGATCGCGCACCTGGACGACGCTGGCCGTCGTCACGAGTGTGCGCCCGACGACCGTCTCTTTCTGGGGCTCGGTCCGGTCGACCAGATTCTTCTCGATCCAGTCTGGCAGGGCGATCAGGGACAAGGTGGCGTTCGCGTCCGGCGCGAAGGTCGTCGCCTCCCGTGTCGCCGTCGGCGCGGGTGTCGGTGGAGGCTCGACCGGCCTGGGCGGCGCGCGGTCGAGCGTCACGTCCACTTCGACGTGCGGCCCGGCCTTGATCGTGACCTCGCGCTCGAGCGTGATGAAGTCGGGCGACTCCAGGCGAATCCGGTACGTGCCGGCCTTGAGCGCCTGCAGATCGAGCCCGCCGTCGCGTCCGGTCGTCCCTTCGCGCGCGACGGGCCCGGCCACGATCACGTGTACGTCGGGGATCGCCGTGCCAGACGCGTCGGTCACTATGAGGGCGATCGAGGCGCGAGCCGCGGCAGGCGCGGCGGCCGGGCGGGCCGTGACGGGCGCCTGAGCACGCGGTGCCGGCACGGTCGTTGCCCGTGGAGGCGCCTGTGCAGAAGGATTCGTCGGTGGCGCCTGTACGGGAGGCTTTGCCGGCAGGACCTGGGCGGCGGCCTGAATGACAGCGGTGAGCACCAGAGCGGCTGCGACCATCGTCGCGCGTGATTTCATTGTCGTGTCTCCGGAGCGAATTGCTCTCGTCTGATTGTAGTCCGCTTCCCCGCCGGCTGTCGCGTCCGGCGCCACAGCCGGGCTTGACCGATTTCAACCACGACGCTCACAAAGGGCCACGGAGGCTGGCGCGCTGACACCGCGCGGTCAGTCACCTTCAGCCGGCGGTGCCGCGCCACTCGTCTTGACAGGTTCCCGCCCGTCAGCACACGATGCTGGACGATGCTTTCGTCGGTTCGCGTCTTTGCACCAGCCAGCGCCAGCAATCTCGGACCAGGCTTCGATGTCCTCGGCCTCGCCCTCGGCAGACCCGGCGACATCGTCGACGCTGAACTGGCGGACGCGCCAGGGGTGGAAATCGTCGAGGTGACTGGCGACGGCGGACTCCTCACCACAAATCCGGCGCAGAATGTCGCCGGGGTCGCTGCGCAGTCCGTCCTGTCGCACCTCGTGGCGACAAGCCACGGCGGCTCTGGTGCGGGTCTCCTCGATCGGCCGGGCGTGCGTCTTCGCGTGCACAAGCAGATGCCGCTCGCGAGCGGCCTCGGCAGTTCCGCCGCGAGCAGCGTGGCGGGCGCGATGGCCGTCAACGAGCTGTTCGGTCGGCCGATGACGAGGCGCGAGCTGCTGCGACATGCGCTCGCCGGCGAACGCACCGCCTCGGGTTCCACGCACGCCGACAACGCCGCCCCGAGCCTCCTGGGCGGCTTCATCCTCATCCGCGGGTACGACCCGCTGGAAGTGCTCGACCTCCCGGTGCCTCCCTCGCTGCGCGTGGTCGTCGTCCACCCGCATTGTCGCGTGGAGACGGCGAAGGCGCGGGCGCTGCTTCGCGGCCATGGGTTCACGATCGAACAGGCGGTCGCCAACCTTGGCAACCTGGGGGCCTTGATTGTCGGGCTGTATCGCGAAGATTTGGAACTGGTCGGGCGCAGCATCGAGGACAGGCTGGTCGAGCCGTTGAGGATGTCGCTGATTCCCGGCTACCGGCAGGTCAAGGAGGCCGCCCGGAGGGCGGGCGCGCTCGGGTGCTCCATCTCCGGCTCGGGACCATCGGTGTTCGCCTTCACCGACAGTGATGCCGCCGCCGCCCGAGTCGCCGCCGCCATGCGCGAGGCCTTCCGCGAAGCCGCCGGCCTGGACAGCGACACCTTCGTCGGCCCCGTCAACACCACCGGGGCCTGCCGGATCGAGTAGACCATGATTCTCAGCAGCACGCGCCGCTCTGCCCCTCCTGTCAGCTTCCGGGACGCGCTCCTTCGGGGCCTCGCGCCCGACGGCGGCCTCTACCTTCCCACGTCATGGCCCTCGGTGCCCTCCGACGTCATTTCGTCCTGGCGGGGGCTTCCCATCGGGGAGATCGCGGTCCGAGTGCTCACTCATCTCGTCGGTGACGAGTTCGACCGGACGGCGTTCGGCGATCTCGTTCGCGACGCGTTCGACTTTCCGGCGCCAACCGTCCCGCTCGACGACGGTGTCTTTGTGCTCGAGCTGTTTCACGGCCCCACGCTCGCCTTCAAGGATTTCGGCGCCCGCTTCCTCGCGCGCATCTTCGGCTACCTGCTCGACGAGTGTGGCGACCACGCGACGATTCTCGTCGCCACGTCGGGCGACACGGGGAGCGCCGTTGCCCAGGCGTTTTTCGGGGTGCCGCGCGTGCAGGTCGTCGTGCTCTACCCGGGCGGCAAGGTGTCGCCATTCCAGGAAGTGCAGATGGCGACGCTCGGCGGCAACGTCAGGGCGCTGCGTGTGCCGGGGACGTTCGACGATTGCCAGCGCCTCGTCAAGCGCGCCTTCCTGGACGATTCGCTCGCGGGGCTGCACCTCTCGTCGGCTAATTCGATCAACATCGGGCGGCTGCTGCCGCAGACGGTCTACTACTTCGCCAGCTGGCTGGCCGTCGGCGGGGTCGACGCCGGGGACGTCGTGTTCTCCGTTCCGAGCGGCAACCTGGGCAACCTCACCGCCGGCGTGATCGCCCAGCGGCTGGGCCTCCCGGTCGGCCGGTTCGTCGCCGCCTGCAATACCAACGACGTGCTGCCGGAGTATCTGACGACGGGCGCGTATCGCGCGAGGCAAGCCACGCCAACCCTGTCGAATGCGATGGATGTAGGTGACCCGAGCAACTTCCCGCGACTTGCGCAGGTGCACGGCGAGGCGCTTGCAGCGCTACGCGCCAACATCCTCGGCGTGTCGGTGAGCGAAGACGACACGCGGCGGACCATCGGCGAGACGTATCGAACCAGGCGCTATGTGCTGGATCCGCACGGCGCGGTGGGAGTCGCCGCGGCGGTCCGGGTACAGAAGGAGACGGGCGAGCGGCGGCCGATCATCGCGCTCGCGACGGCGCACCCGGCCAAGTTCGGCGATGTGATTCGGGAGGAGTTGGGGTTCGATCCGGCGCTGCCGGAGCCGTGGCGCGACTGGGCGTCGCGTCCCGTCAAGGCCCACGACCTGCCGGACGTCAGCTACGCAACGTTCCGGGCGTACCTGCTGCAGTAGAGAACGACGACGCGGCGGCTGCCGCCCGCCAGACTCAGGACGACGCCTTCGCCCGGTGGATGGCCGTGACCTGGTAGCCCAGCGTGAAATCGGTCGCGAACGGTCCCGGATCCCACACCTTCACGCACAAGTCCGTCTCGACAGACGCCGTTCCGGTCAGTACGGTCGCCGGCGCCGCTGTCGTAGACGCGACCACCAGCGTGCACGTGATGCCGTCCCACATCCCAAGGCCGAGGCCGACGGGCGGATAGAGCGTGGAGGGGTCCAGCGAGACGAGCGTGAGCGTCACGACCCCGGGCATCGTGTGGAACGTGTGCACCTTGGTGTCACCCGAGACGAGCGAACCGTTGAACGTCTCGGTCGCGGACACGGTGGTGGACGTCGTGGTGGTCGTCGTCGTCGTGGTCGTGGTGGTAGTCGGTGTTGGCGTGGTGGGCGACCCGCACGCCGACATCAGCGCGGCAAGGGGTAGCACGAACACGAGCGGGCGAAGAGCGGATCGGATCATTCCTGGCTCCAGAATCAACA
>JANYLG010000004.1 GCA_025363775.1 Acidobacteriota bacterium | reverse complement strand
CGTCACGCATCAGAACGCGTACGGGTTCTACGGGCCCGGTGCCAAGCCACCGGACGCGAAGGCGTTGCCCGCGCCGTTGCTGCCGCCCGACCTCATCATTCAGGACGAGCTGCACCTGATCTCGGGCCCGCTCGGCACGATGGCCGGGTTGTACGAGACGGCCATTGATGCCCTGTGCACGATCAACCGGGACGGCCATCACATCCGGCCCAAGGTTGTGGCGTCAACCGCGACGGTGCGGCGGGCAAAGGACCAGATCCAGGCCCTCTTCACGCGGGACGGCGTCGAGGTGTTCCCGCCGCCCGGCCCCGACCGCCGGACATCGTTCTTTGCCAAGACAGTGCCGCTCTCGGAGCGGCCAGGACGCCAGTATCTGGGCGTGGCGGCGCAGGGACGATCGCTGAAGGTCGTTCTGTTGCGGACGTACCTCGCGCTACTCGGCGCGGCCCAACGCCACTGGCAAGAGGCCGGTGGAGACAAGAACCCGACCAACCCAGCCGACCCGTACATGACGTTGGTCGGCTACTTCAACAGCCTGCGCGAGCTGGGCGGATCGCGTCGGATCGTTGAAGACGAAGTGGCGTCTCGCGTGGCCGGGTACGGCGACCGGAAGCGGGTTGGAGAGGCGCAGGACAGTTTCGCGGACCGCCAGATTGCTCGAGACGTGTGCGAGCTGACGTCTCGTGAGAGCACCGACAAGGTGTCCGAGACGAAGACCCGACTCTCCATTGGCTTCTCGGAGAAGGCCAGAGCGAAAGACCGCCTTGACGTCGCGCTGGCCACGAACATGATCTCCGTGGGTCTCGACATTACCCGCCTTGGGCTCATGGTCGTGTTGGGTCAACCGAAGGCCACGGCAGAGTACATCCAGGCGACGAGCCGAGTTGGTCGCGACGAGGGGAAGCCAGGGCTCGTGGTCACGCTGTTGAACATCCACCGCCCCCGCGACCGGTCGCACTACGAGCGGTTCGAAGCTTTCCACGCGTCGTTCTACAGAGCTGTCGAGGCCACCAGTGTGACGCCGTTTGCGCCGCGCGCTCTCGACCGCGCCATGCCGGCCCTGGTCGTGGCACTCGCCCGCCATCTACGGCCTGCGCTCACGCCGGCGCGAGGGGCGCTGGGCATGGTGGCTGAACGTTCGAACATGGCTGGCTTGCCTGAGATTCTCTCTGAACGTGCGAGGCGCCATCGGACGCTGACACCTGACGAAGAGGCGCGGATCAACGCCAACCTGCAGATGCGCGTGAAGGACCTGCTCGACTCGTGGTGGAAGGTGGCAAAGAAGCAGCAGGAGTTCGGCGCCCGGCTCGTGTATCAGCGGTACGAACAGAGCGAGGGAAAGGCGCTGCTGCGGATGCCGCTGGAGCCGGCGGACCCGGACCTCGGTCAGGACGCGCGCAGGTTCAAGGCGCCGCGTTCCCTTCGGGACGTCGAACCGTCAGTCAACCTGTTCGTCCAGCGGCTGGACGGTACGGCCGTGGAGATGCCGTCTGAAGGAGACGCGTCGTGAGCCCGCAGAAGCGGCGTGGAGAGGTGCAGCCGCAGGGTCAGATCCGGCAAAGCCAGATTGTCACCACGTTTGGGCCCGGCGCGATGGTGGATCTACCGGACCACGCCGTGATCATCAGCGGTCTCGACGGGTGGACCGGCTACCAGAACCAGCCCATCACCGAAGAGCGACTGGCGGCTAAAGTGAAGGCGTTGCTAGGTTTGAACTCGGTCCGGTTCTATGCCCCACCCGCGGACATCGACGACCCGATGGCCCCGCTGACGGGCATCACGGCGTGGTTGTTCCCGGAGTGGTTTGTGGCCCAGTCCGAAGAGCGGAACGCGGTGACAGGGGTTCGGTCGCGCCCGCTCGTCCATCGGCTCGATCTGGAGAAGGGACTGAAGTATCGGCGCGAACGCCGCGAGAAGGCTGTCAAGGTCGTGCCCGTGCGTTTCGTGCAGGCCTGCACGCGGGGGCACGTGAGCGACATCGACTGGCGGGTGTTCGTACATGGCAAAGACAGCCAGTGCAGTCGCTTCCTCTGGCTCGACGAGAAAGGCACCACCGGTGACCTCACCGACGTCTTCGTGCGCTGCGAGTGCGGTCAGTTGAAGGCGCTGTCGGCGGCGACGAAGAAGGACGATGTGCCGCTGGGGTACTGCAAGGGGCCGCGACCGTGGCTGGGCAACTACGCCCGGGAGCGGTGCGGCAAGGGAGACCAGACGGCGCAGATGAACCGGTTGCTGGTGCGCGCGGCGTCCAACTCTTACTTCGCGCAGACCTTGTCGGTGATCTCCATCCCGGAGCCTGGGGGGAAGCTGCGGCGGGCGGTTGATGAGGTATGGGAGGACTTTCTCCAGTACTGCGAATCGCAGACTGACGTGGGGAAAGAGCGCAAGAAGGCCAAGGTCAGCGTGGCGCTCGAGGGATTGTCTGATGCAGATGTGTGGTCCGAGATCCTGCGTCGCAAGGGCGGTGGACCGCCTGCCATGAAAGGGATTCGGGAGGCGGAACTCGAGACCTTGCTGCAGTCGCCAGACGAGGCCGGCGAGGACCAACCCGACGGCGAGTTCTACGCAAAGACTGTGGCTGTTCCCGGCGGGGAACCCACACTGACCGCTTCGATCGCGCGCCTGGTCAAGGTGCACAGGCTGCGTGAGGTCATTGCGCAGGTGGGGTTCACGCGGTTCGAGGCTGCGGTGCCCGACGTCAACGGCGAACTTGCGCTCGAAGTTGAACGTGCGGCGTTGTCGTTGACGCAGGAGTGGTTTCCGGCAATCGAAAACCGGGGCGAGGGCGTCTTCATCGGGTTCAAGGCCGCTGCCGTGGATGCCTGGCGCAAGCGGTCGGCGGTTCAGGCGCGAGGCGTGCAGTTGCTTGACGGGTTCACCGCCTGGCAACAGGCGCATCAGGCCACGAAGGCCACCTTCCCCGGCCTGCCGTACATCATGCTGCACACCGTGTCGCACCTGCTGATCACGGCCGTGGCGCTCGACTGTGGCTACGCCGCCAGCTCGATTCGTGAGCGGATCTACGTCGGGGAGTCTGGCTACGGCATCTTGCTCTACACAGCGAGCCCGGATGCTGAGGGGACGCTCGGTGGACTGGTCGCCGCGGCCGACAAACTCGATCGCTATCTGAGGCAGGCCGTCGACCTCGGTGCGCTCTGCTCCAACGACCCTGTCTGCGCGCAACATCAGGCCGACAACAGGCAGGAAGACCGGTTGCTCCTTGGTGCCGCCTGTCACGGGTGTGTCCTTCTCGCCGAGAGTTCCTGCGAGCGCCGCAACGACTACCTGGACCGGGCGCTCGTGGTGCCAACCGTCGACAATACGGGGGCAGCGTTCTTCGATGACGTCGACGCCTAGCGGATTGTTCGCGATTCACGGCGTGTCAGCCAACACGCTGCGCACGCTTGCCTCCGCGCTGCGGTCAGGGCAGCTCGCGCCGCCGTTCAGCAGCTTCTCGTTGGCCAGCGTGGTGGCTTGCCCAGCGAGCCTCGCGAGTGCACTCAATCGCCTGGCAGATGAGGGGATGGCGCCCACCCACCTCGCGTTGTTGATCGACGCTGCTGCTGATACCGTCCACGCGCGTCTGATGGCCGAGTCCGCCACCGAGTTGGTGTGGACTGGACCCGAAGCCGCGGTGGCCATGAGCCGTGATACGACGGTGGTTGTGGAGGAGCTGTTCGCACGCGCGCGGCGGTCAGTGCTCGTCAGCACCTTTGCCATCCAACAGGCCGAGACCGTGTTCGCTACCCTCGCCGCGAGGCTGGACGGCGTGCCAGATCTGCAGGTGCGGCTGTTCGTCCATGTCGCGCGATCCTGGAAGGACACCCGCGTTGAGTCGGAGCTGCTCCGCGAGTTCGCCGACAACCTGAGGGTGCAATGGCCAGGCAATGCGCTGCCAGAGGTCTACTACGATCCCCGGTCGCTCTCAATGGAGGCCGCCACACGCGCAGCCTGGCACGCCAAGTGCCTGCTCGTCGACGATGAGGTGGCCTTCGTGACCTCGGCCAACTTCACGGAGTGGGCCCAGCAGCGGAACGTCGAGGCCGGTGTGCTCGTGCGCAGCCCCCACTTCACGCGCCAGCTTCGCGCTCAGTTCGACGGGCTCGTGCAGGCGAAGGCAGTGAGACGGTTGCCGGGTTTCTGAGAAAGACGTGCCCCTCGATCTCGCTGCCGCGGACCATGCAGCGCCAACCCCAGCCCGATCGACGAGGTGACCGTCAGACGTCTGTTCATCGTGCTACCTCCTGGCCGGGTTCTCGACCGGCGCGAGTCGTCGAGCGGTCAGGGCCGCGTTCAACGCCGGCAGCTCTACTTTCATGGCTGCCGCCAGTTTCGCCATCGCCGCCGCCAATTCATCCGACAGCAGCGCGAACACGGTATAGGACTGGTCCGTGGGCCTCGCTTCGCTGCTCTCGACGACGCGCTGCAACGCGGCGATCCGGTTATTGAGTTTCACCGGGTAGTTGAGCGGATCCTTGGGGCTCCGGTTCCGCACCTGATACAGGTCTTCCTCGACGGCGGAAATCGTCGCGACGAACGCCGCGGCTGCCTTCTCGAGGCGCGTGTCGGTGACGCCCGCGAGGCGCTTGGCCACCTGCGTCTTCATCGCGCGAATGGCGATCACGGCTTCGTGCGCCTCGCTCGTCTTGTCGCGGATCTTCGTCGCCAGATCGAACTCTGCCTGGAGGTCGCCGGCGGTCACGCTCGTGAGCTGCGGATTCCAGTTCACCGCGAAGGCCCGGGTCTGGACCTGCCCGTCCACGGTCAGCCGCACCTGGTATGTGCCGGGCGCCGCCAGCGGGCCCTGCTCCGGCTGCGCGCTCCGCACGATCATCCCTTCGAACAACATCGCGCCAGGGTAACGAAGATTCCACGTGACACGGTTCACGCCGGCCCTGTTCGGGGCCGACTTGCCGGTCATCCGCCGCGCGACTACGCCTGCCGAATCGAGAACCTCGATCGCGAGTGACGCCGCCGGCTGCCGGAGGTAGTAGTCGAAGACCGCCGGGTAGACGCGCCGCACGCCGTCGCGCGGCTGGAACAGGTGGGTGGGCGCGGAGGTGACCTCGGGCGTGAGCTGCCGCAGCGAGTCGATGTCGTCCAGCACGTAGAAGGACCGGCCGTGCGTCGCGATCACGAGATCGTGGGCTTCGACGACGAGGCCGGAGACCTGGACGTCGGGCAGGTTCAACGAGAGCGACTGCCACCGTGCGCCCGCGTCGAACGACAGGTAGATGCCATGCTCGGTGCCGGCGAACAGCAGGCCGGGCCGCTTGCCGTCCTCGCGAACCGCGTGGACGAAGTCGTCGGGCCGGATGCCGTTGACGATCCGCGCCCACGTCTTTCCATAGTCCGTGGTCTTCCAGATGTAGGGCGCGCGGTCGTCGAGCCGGTGGCGCTTGCCCGCGACCAGCGCCGAGCCCGGATCGTGGGGGGATGCGTCGATCAGGCTCACCGTCGTGAACTCGGGCATGTCGGACGGAGTGACGTCCGCCCACGACTTCCCGGCGTCACGCGTGAGGTGTACGCGGCCGTCGTCCGAGCCGACCCAGATGGTGCCGCGCTCGTGGCGGGATGGCGCGATCGCGAAAATCGTGGCGAAGAACTCCGGGCCGTTCTGATCCTTGGTGATCGGCCCGCCCGAGTCGCCCAGCGTCTTCGGGTCCGCGCGCGTCAGGTCCGGGCTGATGCGCTCCCAGCTCTGACCCTCGTTGACCGTCCGCCACAGATGCTGGGACCCGACGTAGACGACCTTGGGATCGAGCGCCGACACGGCAATCGGGAACGTCCACTGCCAGCGCTCGGGCACCGACCCCGCGGACTGGCCCGAGTAATACCGCGGGAAGGGCTGGATGTCGCGCGCCTCGCCGGTCGTGCGGTCGAACCGAGTCAGGTAGGCCTCCTGGCCGCCGCCGTAAAAGATGTTCGGGTCGGCGGCGTGCGGCATGATCCACCCACTCTCATTGCCGCCGACGGGGTAGAAGTAGTCGCCGCCGGGATTGGTGTTCAGGGTGCGCAACTGCGGGGCTCCGTCGCTCTCCACGCACGCCGTCGTGTTGTCCTGCTGCGCGCCGCAGACGTGATACGGGAAGTCGCGCGTGGTGGCCACCGTGTACATCTGGGCGGTGGGGTACCGCTGGCTGGTCCAGGTGCGGCCGCCGTTCACCGTCACGTTGCCGCCGCCATCGTTCGCGTTGATCATCCGGAGCGGATTTGCGGGGTCAATCCAGAGGTCGTGGTGATCGACGTGGGGGGCGTCGATCGTGGTGATCGTCTTCCCGCCATCGATGGACTTGTGGAACAGATAGTTCAGGACGTAGACCGTGTCCGCGCTTTTCGGGTCGGCATAGATGCGGGAGAAGTAGAACGCGCGCTGCCGCAGGTCGCGGTCGGCGTTCACCAGCGTCCACGTGCCGCCCCCATCGTCAGAGCGGAACAGGCCGCCGTCCTCCGCTTCGACGAGCGCGTAGAGACGCGACGACGAGGCGGGCGAGACGGCGACCGCGACCTTGCCGACGATGCCTTTCGGCAGGCCCGGGTTTCGGGTCAGTTCGGTCCAGGTGTCGCCGCCGTCGGTGGTCTTGAAGAGCCCCGAGCCGGGCCCGCCGCTCGACAGCATCCACGGAGTTCGGTACACCTCCCATGTGGATGCGACGAGCACCCGCGGGTTCGAGGGATCAAGACAGAGATCCACGGCACCCGCGCGCTCGCTGCGGAACAGGACCTTCTTCCAGGTCGTGCCGCCGTCGGTCGTCCTGAACACCCCGCGCTCCGCATTCGGGCCGAACGGGTGGCCGAGCGCGGCGACGTAGACGATGTCCGGATTGGTCGGGTGGATGCGGATGCGGCCGATGGCCTGCGTGTCGGCAAGGCCGACTTGGCGCCAGGTCTTGCCGGCGTCGGCCGACTTGTAGACGCCGTTGCCCTGCATGACGTTGCCCCGGAGCTGCACCTCGCCCATGCCGAGATACACGATGTCGGGGTTCGACTCGGCGACGGCGACGGCGCCGACCGAGGAACTCGCGATCTGGCCGTCGGTCACCGGCGCCCAGGCCTGTCCGCCGTCGGTGGTCTTCCAGAGGCCTCCGCCCGTGGCGCCGAAGTAATATTCCAGCGGCCGGGCCGCGCTGCCGGCAACGGCGATCGACCGGCCGCCGCGGTTCGGGCCGATGTTGCGCCACTTCAGCGCCTGGTAGCACTCCGGGCCGAACGGTGAGGTCGCGCGATCTGGCGCCTGCCCGGGCGTCGGCTGGGCCGCCGCGAGGATGCCAAGGGCAACGGAAAGCGTGAGGCTGGCGACGGCGAGAACCCGACGGGCGGTGGCGCTGCGCATCTGGTCACCCTTGTCTGGAATGGTGCCGGGGGTCCGGCGGATTGTCGTGCAGAAGCGGCGCCGGGAGGCCACCGTCAGCTGCGACGGCCAGGCAATCCATCAATGCCGTGGCAGGTTCGCTCCTACGTGCAAGTAATATACAATATGCGTGCCCTCTCCGTTGGAGAAAACCATGGATCCCAGCGCCGCTCGCCGTCTCCTTCCCATGCTAGCCGCCCTCGCGTCCATCGTCTGCGCGCCGGCGACCACGGGGTTCCTCCGTGCGCAGGCGACGAACGGACCGCCGCCGCAGAAACCCGACGCCGAGTACACCGCGAAGATCCGGGAGTTCACCCTCGATTCGCGCATCCTGACGGAACTGGTCGATCACCTGCCGGCCTCCGACCGGGTGCCCTCGCCGCTGAAGATCCTCGGGCGGATTCCCGGCACGCCAAACGAACTCACCTACTACAAGGACATTCTGCGCTATTTCCAGGCGCTCGATCAGGCCTCGGACCGAGTGACGCTGATCACGATCGGGAGGAGCGACGAGGGGCGCGACCTGGTGATGGCGGTCATCGCCGACGAGGCCACGATTCGCTCGCTGGACCGTTACAAGACGATCGCGGCGCAGCTGAGCGACCCGCGCACGCTTGCGCCTGAACGCGCCCGACAGCTGATCGCGTCGGGCAAGCCCATCTACTACATCACCGGCTCGCTCCACTCCACCGAGTGCGGCAGCCCCGAGATGCTGATGGAGCTGGCGTTCCGCCTCGCCGTGGAGGAGACGCCGTTCATCCAGTCGATTCGCAACAACGTCATCGTCGCGATCACGCCGGTCCTCGAGGTGGACGGCCGCGACAAGCAGGTGGACACGTTCTACTACGCGAAGAACACCGGCAAGCCGGCGCCGCCGCCGACGTACTGGGGTCGCTACGTCGCCCACGACAA
>JANYLG010000224.1 GCA_025363775.1 Acidobacteriota bacterium | reverse complement strand
CCGAGAACGTCGAGTAGATGTTCTTGCCGATCGTCGCCGCCTCGCCGCGGATGGAGTCGGCGCGGACCCCCAGGTTGATGGTGACGTTTTTCACCTTCCACTGGTCCTGGGCATAGTACGACTCGCGCTTGTTCTTGCCCTGCAGATCGTACGAGTAGCCATAGGCGTAGGACGGGGCCCCGTAGTAGTCCACGAAGTACGCCTGCTGGTAGTTGAAGCGGTTGCGAATCGAACTCCGCTCGATCTCGACGCCGAACTTGAAGTTGTGCGACCCGGCGAACTGCGCGTACTTGGTGACCGACAGGTTCACCTGGTTGCGGTTGCGGTCGGACTGGCTGGTGTAGCCGGAGCCGCCCGCGTATGTGTCGGACCCAGCGTCGTAGTGTGTCGGACTCGGATCGACGGGGTTCAAATCGTAGTAGCCCCAGTAGCCGGTCCACTTCGCCTCGAGGAACGTGGACGAGTTGAAGACCTTCCGGTACTGCGCGTTCCAGATGTACTCGGGCGAATCCTGTTCGATCGACTGGCGCTGCGTCGCCACGTTACTGGGGACCAGGCCGATGCGCCCCTTCTGGTTGTACTGGTCGTACTGCAGAGAGGCGGTGATGTTGTCGTTGGCCGTCGGCTGCATCGTGAACTTCATGTTGAGCCGCGGGCTGACCTCTTCGCGCAGGAACTTCGTGCCCGAATTGTGGGTCTTGATCTCGTAGCGCTGAGCGCTCAGGAAGAAGAACACCTTGTCCTTCTTCAGCGGACCGCCCAGCTGGACGGTGTAGTCGAGCAGCTTCGTGATGCGCGCCGGGTCTCCGAGCAGCACGTTCTTCTTGATGAGGTCGGCGCTCGTGTTGTCGCTCGCGAGGCTGCTGCTCGTATACTTGACGTCGGTCAGGAACGAGAAGCGGTTGCCGCCCGACTTGGTGATCGAGTTGACCACCGCGCCGGTGAACCCGCCGTACTCCGCGGGCTGGCCGAGGCTGCCGACCTGCACCTCTTCGACGATGTTGAAGTTGAAGAACGTCCACGCCGCTCCCCCGTCCGGGTCGCGCGTGTCCACGCCGTCCAGCATCAGCGCGTTGGCGTAGTCACTGGCGCCACCGAACGCCGACCCGCTGTTGATGCCCGGGGAGTAGTTCATGATCACGGCCGCCGTGTTCCCATAGCCGAGCGGCATGCTGAACAGCAGGTCCTGGGACATGTTCGTGTCGGTGGCCGTGGACGTCGTGTCGATCATGACCGCATTGGCCACGACCTCAACCGTCTCGCTCACACCACCCACTACCATGCTCAGCGGGATCTCGACAGTCTTGCTGAGCCCGACGTCGATGTTCTGATGCTCGCGGACTTTGAAGCCCGAGAGCTCCGCCTTGACGCTGTAGCTCCCGGGCGTCAGCCCGATGAACCTGTAGACGCCCTGTGAGTCGGTCACCTGCGTCTGCGCGCCGGTCTTTCCCGTGAGGGTCACCGAGACCCCCGGCAACACGCCCCCTTGTTGGTCGGTCACTTTGCCGGTGAGCGTCCCGGTCAGCGTCTGGGCGCTGGCGAGACCGGCACAGACCAAGAACGCCACAAGGAGGGCAAGATTGAATGTTCGTCTCATAGAAGGCCTCCTTGCCTATTGGTTCTGGCGGACGACGGAGTGGACCCGGTTCGCGCCCATCGAGTACGCCATGTAGCCGGCACCTGCGCCGACCAGCGCGAGCACGACGATGCCAACCGGCTTCTTGAAGAACGAGGTCGAGCCAAGCTCAGCCTTGTCCGGCCCAGCGGCCGGCTTCGCCTGCTCCAGCGTCACGCGGCCCGAGGCCGCCGCCTTGGCGATCGACGCGTTCAGTCCCGGCGCTGGCGCCGGCTTGTTGGTGTCCTCAGCCAGACACGGCAGAGGGATGACAGCCAGAATCAACGCGAGCGCGAGAACTCGCCCTGCCAGACGCCATGTTCGGAATTGATGTTTCACCTCACGCACCTCCTTAGCTTGCTTGATCAAGGGGAAGACTCCATGCTCGTCTGAGAATTCCCATATTCTTGGACAGTCGGTGAGTATACTCCAAACCCCATGCCACTCGAACCGATTCGCTCTCATGGCCATCGATCCTGGTAACCCATTGCATCCACAGGACCAGAAGCGTGCATACCGATTCACGCCCGCGTATGACATCCAACAAGATCCAAGCATCCGACGCTGGACATTCAAGATTGTGGAGAAGGGTGGCGGTTGACGGCTTCCCGCGCGATCGGCGAGCATGGCTGGAGTAGCGCATCCCCGTCTCCTCGGAGTCGCAGGTCAGACATGGTTCGTCCCAAAGAATTTGTGCGCCCGCCGCGCCCGCGTCGCCGGGGCCCGTTGGTGGCCTTGGTCCTGCTCGGCGTGGTCCTGCTGGCTGCCGGCGGCTGGTGGTACGGGGCGAACCGGTCGGCACAAAGCGCCAGCCTCCAGGATCTGGGTCGTCCCATCGGTGGCGTCGGTGCTGACGGGATGAACTTGCTCGTCATCACGCTGGATACGACGCGCGCCGATCGCATTGGCGCGTACGGCTACCAAGGCGTGGAAACCCCGACGATCGATCGGCTCGCCCGCGAAGGCATCCTCTTCGAGCACACGATGGCCGTCGCGCCGTTGACGCTGCCGGCGCACTGCAGCATCTTCACGGCGCGGTTCCCGCCGGAACACGGGGTGCGGGACAACGGCGGCTTCTTTCTGGCCCCCAATCAACTGACCCTGGCGAGCGTGCTCGAGCGCCGCGGGTTCCAGACCGGAGCCGTCGTGGGCGCCTACGTCCTCGATGGCAAATGGGGCATCAACCAGGGCTTCGACACCTACATCGACCAGTTCGACCTGCCCGCCTCCGGAGGGTTCGGCCTCGGCGAGGTTCAGCGCCCCGGAAACGAGGTCGTCGATCGCGCACTCCCGTGGCTCGAGAAGGTCAAGGACCAGCGCTTCTTCGCGTGGATCCATTTCTACGACCCGCACGCGCCCTACGAGCCGCCCGAGCCGTTCAGGACCCGATACGCGGAGCACCCGTACCTCGGAGAAATCGCCTTCATGGACTCCCAGATCGCGCGCATCGTGGAGTTCCTCGACCGCCAGGGCCTGACCGAGAAGACGGTGATCGCGGTCATCGGGGACCATGGGGAGAGTCTCAGCCAGCACGGTGAAGGCACGCACGGCTTTTTCATCTATGAAAGCACGACGCGGGTCCCCTTCATCATCCGCGCGCCGTTCGAGCGGCTCAGGGGCCGACGCGTGGCAGACCCCGTCCGGTCGGTCGATCTCATGCCGACCGTGCTCGACCTGCTGGGCATCCCGCCGCCCCCCAACATTGCCGGCGTGAGCCTCATCGCCCTGATGACGGGCACCCGCAAGTCCCTGGATCTCGAGGGCTACGCCGAGGCGCTGTACCCGTTGCACCACTTCGGCTGGAGCGAGATGCGCGCGTGGCGATCGGGACGCTACAAGATGATCGACGCGCCCCGCCCGGAACTCTACGATCTCGATCGCGACCCGCACGAAACGACGAACCTCTATGGCGAACATCGGACGCTGGCTGACGGGATGATCGCGCGTTTGCGCCAGCAGGAGAAAGACGCCCCGGGCGCCGAGGCCGCGTCGACACCAGCGCCCGAAATCGATACCGACACGCGCGCGCGCCTGGCGGCGCTCGGATACGTCGGCTCGTTCGTGGCCACGGTGTCGAGTTCGCAGACCGATCGCGCCGACCCGAAGGACAAGATCGAACTGTTCAACCTCATGGTCGAAGCCCGCGAAATGCGGCACGACGAGAAGAACAGCGAGCGCTCGGTCGAGAGAGCCATCGCCCTGTACCAACGCGTGGTCGCCGCCGACCCGAAGGTCATCGACGCGTGGTTCAACCTCGGCAACCTGCACGGCCGCCTCGAGCACTACGACGAGGCCATCAAGTACTTCAAGCGCGCGCTCGAACTGAAGCCGGATTACGACCTGCCCGTGATCAACCTGGCGAACGTCTACCGCCAGATGGGCCGGGACGATGCCGCGCTCGCGGGGTACGAGCACTACCTGACGATCGACCCGAAGAACGCGCACGTGCGCTACCAGGTTGGTGAAATCTATCTCGACAAGGGCGACGAGGCGCGCGCAGCCGAGAACTTCAGGCTGGCAATCGACATCGACCCGCGAGAAGCGTCGGCGCGCAACGCGATTGGCGTGATCGCGTTCAAACACGGAGACCTCGCGACCGCGGAGCGTGAGGTGCGCGCCGCGCTCGAGATCAAGAAGGACGTGCGCCTGGCGCACTACAACCTCGCGTTGTTCGCCGAGGAGCGCAACGACCTCGCCTCCGCCGAAGTCGAGTACCGCAAGGAACTCGACCTGCACGCGGATGCGTTCAAGGCGTCGTTCAACCTGTCGCGCCTCTACGAAAAGATGGGCAACCAGTCGGCGCAAATCGCGACGCTGAAGCAGGCCGTCGAACAGAACCCGAGTTTTTCCGAGGGCAAGCTGTTCCTGGCCAAGGCCTACCTCGATGGTGGGATCAACTTCCTCGAGGCGATCGGCCTCGCCCGCGAAAGTCTCACGCTGCGCCTGCGGCCGGAGCTGCAGCCGCTCGCACACTTCGTCCTGGCCGACCTCTATAACCGCGTGGGCCGCCCGCAGGACGCCGCACGCGAGGTGAGCGCCGGCCGCAGCCTCGCACGCCGCAGTAGGCAGCCTGCCCTGAGCGGGCGAAGCGAGTCGAAGGGTAGGCGGCGACCGTCGGCGTTCTTTGGTAGAATCACGCCGTGGCTGAACCCCGCACCCGTACGCCGCGCGGCGAATCCCGCGAACTGACCGAGCTCAGGCAACTCCGCACTCGCCAGCCGGAACTGGCCGACGCCGTGGATCTGCACATCGCGCTGCTCGAGCTGCAGCGTCGCGTGCAGGCCCGCCTTCCCACGGCGTGGATCGAGGTCGCGCCCGAGTGGCTGAAACAGCAGCACGCGGCCGGCCTGCCGCTGCTGCGATTCGAGGACATCCCGCTCGACTGGACCGACTTCCGGCTGATCTTCCGCCAGACCGCCGACGTGCTTCGCCGCTTCGATGCGCTCGACGAGGCCGACTTCCAGGCGATCCAGGCGATGTCTCGCGATGGGCACGCGCTCGAACCGCTGGCGGTCCGGTGGTTCAACGCGACCGCGGCGCCAGAGCGTCTGAAAAAGCCTCGCGCCCCGAAGACGACGGCGTCGCCCGGGGCGCTCGAGCAGGTGCTGGCCCTCGCGATGCGCCCGTTCCTCGAACGCTGCGCCGACGTGGTGCAGCAGCGCGCCGACTTCACGACGTGGACCCACCCGCACTGCCCGCTCTGCGGGGGCGAGCCGGAGTTTGCCGTGCTCACCTCGATCGGCGACCGGATGATGATCTGCGGCCGGTGCACCGGGCGCTGGCACTTCGACGAGACGGCCTGTCCGTTCTGCAAGAACGACGATCGACGCCTGTTGCCCTCGTTCACGAGCCGTGACGGCCTCTACCGCCTGTATGCGTGCGACGTCTGTCGCCGCTACATCAAGGCGTACGACGCCCGAAAGGGCGCGCGCCCCGTCATGCTGGCCGTGGATTCAGTGGCAACGCTTCCGCTGGACGCGGCAGCAATTCAGAGGGGATATACAGGCTGAGAAACCGCTCGAGCGCTACTCGCGCTGGTCCTTCTTCCGCAGCAGGTCCTGCGCCTTCCTGGACATCCAGGTGACGAGGTTTCGCACCTCGTTGAAGCGGCCGGCGTTCGACCTCGCCCCCAGCACCACCACCGCCACCGGCTGGTTGACCTGCGGCATCTTCAACAACGTGGCGAGGCAGTAACCCGAACGCCCAATGAAGCCGGTCTTCGCGCCCACGATGCTGCCTTCCATGTCGGCGCGCGACAGCAACCGGTTGGTGCTATGGATGGTCACCGACCGTCGCCCCAGCGTCAGCGTGTGATCGGGCTTGCGCATAATCTCGGAAATGCGCTCGTCGCTCGACGCGTACGCGATCAGACGAGCCATGTCGTAAGCCGAGGAGACGTTCTCCGGGTCAAGGCCTGACGGGTCGGCGTAGGTGGTGCTCTGCAGCCCCAGTTCGGTGGCCTTCTCGTTCATCCGCGCCACGAACCCCGCGGGCCCCCACGGCGAGACGCGCGCGAGGCTGCGCGCGGCGGCGTTGTCCGACGAAATCAGCAGCAGGTGCAGCAGGTCGCGCACCGACACCTGGTAGTTCGCCCGCAGGTGCGTCGTCGAGGCCGCCATCGCGTCGGCGCGTTCTACCGTCACGATCTGCGTCATGTCCGGATCGCTCTCGATGAACACCACCGCCGTCATCACCTTCGTAATGCTGGCGATCGACCGCTTGTCCTGGGAGTTCTCTTCCCAGAGAACCTGGTGGGTCTCCGGGTCGTAGATGATCGCGGCGGCCGCGTGGAGATCCGGCACCAGCGCGCCGGTCGCGTCGGTCTTGAATCTGGGGATGGGCGTCTCGCGAACCATCCGGACGCGCGCCGCGACCCTGGCCCGAGACAGCTTCGTTGTTCGCGCCCTCGAGGCTTGCGGCGAGTACGCCGGCTTCGCCACGGTCTTCTTCGTGGATTTCGAGGCAACGGCGCCCTGGCGGCTCTTGACCGTCGAACCGGCGACGGCCGAGCTGGCCAGCAATCCAAACGAGAGACAAACGGCCACCACGGTGGCAGCGGGGCTGGAGGGTCTGCAACT
>JANYLG010000205.1 GCA_025363775.1 Acidobacteriota bacterium | reverse complement strand
GCCCGGCGCGCGCGCCGGCTCGTGGAGGTGGCCGGCTGACGCGTCGCCGCCGCTATAATGATGCACGATTCCGCGGACCTCGACCGCCGGCACCGGGAGTGGCCATGCCTCTGACAGAGACGAGACGAAGCCAGGTTGGGTGGGCGACGCTCTTCGGGCTGATCGCGGTGTTCGTCAGCCTGGGCCTGCTGAAGTTCCTGGTCTTCCTCCTGTTCATGCGGCTGGTGACCGATCTGCTGGTCGATGCGGTGGGCCGCCGGGTCCGATTCGCGTCGCGGGCGGTCGTGCTCAACGCCGTCTACCTGCTGGTCGCGGCCCTCATCGTCGTGATCGGCGTGGTCGTCGTGCCCCGGTTCGTGGCGGAACTGCCCGCCTACACGCAGAGCCTCGACCGGAACCTGACCGACAAGTTCTCCGAGTTGCTGGCGTCGCAGCACGTGTCGATCGACCTGGAGAGCGCGAAGCAGCGGGCGATGGAGTGGGGGCGCGAGCACGCCGGCGAATCGATGTCACTGGCGCGACGTGCAGGCACCAACCTGGTGTTGCTCGTCGTGGCGTTCATCGTCACGTTCGTAGCCGCCCACCAGCGGATCACCAGCGGCTCGAGCGGCGATCCGCGCGCTCCGGCCAGCAACCTCTGGGACTTCCTGGGGGACTTCATCGCGGCGAAGATGGGCGCGTTCTACGCGTGCTTCCGCCTCGTGATGGCCGGGCAGATGGTGATCGCGCTCATCAACGCCGGCCTGACGTTCGGCCTGCTCGTCGTCCTCGGCGTGCCCCACAAGATCGCCCTCACTGTGCTCGTCTTCGTATTCGGCCTTCTGCCGATCGTCGGTAACCTCATCTCCAACACGGTCGTCTGCATCAGCGCGCTCATCTGGACAGGCCCGCTGCAGGTGATCGCAGCGCTCGTGTTCCTCGTCCTCATCCACAAGCTCGAGTACTTCCTGAACGGCAAGATCATCGGACACATCGTGAAGCTGCCGCTCTACATGACCCTCCTCAGCCTCATCGTCGGCGAGGCGCTGTTCCACATTTCGGGCGTAATCCTGGCGATCCCCGTGATCTTGCTCGTGCGACAGGAGTTGAGCGCGATCGAAGTGGCCGGGCCGCCGGCGAATCCCGGCGTGTAGCCCGCGCGACTTGCGGGCCGTGTCGGGGCACGGCATAATCGCCGCACGATGCCATCGACCGCCGCCCGACCGTCCCCGACGCGCACGTGGTCTGCCGGCGCGGTCGTTTCCGCCTGCCTCGTCGCCGCGGGCGGCCTCGACATGGCGAGCCGCCAGTTGCTGCGGCGGTCGCCTGCCGACGCGGTGGGCGTCTCCCCGGACCACTCCTCTGCCATCGTGCTCGGCGTCGTCGCCGCCGCGGGGCTGTTGCTCGTCTGGACCTGGCGCCGGCGCGGCGTCGATCGCCTCGTTGCGACGATCCTCGCGCTGGCATTCGTGTTCGGGATGGCCGCACAACGGGAACTCGGCGCCCGCCTCCAGAGCGACGGCCTCCGCTACTATGCCCTCCTCCGGTCCCTGGCCTTCGACCACGACGTCGACCTGACGAACGACTACCGGCTGCTGGGCCTCGACGACGACCGCGCGTTGATGACGCCCACGGTGACGGGGTACGCGCAGTCGCCCTTCTCGGTGGGGCCCGCGATCGCGTGGTCGCCGTTCTTGCTGGTCGGCCACGCGGCAGCGCACGGCCTGAAGGCCGCTGGCGTCGCCGTCGCGACCGACGGCACGTCGTTCCCGTACCGGCAGGCCGTCTGCATCGCCAGCCTCTTCTACGGGCTGGCCGGTCTCTGGCTCTGTCACCGCCTGGCCGCGTCGTTCTTCGATTGTCGCCTCGCCGCGCTCGCCGCGCTTGTCATGGGCGCGGCCTCCTTCCTGTTGTGGTACTTCGTGAAGGAGCCGTCGATGTCGCACGCGGTCTCGATGTGCGCCGTCGCCGCGTTCCTGGCGGGATGGGTGGCAACCCGCGACCGCCGCTCGCCCGTCCAGTGGGCGATGCTCGGGTTACTGGCCGGCCTGGCGATGACGGTCCGGTGGCAGAGCGCGGTGGTGCTGGTTTTCCCGGCCGTCGAGTGGGCCGCCGCGGCGGCGCGCGCGCGGACCACGCGCCGGCTGGGCGACTGGCGCGGGATCGTCGTGCCGGGCGTCCTGTTCGCCGCAGGGGCGATCGTCGGCTTCCTGCCCCAGATGCTGACCTGGCAGGCGATCTACGGCGCGCCGCTGGCCGTCTCGCCGCTCTCTCCGAAGATGCTATGGGCTCACCCTGCCATCACCGGCATGCTGTGGTCGTCGCGGAACGGGCTGTTCGCCACCTCGCCGATCACCTACCTTGGCGCGGCCGGGCTGGTCCTGGTGCCGAGAAAACACCGGCTGTTCGGCTGGTCGGCCATTGTGGTGTTCTGCGCGGCGGTTTACGTGAATGCCTGCGTGGAAGACTGGTGGGCCGGCGCGTCGTATGGCCCGCGGCGGTTCGACGGCGTCATCCCGCTGCTGGTGGTCGGCCTCGCGGCGGCGTGCGACGCATTGCGCGGACTGATCCAGAAGCGGCCGATGGTAGCCGTCGCGGCGCTGCTCGTCTCGCTCGTGGCGTGGAACCTCACCTACATGGCCGTCGCCCTCACCAGCGGGTTCGGCTTGAGCGCGCCGCGATCGTTCGGCGACGTGTCGGCACGCCAGGCCACCATGCTCCACCGCTGGATGGGCCATCCGTTCTCGTACCCCGCCAACCTCTGGTTCAGCATGCGCAATGGCCTCTCGCCGTCGCGCTACGACATCCTGGCCTTCGAGTTCCTCTCCGAGCCCGACCGGCCCTATGGCAAGGTGGACGTCGGCCGCGGCGACGACGCCTACCTGCTCGACGGCTGGTACGACGGCGAGGAGGACCCGGACGGCACGACCTGGCGCTGGTCCGCGGCCGAGGCGGGAGTGCTCATCCCGCTCGATCATGCCGCCCCGCTGCTGCTGCAGGTTCGGGCCATCCCGTTTACCTATGACGGCGGGCCCGACGGCAGCCTGGCGGCCACGGTGAACGGCCGGCGCTTCGGCCCGGTGCGCGTGTCCGGCGGCGGCTGGCAGCGCGCCGAGATCCCGGTCGAGGCCGCGGCGTGGCGACCGGGCATCAACCGTGTTGAGCTGTTGTGGCTGTCGGCGGCGATCCCGGCCCGGGTGGGCGCCGGCGCCGACCCGCGGCAACTGGGCGCGCGCGTCGACTTCGTGAGGGTCCAGGTGGCGCGGTAGCCCGCCCGATGAGGCCGCACGGTGGCCTATCGCGAAGCGGTTTAGTCCAACGAGCGTCCTGTTCCCTGTTACGGACTATCCACGATGTACAATCCGGGTCGAGGGGGAACCTATGACAACCCGATTGCGTCTGCTCGCGACCTGGGGCCTCACCGTCGTATCGGCGTCCGTCCTGCTGGCACAGGCCCGGCCGACGACGATGGAGGAGATGCACCGGTTGCACAAGGACTCCGGCGCCTACATCGCGATGCTCGACGATCCGGCCCGCGACGCCGAGCAGAAGCCCCACGAGGTCGTGATGGCGCTCGGGCTGAAAGACGGCGAGCGCATCGCGGACATCGGGGCGGGCTCCGGCTACTTCGCGCTGCGCTTCGCGCAACACGTCGGCGACCGCGGCATGGTCTACGCGGTGGACATCAACCCCGACATGATTGCCCACGTGAACGCACGCGCTCGCGAGGCCGGACTGAAGAACCTCCGGACGATCTTGTCGAAGCCAGACGACCCGATGGTGCCCGCACCCGTCGATCGCTTCTTCATCTGCGACACCTGGCATCACATCGAGGGCCATCCGCACTACCTGGCGCTCATGAGGAAGGCACTGAAGCCGGGCGGGCAGATCGTCATCCTGGACTACCAGAAACGGGAGACCCCGAACGGCCCGCCCCTCGAGATGCGGATCGCGAGGGAGGATGTCGTACGTGAGTTCGAACAGCACGGCTTCCGTGTCTCCGCCGAGCACACGTTCCTGCCGAACCAGTACTTCCTGGTATTCACGGTGGCCGGGGCCGCCCCGGTTCGCTGAGGTGTTCGACGCGGGGGCGGTGGCGCCGGAGCCAGGCTGTAACGCGGAACGCAGACCAGTCATGAACATCGACGCCATTCGCACCTTCTGTCGAGCGCTGCCCCACGCGACCGAGGACATCAAGTGGGACGACGACCTCGTCTTCTCCATCGGCGGGAAGATGTTCGCCATCGTGATGCTCGAGCCACCGCACCGCGTGTCGATGAAGTGCACCCGCGAGGCCTTCGCCGAGCTCGTCGAGCGCGAGGGCATCATCCCGGCGCCGTACCTGAGCCGGGCGTCCTGGGTGTCCGTCGAACGCCTGGGTGAAGGCATGGACGGCCGGGAATTGCGCCAGCGGCTCGCCGACTCCTTCGAACTGGTCAGGGCCAGCCTGCCGAAGAAGACCAGGGAGGGACTCGCGGACTAGACGTCTTGAACGGCCAAAGTCGTTGCGAATGAGTCACGTTCTCTCGACTTCCGTCCGGCCGTTCAAGACGTCTACGCCTCGCGCTTCGCGGGGCCAGCCAACAGCGTTTCTGGTTCTAGCGGGGCGTGCCTTGGGGCCGCCACGCCAGGTTCGGCGGTCTGAGGCACGCCTCGCTAGCCCTGCTGCAGGGCCACGACGCCGATCCTGACCTCGCGCCGTTCCAGCCTCGCCCCACGAAATAGATATGATAGAAGGACTCGGATTGGTCGGTGCCGCGAGGCAGGAGGGTCAACGTGAGCGAACCGGTTCGTCTTGGCATCATCATCTGCGATCGCTACCGAACGTGCGCCGGCGGCAAATGCCTGAGGGCGCTGCGCGAGCGTGAAGGGGCCTTCGGGCGGTACCGCGACCAGCAGGTAGAACTGGTCGGGTGGACCACCTGCAACGGGTGCCCCGGCGGAAACATCGAATACGCGCCGGAGGAGATGAAGAAGAACGGGGCGCAGGTGATTCACCTGGCCACGGGGCTGCTCGTCGGCTACCCGCCGTGCCCGCACATCGAGGCGTTCCGGAATTTCATCCCGGCCAAGTATGGCCTCGAGGTGGTCATCGGCACCCACCCGATCCCGCAGAAGTACTTCCTCACTCACGAGCGGTGCGGCACCTGGAGCGCGCCCGAATGGGAAGCCCGGCTGAAATCGACGCTGACGGACGAGCGGACGCGACTGTCCTACGACTGACGCCACCGCGTCGGCAGATGCGTCACTGGCCTGACGATCCTCGATACCCCGAAGGCCATTTTCCCTGTTCGGGCAGATCCTCCTCAGCCTACTGATCCAGGCCGGCGGGCTCGACTCCATGACGCTGACGACGATCACGTCGTCGAACGGCTTCAACCACAGGTCGCTGTACCCGTTGATGACGGTCAGCAGGTTGTTGAACTCGTGTGCGATCGCATTCAGGCGCGCTCGCGATCCCGGCGTCGCGAGGCTGTCGGTGTCCGACGAGGGGTCGAGAGGAAGAACTGGGCCGGTCGCCAGTCAGGTATCGTATGGGAGGAGGTTTTCATGCTGATCCGCCCCGTCGCTTCCCTGGTGATCGCCGTGGTTCTGGTGGCCGGCCTGTTCGGCCCGGCCCGCCCCGCCTCGGCGCAGAATCCGGATGCCGAGCTGAAGGGCATCACCGTCGTCGGGCTCGTGGTGGAGGAGATGGGGTCGCAGGAGGTGGCCTGCGGCTTCAGCCAGGAGACATTCGAGAAAGCGGTGTCGAAGATCCTGACCGACGCCGGGCTGAAGGTCGTTCGCAACTCGGACGACGACACGTATCTCTACGTCAAGGTCAACACGTTGAGCGTGCCGACCAACGTGTGCGTGTCGAGGTTCGATACGACGCTCTACACCCACACGACGGCAAAGCTGTCCTACCAGGACCAGCCGGTTCTCTTGCAGGTGTCGCTCCTGCACTCGGGCGGCCTGTCCGGCGGCGGCGTGATCGTCGTCAGCGTCATGGAGTCGAGCCCGCCGGCCTGGATCAGTAGGCTGAGGAGGATCTGCCCGAACAGGGAAAATGGCCTTCGGGGTATCGAGGATCGTCAG
>JANYLG010000182.1 GCA_025363775.1 Acidobacteriota bacterium | reverse complement strand
ATCTTCTTCGTGGGGTTCCTGGCCGCGCAGTTGCTGCCTGGCGAGCGTTCCGACTTCATCATGGAACTGCCGCCGCTGCGCCTCCCGGTCATGCGGAACCTGATGCACAAGACGCTGCTGAGGATCCGCTGGTACCTGTGGGAGGCCGTGCCGCTCTTCTTGATTGGAACGGCGCTACTCTTTGTCTTGGACAAGACAGGGCTGTTGAGATGGGTGGTGGCCGGCGGCCGCCCGGTCGTCACCGGACTCCTGGGGTTGCCAGCCGAGACGGCGCAGGTGTTCGTGATGGGCTTCTTGCGGCGCGACTATGGCGCCGCAGGCCTCTTCCAGCTAGCGCATGCCGGTCAGTTGAGCGCGACGCAGGCCGTGGTGGCGCTGACGGTCATGACATTGTTCGTGCCGTGCGTGGCCAACTTCCTGATGATCATCAAGGAGCAGGGGCTGAAGGCGGCCTTCGCCATCCTGGTGTTCGTGACGACCGTGGCGTTGTCCACGGGGGCAGGCCTCCACTATGCTTTCCGGATCCTCGGTGTCAGATTTTGAGCACGGGCGGCGCCTGACGTCGCTCGGGGTAGGCGAGCGTGGTGTGGTAGTCCGGGTGCTCCGCGACAACCCGGCACGCGCCGAACGGTTGAAGGCGCTGGGCGTGACGCCGGGGGCGCGGGTCCAGCTGCTACAGCGGTTTCCAGGGTTCGTGTTCGAGTGCGATCAGACGGAATTGGCCGTCGAGCCATCGGTCGCACGCGCCATCCTGATCGAGGAGGTCGAGTAGCGGAGGACCGTTCCGATGACGATGCCAACGATGGTGCCCCCGCTTCGCTTGATGTTTTGGGAAACGACCAAGGCGTGCAATCTGCGGTGTCAGCACTGTCGTGCGGTGCCTGAGGCCGAGCGTTCCGCCGTCGAGTTGACCACCGAAGAGTCATTCGGGCTGATCGATCAGATCGCCGAAGTCGCAAAGCCCGTGCTGATCCTGTCCGGAGGCGAGCCGCTCTATCGGCAGGACATCTTCGAGATCGGCGCCTACGGGCGCGGCAAGGGCTTCAGGATGGCCCTCGCGACCAACGGCACGATGATCGACCGTCCCCTCGCCGAGCGGGTCCGGACCACCGGCTTCTCCCGCGTGGCCATCAGCCTCGACGGGGCGGTGCCGGCGACGCACGACGCGTTCCGCGGCATACCAGGTTCGCACGCGAAAGCGATCGACGGCCTGCGCTTCCTCCGCGACGCAGGCGTGTCGATCCAGGTCAACTCGACGATCGCGAAGCACAACGTGTCCGAGTTGCCCGCGCTGCTCGACCTGGCGCTGTCGCTCGGCGCCGATGCCCTGCACCTCTTCATGCTGGTGCCGGTGGGGTGCGGCGTGAGCATCGCCGATCGCGAGATGCTGCCGGCCGACGAGTACGAGCGCGTGCTGCACTGGTTCTACGATCAATCGAAGACGGTGACCATCGACCTGAAGGCGACGTGCGCGCCGCACTACTTCCGGATCCGCGCGCAGCGGATCGTCGAGGAGCGCAAGCACGGCGACCGGACCACTCCCTTCGTCGCGATCGGAACGCAGATGAAGGCCGCGCCGGACCCGGCAGGCGGCCGGCCGCTCTCGGCCATGACCCGGGGATGCCTCGCGGGCACGGCGGTGTGCTTCGTGTCGAACGCCGGAGACATCTACCCGTGCGGCTACCTGCCGGTCAGCGCCGGGAATATCCGCCAGCAACGGTTCGGTGATATCTGGGCGCAGTCCACGGTGTTCCAGCAGCTGCGCGATCCTTCCACGCTGAGCGGGAAGTGCGGGATATGCAAGTACGAGGGAATCTGCGGGGGGTGCCGGGCGCGCGCCTTCTCAGACAACGGCGACTACCTGGCCGAAGAACCGTTCTGCGCCTACGAGCCGGTCCTCGACAATGCGATGGCGCCGCAGGTGGTTCAGGGCCAGGGGCAGGGATAGGGACAGGGAAGTTGCCAGTTACCAGTTGCTCGTGATCAGCATGACACGGGTACCAGACTGGGAAGCGGCCACTGACAACCGGCAACTACTGTCTGCCGTCAACCGGCAGCTGTGGGCTTCCGGCTGGCTGCTGTCCGCTGCCGGGTGCAGGCTGCTTCGTCTTCATGCGTCGATCCTCGACGCTGCAGGAGTTGCTCATTCACGTCGGAACGCCGAGGCGTGGCAGGAGCCACGCCTGCAGGAAGACCCAGACTGCCAGAAATACAAGTGGCCAGAGGTAGTCCATTACACGCCTGCCTTGGCGGCTTCGAGCGCCGTGAGCACTCGGCGCAACTTGGCGTCCACTTCCTGCCCGATGGGCGCCAGCGCCTCGTTCCCCACGCGCCCCATGGTGACCAGCGGCGCCACTGCCGCGACCACACTGTGACCCGGTTCGGTCTCGTAGACGATCAGGTTGCACGGCAGCAGCAGGCCGATGTCGATTTCCGCGCTCAACGCCTTGTAGGCGATTGGCGGGTTACAGGCGCCCAGGATCACGTACTTCCGGAAGTCCTTGTCGAGCTTCTGCTTGATGGTCTGTTTGACGTCGATGGTCGTCAGGACGCCAAACCCCTCGGCCTTCAGGGCCGCAGTCGCCTTGTCGATCGCCTCTTCGTAGCCGATAGGCAACACGACCCGCATGCCGTAGCGTGTCTCTTCCACGTTGTTCCCCTCAATTACCAGTCTAGCAGCTCGGGTTCACGTACATGGGGGTGTTTTCCGGAGTCTGACTCGAAGATTCAGGTTCTGCCGATTTGGTTCAACCCTCCGGACCCAACAGCGTAGTCCACTCTCTGCTTGCCTTGTTGTATGATTCACGTCTGCCGGAAAGCGTCACGCAGGGACCAGGAGCTGTGCTGTTGCGCGAGCGGCTCTCCGAATCGCTGAGCTGCTCCGGTGTGCGCCGCCGAAGAAGGCCAGGGCACTGAGGCACGGCGCCACACGATCCGACGATCACTGAGACCGACCCGATGTACCCAGTCCTCTTCCGCCTCGGTTCCTTCGAGATTACCAGCTTCGGCGCTATGGTCGCGCTCGGGGCGGCGCTCGGCATCCTCCTGCTCCGGCGGGAACTCGTGCGGTCGGGCATGGATGGCGCGAAGGGGGTCGATGCTGCCCTGGTCGGCGTGCTCGGCGGCCTGGCCGGCGCCAAGCTGCTCTATGTAGTCGAGCACTGGGCCGAACCGCTGTCCGATACCCTATTGAGCCGCGGGGGCATGAGCTGGTTTGGCGGACTGACCGGCGGCATCCTGGCGGGTGTGGTCATGGTGCTGCGACAGCGGCTGCCGCTGATGGCCGTGCTGTCGGCGGCCGCACCCGCTCTGACGCTTGGGCAGGCGATCGGACGCATCGGCTGCTTCCTGGTCGGCGACGACTACGGGCGCGCGACGACCCTCCCGTGGGGCCTGGCGTTCCCGGAGGGACTCCCGCCAACGCTCGAGACGGTGCATCCGACCCAGCTCTACGAGTCCGTGTCGCTGTTTGTGATGACGGCGGCGTTGATCGCACTACGCCGTCGCGGCGCGGCGAACCACGTGGTGTTCGGCTGGTATCTGGTCGCCGCGGGGACGCTGCGGTTTCTGATCGAGCTGGTGCGCGTGAACGAGGTGGTGTTTCTCAGGCTGACGACCGCGCAGCTATTCTCGGCAGCGATTATCGCGGTCGGGGCGTGGCTGCTGGTGCGGCGGAGCCCGGAGCCGCGCCTGGCACGGGGCCGAAAGTCGAAAGCCTGACAGAGGATGAAGCCCCAGAGTTGAGAGGCGAAAGTTGTCTACCTGATCGAACGCACCGGGGCGATGGGCGTGCTCCCCACCTGCTGTCGCGCCTGATCGAGCAACTGCTGCACCTTGTCGCGGTCCACGTAGGTGGGATTGGTCGCGAGCAGCCGCTCCCACGCCTGGACGGCGCCGGCCGAGTCCTGCTTCCCGTCACGCTTCACGATCCCGAGATTGAACAGCGTCTGCGGATGGGTCGGGTTGATCGCCAGCGATCTGGTGAGCTGCGCGATGGCCTCGTCCGCCTTGCCCGAGTACCAGAGGGCCGTTCCCAGATCCGTGCTCAGGTTGACGTTGTTCGCGTCGAGGGCGAACGCCTGCCGATAGAGAGGGACGGATTCGGCGTAGCGCCCCGCGTCGAAGAGCAGGTTGCCGAGTTGCGTGGCTGCCTGCACGTTCCCGGAATCCCGGGCCAGGATGTTCCGCAACGCCTGGGCCTGTTGCTCGTCCATCAGGCCAGCCTGCGGGCCGCCCGTGGCCGGCGCGGGTCCCTGCGCCGAGGGCGTGACGACCGGCTCACCAGGCCGGTGAGAACCGAAGACCACGTACCCGACCGCCAGCCCCAGCAGGAGGCAGGAACCGGCGATGATCGCCCAGGTGGTCGAGGACGTTTGCTGTTGGGGCATGGCAGATTTCGGAATTCAGACCACAGAACGCCGGGAGTCAGGCAGTCAAGACAGAGAGGGCGGGACGGCTCATACCATCCCGCCTGGTCTCTGCCTTCCATTCTACCTTCTGACTCGCGAATCCTGAATTCCGAATCCTGAATCCAGAATTCCGACGTCGTGCAGGCGCGCGGAGCGCGACTACGCGCTGACTTTCCAGCTCCGCAGCACCTTCATGTAGTTTCCGCGCTCGAAGGCCGCCGGGTCGGGGCTCTTCCGCAGGCTCATGCTGCCGCGCATCTGGTCGAGCGATTCGTAGTCGTGCTCCTCCATCCAGTGCTTCAGGCCCTGGAAGATGGTGAGCAGGCGCTGCGGTCCGTCCTCGAGCAACCGCGAGACGACCTGGACGGCCGACGCCCCGGCCATGATCGCCTTGACGGCGTCCACGCCCGTGTGGACACCGCCGCTTGCCGCCATCGTCGCTTTCACCTGGCCGTACAGGATGGCCAGCCAGCGGATCCGCAGGAGCAGCTCCGATGAATCCGACAGGTGGAGACTCGGGACCGCTTCGAGGGCCTCGACATCGATGTCGGGCTGGTAGAAGCGGTTGAAGAGCACGAGTCCGTCGGCGCCCGCCTCGTCGAGCTGGCGCGCGAGGTGCGCGACCGACGAGAAGAAGGGCGACAGCTTGACGGCCACCGGGATGGTGACCGCCTTCTTGACCGACCGCAGGATCTCGACGGTCCGTTGCTCGACGTGGTCGCCGGTTTCCGTCGGGTCGGTGGCGATGAAGTAGACGTTCAGCTCGAGCGCGTCGGCGCCGGCCTGCTGGATCGTCTTCGCGTACGACAACCAGCCCTCGTTGGTGATGCCGTTGAGGGACGCGATGACCGGGAGCTTCACCGCCGCCTTGATCTTGCGGATCTGTTCCAGGTACTCGTGGGTTCCGAACACGAAATCGTCCGGCTTGGGGAAATACGACAGCGCTTCCGCCGACGAGTTGGCGGTCACCTCGATGTTGTGCACGAGGCCGCTCTGCTCGCGGGTAATCTGCTCCTCGAAGAGCGAGCGCAGCAGGATCGCCGCGGCGCCCGCGTCCTCGAGCCGCTTCACCGTGTCGAGCGAGTCGGCGAGCGGTGAGGCGCCCGGCATCAGCGGGTGCGGAAGACGAAGGCCAAGATAGTTTGTAGACAAGTCCATTGAATTCTCCGTTACTCAACCGAGCCGGTCGGTTTGCCGTTGGGCATGGCCAGCTTGGCGAGTTGCTCGTAGATGCCACATCGCAGGGCCACTTCCTTCCGCGCGCTCGTCAGCAGTTCCTGGTAGCGTGCCGGGTTCTGCTGTTGGACGACGCGGAAGCGAGTCTCGTTGGCCATGAAGAGTCCGACGTCCGCCTTGGGCGCCGGGGAATCCAGCATGAGCGGATTCTCGCCGTTCGCCAGCCGGCGCGGATCGAACCGGTAGAGCGGCCAGTAGCCGGTGTCCACCGCGAGCTTCTGCTGATCGAGGCCGTTTTCGAGGTCGTAGCCGTGGGCGATGCAGTGGCTGAACGCGATGATGAGGGACGGCCCGTCGTAGGCGTCGGCCTCCTGGAAGGCCTTCACCGTCTGAGCATCCTTCGCGCCGAACGCCACGTGGGCGACGTAGACAGTCCCGTAGGCCATGGCGATCAGGCCGAGATCCTTTTTCGGGCGCGCGTTGCCGGCCATCGCGAACTTCGCGGATGCGCCGATCGGCGTGGCCTTGGAGGCCTGGCCGCCCGTGTTCGAGTAGACCTCGGTGTCGAGCACGAGGAGATTCACGTTGCGGTTCTGTGCGATGACGTGGTCGAGGCCGCCATACCCGATGTCGTAGGCCCAGCCGTCGCCGCCGACGATCCAGACGCTCTTTCTCACCAGGAAGTCCGCGATCTTCTCCAGCCAGCGCGCCTCGAACGACGGGATTGTCGCCAGTTGCTTGCGCAGATCGAGGACGCGCAGGCGCTGCGCGGCGAGACCCGCCTCTGTGGACTGGTCGGCGGTGACGATCTCGTCCACCAGGCGCTCGCCGATCTGCGACGCCATCTTGCGCAGCAGTTCGTGCCCCTGCTCCTGGTTCTTGTCGATCGCGAGACGGTAGCCGAACCCGAACTCGGCATTGTCCTCGAAGAGCGAGTTCGACCAGGCCGGGCCCCGGCCGTCGCGGTTCTGCGCGTACGGCGTGGTCGGCAGGTTGCCGCCGTAGATCGAGGAACAGCCGGTGGCATTCGCGACGAGCAGGCGGTCGCCATAGAGCTGCGTCAGCAACTTGACGTACGGCGTTTCCCCACAGGCCGCGCAGGCCCCGGAGTACTCGAAGAGCGGCTGGAAGAACTGCGTGCCCTTGACGTCCAGCTTCACCTTCGTGCGATCGACCTCGGGCAGGTTGAGGAAGAACTCGTAGTTCCTCACCTCGGCTTCGCGCAGCGGGCGCTGCGGGGCCATGTCAATCGACTTGTGCTTCGGGTTGGCCTTGTCCTTGGCGGGGCAGACCATCACGCAGATGGAGCAGCCGGTGCAGTCCTCGGGCGCCACCTGAATGGTGTACTTCATCCCCTTGAACTCGCTGCCCTTGAAGTCGACGGCCTTGAAGGTCTCGGGCGCGCCCTCGAGCGCATCCGACTCGTACACCTTCGCGCGGATGGCGGCGTGCGGGCAGACCAGTGCGCACTTGTTGCACTGGATGCAGAGCTTCGCGTCCCACACCGGGATCTCGAGCGCGATGTTGCGCTTCTCCCAGCGCGCCGTGCCGGTCGGCCAGGTGCCGTCCACCGGGAAGGCGCTGACCGGCAGCAGATCGCCCTGGTTGGCGAGCATCATCGCCGTCACCTTCTGCACGAAGTCGGGTGCCTTGTCGGAGACCATGGGAGGCCGCTCGCGCGTGGTCGTGACCGTGGCCGGCACCTTCACCTGGTGCAGGTGAGCGAGCGTCTGGTCCACCGCTGCAAAGTTCTTCTGGACGATGTCTTCACCGCGCTTGCCGTAGGTCTTCTTGATCGCCTTCTTAATCTGCTCGATCGCTTCCTCGCGGGGCAGCACGCCCGAGATGGCGAAGAAGCAGGTCTGCATGATCGTGTTGATGCGCGTGCCCATCCCGGTGGCCTTGGCCACCTCGTACGCGTCGATCACGTAGAACCGCAGTTTCTTCTCGATGATCTGCGCCTGAACCTCGCGAGGCAGGTCGTTCCATGCCTGGTCAGCCGGAAACGGGCTGTTGAGCAGGAACACCGCGCCGGGGCCGGCGTAGGAGAGCACGTCGTACTTGTCGAGGAAGCCGTATTGGTGGCAGGCCACGAAGCTGGCGCGCTTCACCAGGTACGAGGACCGGATCGGACGCGGCCCGAAGCGCAGGTGCGAGATGGTGACGGCCCCCGACTTCTTGGAGTCGTACACGAAGTAGCCGTTGCCGTAGTTCTCGGTTTCCTCGCCGATGATCTTGATCGAGTTCTTGTTCGCGCCCACCGTGCCGTCGGCGCCGAGGCCGAAGAACACGCCGCGCACGACGTCATCCGGCTCGATGTCGAAGTCGTTGTCCACCGGCAGGGACAGGTGGGTGACGTCGTCCACGATTCCGACGGTGAAGTGATTTTTCGGCTGGGCCACCGACAGGCCGTCGTAGACGGCCTTGGCGTGCGCCGGGGTGTATTCCTTTGACGAGAGGCCGTACCGCCCGCCGACAATCACCAGATCCGACCGTCCCGCCTCGCGCAGCGCGGCGACGACGTCGAGGTAGAGCGGCTCGCCGATCGCGCCTGGCTCCTTCGTGCGGTCGAGCACCGAGACGCGCGTGACCGTCTTCGGCATCGCGGCGACGAAGTGCTCGATGGAGAAAGGACGATACACGCGGACCTTGATGAGACCGACTTTCTCGCCGCGGGCCACCATCCACTCGACCAGCTCGTGCGTCACTTCGGCGCCCGATCCCATCATCACGATGACGCGCTCGGCCTCGGGGTGGCCGACGTAGTCGAAGAGGTGATACTGCCGGCCCACGAGCTTCGCGAACTCGTCCATCGACTCCTGGAAGAAGGCGGGCGCCGCGTCGTAGAAGCCGTTGCACGCCTCGCGCGCCTGGAAGAAGGCGTCTGGGTTCTGCGCCGTGCCGCGCAGCACCGGCTTGTCCGGCGTGAGGGCGCGGGCGCGGTGTGCGGCCACCAGGTCCTCGGTGATCATCGCGCGCAGATCCTCGTCGGTCAATTGCTCGATCTTCGAGACCTCGTGCGATGTCCGGAAGCCGTCGAAATAGTGGAGGACCGGGACGCGCGACTTCAGCGTCGCGCGCTGGCCGATGGCCGCGAAGTCGTGCGCTTCCTGCACCGACCCCGAGGCGAGCATCGCAAAACCGGTCTGGCGGCACGCCATGACGTCCGAGTGATCTCCGAAGATCGACAGCGCGTGCGTGGCCACCGTGCGGGCCGACACGTGCATGCAGAACGAGGTCAACTCGCCTGCAATCTTGTACATGTTGGGGATCATGAGGAGCAGCCCCTGCGACGCCGTGAAGGTCGTCGTCAGGGCACCGGCCTGCAGTGCGCCGTGCACGGCGCCTGCCGCGCCGCCTTCCGACTGCATCTCGGTCACCGTCGGAATGGTGCCCCAGATGTTCTTCTTGCCCTTCGCCGACCACTCATCCGCCCATTCGCCCATGTTGGACGACGGCGTGATGGGGTAAATGGCGATGACCTCGTTCGTCCGGTGGGCGACCGAGGCAGCGGCCTCATTCCCGTCAATCGTGATACGAGCACGTGTCATATGATGGCTATCTCCGAAGTAGCGACCGGGTTGAACTGGATAGCTGGGGTGCGAGAGGAAAAAGACCCGTTACGGGATGCAGCAACGGCCGTGCTGCCATGCCCTCGTGTAAGAATACTCCCTTTTCGACGATCGGAATACTCTTCTCCGCGTGAGCGCCGGAAGCCGGCAGCCCGGGCCAAGTCTTGCGGTCCGGCCCGACGAGTTGATCCTTCGCTACGCTGCACCACCTATAATACTAAGACCTCCGGGGTCCCGATGCGAGCAGAAAACCTCACCCAAGCAGATCGCCGACAGGCAACACGCTGAAAAGGAGATGCCGTGAACCCCTTGCGCGAACTCGGTCACCTCGGCCAGTCGGTCTGGCTCGATTTCATCAGCCGCTCGCTGCTCACCCGCGGCGAGCTGGCGCGTCTGGTCGAAGAGGACGGCCTGACTGGGGTCACGAGCAATCCCACGATTTTTCAGAAGGCGATGGCCACGGGCACCGACTACGATGCGCAACTGCGCGCGTTGCTGGCCGCCAACCCGCGCATCGAGACCGGCGCGCTGTTCGAGG
>JANYLG010000123.1 GCA_025363775.1 Acidobacteriota bacterium | reverse complement strand
GGTCAAAGTCCGGCGGCACATCCCGGGAGGCGGGGTCAAAGTCCGGCGGCACATCCCGGGAGGCGGGGTCAAAGTCCGGCGGCACATCCCGGGAGGCGGGCACATTCCGGGAGGTGTGGCGCGGGTCTTGAGACCCGCGATCATCGATGCCCAGTTCCTCGATCGTTGTCGCCAGGTCGAAAAGGACGCCGAGATCGGCGAGCGAGACGAGCAGCTTTTCCGGCTCGGGGACCTGGACACCGCGCGAGAGGACATCTCGGTAGCTGCCTTCCAGCTGCTCGAGGGATTTCGCCGCGCGCTGGCGGACCTCGTCCGGTTCGCAGACGAAGAGCAGCGGGCGCTGGACGAAATCAAGGAGCGAGGAGGAACGGTCGCCATCGAGATCCGCGGGGCTGCCTTCGACTTTGCTCAGGCCAGGGAAGCCCTGCGCCGCGGCAGCCTGGTCCTCCGCGGTTCCGCCTCCCCGCCTTCCCGCCTTTCCGCCTTCTTCGTCAGGCTCCTCCCACTCCCAGTCGTCGTCGCCGGCTTCGTTGTCCTGGACAGAGTCGTCGTCGAAGTCCAGGGTGTCGTCCCGCGGCCCCCCGCCTTCCCGCCGTGCCGCCTCCCCGCCATCCCGCCTTTCCGCCTCTCCGCCTTCCGCCGTGAACACCTCCCGCAGCGGGACAATCGTCACGCTTCCCACTTCTCCGATGGATCGCTGCGTCGCGGGATCGAAGTGGCTGATCGACTCGATGGTGTCGCCCACGAAATCGAGGCGAACGGGCTGGGCGCTGCCGGCCGGGTAGAGGTCGATCACGCCGCCTCGGACACAGAACTCGCCGTGCGCATCCACCGGGTCCTGGCGAGTGAAGCCGGCGTCGACGAGCAGCGCCGCCAGCGCGTAGGGGTCGAAGTCGGCGCCGCTCTTCAGCTCGAGCGATGCGGCAAGAAGTCGGGCGGGAGACGACACGCGGGGCAGCAACGCGGCGGCCGACGCCACGATCACGCGCGCGGTGCCGGTGGCGGCGGAATGGAGCGCCTTCGCGCGGGCGGAGAGCACACCAAGGTGCGGGGCAAGCCCGCGATACGGGTCAACCTCGTGCGAGGGGAACGGGAGAACGGCCTGCTGCGCGGCCGAGTCCGACAGCCCTTCCAGCGCGGCCAGGAAGAACCGGACGTCGCTGCTCAGTTGCTCGACGTCCGCGTCGGTCGGCACCACGACGACCATCGTCGTGCCGGTCGTGCCCGGCTTTGCGGGTGCGGCCTGGCGGTTCGCGGCGGCGGCCAGGTAGAGCGCCTGCGCGGAGGGAGGAAGTCCCGAGACGCGCGTCGATCCTGACGCGCCGAGCGCGGCGTGCGCGATGGTGCTCTTGAGCAGCGCCTGGAGGGTCAGTGATGTGGACACGGTTCAGAAAGCGGACAGAAAATAGCTGGCAGCTGACAGCAGGCAGCGAACAGCTGGCAACTGGCAGCGAACAGCTGGCAACTGACAGTGAATAGCTGGCAGCTGGCAGCTGGCAGCGAACAGCCGACAGCTGGCAGTTGGCAGCTTACAGCGGACAGCTGATCGGGGTGAGCGACTCTCTGACGGCCGCCTGCTGGCCGCCGCTCAGCCGCGCTGCCTGATCCTCTCGATCATACTCGTCGTCGAGAAGCCGGGTGCAAACGCGATGCGGATGACCCTGCCCCCGCGGGCCTCGACGATGTCGCGACCCACGATCCGATCTGCGGCCCAGTCAGCGCCTTTCACCAGGATGTCTGGCTGAATGGCGGTGATGATGGCGTGCGGATCGTCCTCGTCGAACACCACGACCGCGCCAACCGCCGCCAGCGCCCCCAGCACCTCTGCCCGTTCCTGCTCGCGGTTGATGGGACGCTCGGGCCCCTTGATGGCGCGGACGGAACGGTCCGAGTTGACAGCCACGATCAGCGCATCGCCCTGGGCGCGGGCGTCGGCAAGATAACGGACGTGGCCCGGGTGCAGCAGGTCGAACACGCCGTTGGTAAAGACGATCGTCTTGCCGTTGGCGCGGAGGCGTTCGGCCCAGGCCATGGCGTCGGGACGGGTCAACACAGGCATGCGAACGGCTCTCGTCAGACAGATTCCCGGGGCCCCACGTCTCCATCGCCCGCTACTTCCGTTCCCTGATGTCCTTCACGCTGATGCCGGCCGTGAACTCCCACGTGTGCGGCGGGCGGTAGATGCCGACGTCTTTCGTGTGCGACTTCACCCGGAAGCTGTACAGGAGCCGGTGGTAGTCGTACGGGTAGCCGTCCACGCGGTGCGCGGCGACGTCTATCTTGTAGGTCCCCTCGACCAGGTCGAGGCTCTTGATGCGGAACGTCACCGTCTGCTCGCCGCTGAACTCGGCAATCTCCAGTTCTTCGATGTCGGTGTTCGTGCCGTAGCAGCAGACTCCGTCCGCGTTGAACACGCCCACACCGAACACCACGTCTTCCACCTTCATGTGGGCACGCACGGTCATCTGGATCGACGCCGCCTCACCCGACTGGCACACCTGCTTGGCGGCGCCGTCTTCGCCGAGGATTCGCACGTCCACGATTTCGACCTCGCGCGATCCCCAGCGCCCCTCGCTCGCCATGAACATGTTCGCTGGCGGCTCGATCGCGTCCCCCGCTGCCTCGATCGCCGCGCCGGCCGACGTTGGCGCCGCGTGGTCCACGCGCTCGCGGGTGCGGGCGTCGAGCGCCGCAAGGTTCTTCTCCTCGGTTTTCGCGACATCGGTGATGTAGGCCGACACCACCCTGCGCGGATCGCCCTCGCCCCGAATCCTCCCGCTGTCGAGCCACAGGACGTCGTCGCAGAACTTCTCGACGAGGTTCAACGAGTGGGTGACCAGCAGGATCGTCTTGCCGCGCCGGCGGAACTCGGCGAACTTGTCGAGGCACTTGTGCGTGAACGCCTCGTCGCCGACCGCCAGCACCTCGTCGATCAACAGCACGTCCGGATCGACGTTGATGGCGACGGCGAACCCGAGGCGCATATACATGCCCGAGGAATAGGTCTTGACCGGCGCGTCGATGAAGTCCTTGACCTCGGCGAACTCGACGATCTCATCGAAGCGCTTCGTGATCTCCCGCTTCGAGAGGCCGAGCATGATGCCGTTGATGAAGACGTTCTCGCGCCCGGAGATCTCGGGGTGGAAGCCGGCACCCAGCTCGATCAGCGCCGAGATGCGTCCCTCGACGCGCACGCTGCCCTCGGTCGGCTTGGTGATGCCGGCCACGAGCTTGAGCATCGTGCTCTTGCCAGACCCGTTCCGGCCGATGATGCCGTACGTGCTCCCCTGAGGCACCGCGAACGAGACGTTGCGCACGGCGGCGAAGGTCTCGTTGGGGTGCAGGTCGCGCAGGAGGGTCCCCTTGAGCAGCGCGCTCTTGAGGGTTGCGAACTGCCGACGGTTGCTGAACCGCCGATAGACCTTGGTGACGCCGGACGCTTCTATCGCAAGCATGTCAGTAGGAACACCCCGGACCGGATCTCACACTTCTTCGGCGAACGAGTCGCGCAACCGGTCGAACAAGAAGTACCCGACGAGGAACAGGCCGATCGACGCGAACAGCAGGATCACCAGGCCGCGCCAGTGGCCGAACGGCCCCGGCGGGTTGCCCGGGTAGAACAGCAGTTCCTGGTACGAAATGGCCAGGTGGGTGAATGGGTTCAGGTTCAGCAGCGTGTGCTGCAGCGAGCCCTTCTCCACGCCGGTCATCGGGTAGATGATCGGTGTGGCGAAGAACCAGAAGGTCATCAGGTTTCCGAGGATGTCCTTGAGGTCGCGGAAGTGCACCGTCAGCGCCGACACGATCAACGCCATCCCCGTCGTCAGGATGAGCTGGGTCAGCAGCACCACCGGGAACCACAAGATCTCGGGCAGTTCCAGCGGCCGCCGGTAATAGATCAGGAACCCCACGAGGATTGGCAGCCCGAACAGGAAGTGCACCATGTTCGACAGCACGGTGACGATGGGCAGCACTTCGGCCGGGAAGAGGACTTTCTTGATCAGGTTGCCGCTTGAAATCAGGACACCCGACGCTTCGAGGACCGACGAGGAGAACCAGGTCCACGGCAGGAGGCCGCAGAACAGGAAGAGCGCGTAGGGCTTCTCGGGGGACCGGTTCGGCAGGACGAACTCGAAGACGAACGAGTAGACCAGCAGCAACAGCAGCGGGTTGATGAACGACCAGAAGAAGCCGAGCACCGACCCTCGGTAGCGGGCCTTCAGTTCGCGGGCGACCAGGCTCTCGATCAGACCGCGGTAGCGAATCAGTTGAGCGAGATTGTGAAACATTCCTACAACCTCACCAGAATCGCCGTAATGTTGTCGGGGCCCCCGCCGAGGTTCGCCGCATGCACCAGCGCGTCGCAGATCGTGCCGTTCGACGCGGCGCGGGTCGCATCCGATTCATCCTGCACGAGGATGCCGGCGATCTGGGTGTCCGACAGCACGCCGAACAGGCCGTCGCTGCACAGCAGCAGCGCGTCTCCTGCGGCGAGCGGCGCCCAGCCGAACTCGGCCTGCGGTTCCGCGCCTCCCGTCAGCGCGCGCGTCAGGAGGTTCCGGCGAGGATGCCGCCGCGCCTCGTACTCGGTGAGCGCGCCGGCGTGCACCTGCTCTTCGACCCACGAGTGGTCGCGCGTCAGCCGGTCGAGTTGCCCCGCGCGCCACCGGTAGACCCGGCTGTCGCCGACGTGCCCGATGGTCGCGCCGCGAATCGGATCGCGCACGCCGTTCGCGTCTCCCTCGAGCAGCGCCGCGGCGATCGTCGTCGCCATCCCCCGCCGCCCGCGCGCCGACTCGATCTCGGTCCGGAGGCGCACGTTCGCGAGATGGAGCGCCCAGTTCAGCCGGTTGCCGTCGAGACCGAGCGCCGGCTGGTACTCGAATGGCCAGGTGGTGTCCTCGGTCCAGCCCCGGGTCTCGGCAATCGCCTGCTCGATCGCCTCGATAGCCGCGCGGGACGCCACTTCGCCCGCCTCATACCCTCCGACACCGTCAGCCACGGCGAACAGCCCGAGGTCCGGGCGGGCGCAGTAGCTGTCTTCGTTGGACTCGCGGCGGACGCCTGTGTGTGTGGATGCAGAAAAAAACAGCGGCATGACTGTGCCGAATCCGGGCTGGAGGATTCCTGACTCCTCTTGTTATCCGCGGGTGCGCGCCCTGTGGGCCACGTTCAACCGGGAGATGGCCTTGAGCAGCGATACGCGGGCGCGCTCGAGATCGTGGTCGCGGGTGGCCATGTTCTGCTCGGCCCGGTTGAGCGCCGACTGCGCGCGGTCCACGTCGATCTCCTCGGCGCGCTCGGCGATGTCCGCGAGGATGATGACGCGATCCGGCATCACTTCGGCCACGCCGAACGCGACCGACAGGTAGAACTTCTCGCTGCCCTTCCGGTACCAGAGCTGCCCGACCTGCAGCATGGCGAGCATCGGCGTATGCCCCGGCAGCACGCCGAAGTAGCCTTCCGATCCCGGCACCTGGACTTCGTCCACGCTGTCGTGGACGATCGCCCGGTCGGGCGTGACGATCTCGAGGGCCAGGTGCGCGGGCAATGTCATCAGTGTGTCTCTGTCGGGGCGGGTTTGAAACCCGCTCCTACGTCTTCATCTGGGCCGCGTGTTCCACCGCCTCTTCGATCGTGCCGACCATGTAAAACGCCTGCTCTGGCAGTTGGTCGTGCTTGCCCTCGAGGATCTCCGTGAAGCCCCGGATCGTGTCGGCAATCGGCACGTACTTCCCCGGCGTGCCGGTGAACTGCTCGGCGACGAAGAACGGCTGCGACAGGAACCGCTCGATCTTGCGGGCGCGCGTCACGGCCAGCTTGTCGTCTTCCGACAGCTCGTCGATGCCCAGAATCGCGATGATGTCCTGCAGGTCCTTGTAGCGCTGCAGCACCTGCTTCACCTGGCGGGCCACGTTGTAGTGCTCCTCGCCGACGACGTGCGGGTCGAGGATGCGCGACGAGGACGCCAGCGGATCGACGGCCGGGTAGATGCCGCGGTCCACGATCGCGCGCGACAGGTTCGTGGTCGCGTCGAGGTGGGCGAACGTGGTGGCCGGCGCGGGGTCCGTGTAGTCGTCAGCGGGCACGTAGATCGCCTGCACCGATGTGATCGACCCCTTGTGCGTGGACGTGATCCGCTCCTGCAGTTCGCCCATTTCCGTCTGCAGCGTCGGCTGGTAGCCGACCGCGGACGGCATGCGGCCGAGCAGGGCCGACACTTCGGATCCGGCCTGCGTGAAGCGGAAGATGTTGTCGATGAACAGCAGCACGTCCTTCCCTTCCGCGTCGCGGAAGTACTCGGCCGTGGTCAGCGCGCTCAGACCGACGCGCAACCGCGCGCCAGGCGGCTCCGTCATCTGCCCGTACACCAGCGTGCAGCGCGACTTGGTCGGGTCGCCGGCGACGATGACGCCGCTCTCCTGGAACTCGAGCCAGAGGTCGTTTCCCTCGCGCGTGCGTTCGCCGACGCCGCCGAACACCGACACGCCGCCGTGCTTCAGCGCGATGTTGTGGATCAGTTCCTGGATGATGACCGTCTTGCCGACGCCGGCCCCGCCGAACAACCCGATCTTGCCGCCCTTCAGGTAGGGCTCGATCAGGTCGATGACCTTGATTCCGGTCTCGAACATCTGCAACTCGGTGGACTGGTCGACGAGCGCGGGCGCGGCGCGGTGGATCGGCCAGCGCTCCTTCGCGTTCACCGGCTTGTCGGGGAAGTCCACCGGGCGGCCGAGGACGTCCAGCACGCGGCCGAGCGTTTCGGGGCCGACGGGCACCGTGATGCCTTCGCCCAGATCGATTGCCTTCATGCCCCGCTGCATGCCGTCGGTCGGCTCCATCGCGACCGTCCGCACGCGGTTCTCGCCCAGGTGCTGCTCCACCTCGAGGATGACGTCGAATGGCGTCGAGCCCTCTGCGCCGTCCGACACCACGCGGACGGCGTTGTAGATGGCCGGGAGCTGCCCGCTCTCGAACTCGATGTCGACGACGGGGCCGATGACGGACACGACTCTACCGAGGTGCTGAGAAGATGTCTGTTCCATAATTAGACGTCGAGCCGGGCTGAAGCCCTGCTCCACCGACAACCCAACCCGTTCTGCGATGCGGCAGAACAACGGCTCTGCCCTGCCCTACAGCGCCTCCGCGCCCGAAACCACCTCGATGATCTCCCTCGTGATCGCCGCCTGCCGCACCTTGTTCATCGTCAGCGTCAGCGCGTCGATCACCTCGCCGGAATTCTTCGTGGCGTTGTCCATCGCCACCATCTGCGCTGCGTTCTGCGCGGCAGCCGACTCGAGCAGCGCCGTGAAGATCTCGAACTCCACCAGCCGCGGCAGCACCTCGTCGAAGATCCGCTGCGGCGACGGCTCGTACAGATAGTCCACCATGGCCGTCGGGTCGCCCTGATCGAAGTGCGCCTTGGGCATCGGCAGCAACTGGTTGATGACGATCCGCTGCTGCAGCACCGATTTGAACTCGTTGTACGCGAGGAAGACGCGGTCCGCCTTGCGCGACGTGAACGCGGAGATCACTTCGCGGGCAATCGCCTGCGCGTGCTCGTAGCAGGGCTTGCGCGTGAAGTTCACCAGCTCGAAGCGCGTCGGGTACCCGCGGCGGCGGAAGAAGTCACGCCCGCGACGCCCGATCAGGCCCAGCGTCACCTCCTGCGCCCGGTGCTCGACGATGTAGTTGGAGGCGGCGCGGATGATGCTCGCGTTGAAGCCGCCGCACATCCCCTTGTCGGCCGTCAGCACGATGAGCAGCACCTGGTCGCCGTCGCTCAGGTCCGGCTGGGCGAGCAGCGGGTGCGTGGACGGATCCACGCGCGCGGCCAGGTCGGACAGCACGCGCACGATTTGCCGCGCCATGGGACGCGCGTTGAGCATCCGCTCCTGCGAGCGGCGCAGATTCGCCGCGGCCACCATCTTCATGGCCTTGGTGATCTGCTGCGTCGACTTGACGGCGCGGATCCGGCGGCGGATATCAATCAGTGATGGCATCGGTGGCTACGCAGCCTTGCGGGCGGCGAGAAATTGCTCGCCGAACTCCTTCAGGGCGCCGCCGATCTCGGCCTTCAGCTCGTCGCTGATCACCTTCTTCTCGCGAAGGGTGGTGAGGATGCCGGGGTGCCTGGTCTCGATGAACCGGAACAGATCGACCTCGTACGTCAGCGCGTCGGACACCTCGATCGGATCGAGATAGCCGTTCGTGCCGGCGTAGATGATGAGCACCTGCTTCTCGACCGACAGCGGCTGGTACTGCGGCTGCTTGAGAATCTCCATCAGCCGCTTGCCGCGGTTGAGCTGATCCTGCGTCGCCTTGTCGAGGTCGCTCGCGAACTGCGCGAACGCCGCAAGGTCGCGGTACTGTGCCAGGTCGAGGCGGAGGCGGCCGGCCACCTGCCGCATCGCCTTCACCTGCGCCGACCCGCCGACGCGTGACACCGACAGGCCGACGTTCACCGCTGGGCGCTGCCCCTGGTTGAACAGGTCGCCCTCGAGGAAGATCTGGCCGTCGGTAATCGAGATGACGTTCGTCGGGATGTACGCCGACAGGTCGCCCGCCTGCGTCTCGATGATCGGCAGTGCCGTCAGCGACCCGCCACCCAGCTCGATTTTCATCTTCGCCGCGCGCTCGAGCAACCGCGAGTGCAGGTAGAAGACATCGCCCGGGTACGCCTCGCGGCCCGGCGGCCGCCGCAGCAGCAGCGAGATCTCGCGGTAGGCCTGCGCGTGCTTCGAGAGGTCGTCGTAGACGCACAGCGCGTGGCGCCCGCTGTCGCGGAAGAACTCGCCCATCGTGCACGCGGCGTACGGCGCGATGTAGAGCATCGGCGCCGGGTCGGCCGCGGCGGCCGCCACGACAATCGAGAACTCCATCGCGCCGGCTCCCTCGAGCGTCTTCACGACGTGCGCGATCGTGGACGTCTTCTGCCCGATCGCGTTGTAGATGCAGATGACGTCCTGCCCCTTCTGGTTGATGATCGTGTCGATCGCAATCGCCGTCTTCCCCGTCTGGCGGTCGCCGATGATCAGCTCGCGCTGGCCGCGGCCGATCGGGATCATCGCGTCGATCGCCTTCAGCCCGGTCTGCACAGGCTCGCGCACCGGCTGGCGGTCGACGACGCCCGGCGCGATGCGCTCGATCGGGGAGAACTGCCTGGTCGCGATCGGCCCCTTGCCGTCGATCGGCTGGCCCAGCGGGTTGACCACCCGCCCGAGCAACTCCTCGCCGACCGGCACCGAGATGATGCGCCCCGTGCGCTTGACCGGATCGCCCTCCTTGATCTCGCGGTACTCGCCGAGCAGCACGGTGCCGACGCTCTCCTCCTCGAGGTTGAGTGCGATGCCGAAGACGCCGTGCGGGAACTCGATCATCTCGCCGGACATCGTCCGCTCGATGCCGTGGACGCGCGCGATGCCGTCGCCGATGGAGACGACCGTGCCGACCTCGGCGACATCCACGTCAACCGCGTAGCTGCCAATCTGGTCGCGAATGATCTTGGAGATTTCTTCGGCTTTGATGTGCATAGGTGTCTACGTCGCGCTGGTCAACACGTCCTTCATCTTCTCGAGCTGCCGCCTCACGCTGCCGTCGTACACGACGCTGCCGATCCGCGTCACGACGCCGCCGAGGAGCGACGCGTCCACGCCGGCCGTCATCGACACCGTGCGGCCGGTGCGCTCCGCGATCGCGCGCTCGATTGCCTGTACCGTGTCCGCAGGCAACGGCACGGCGCTCGTCATCTCGGCCTGGACGATGTTCTGGAAATCCATCAGGCGGCGGCGGTAGTCGTCGAGCAGGTCGGGCAGCAGCACCATCCGGTCGCGTTCGGCCAGCATCACGAGCAACTTGCGGACGATCGGGGTGGTCGCGAGGCGCGCGAGGAGTTCGCTGACGAGCGCCGTCTTGCGCGGCGCCGGGATCGAGGGGTTCACGAGCGCCCGGCCCAGCTGCGGGTGGCCGGCGGCAAGTGACACGAACGCCGAGAGGTCGCGCTCGGCCTCCAGGGGATCCCCTTCCTTCCGGCTCACGTCGAGCAGCGCCCTGGCATAGCGGGCGGCTGAACTACGGTTGGTCACGCGATCATCCTCTCCGGCCTCTTTCGGCGTTGGGCTGCATCAGGGCCGCACCTGTTCCACGTAACGATCGACGAGCCTTGCGTGGTCGCGGACGGTGATGGTCCGCTTCACGCGCTCGGTCGCCACATCCACCGCCAGTTCGCCCGCGCGTTTCTTCAGGGCCCGCTCCGCGATGCGGAGCTGCGTCTCAATCTCGCGCGTCGCCTGCTCGAGCAGGCGCCGGCGCTCCGTCTCCGCGAGCCTATGAATGCGCGACCCCTCGGCGGCAATTTCTTCCGCGCCCCGGCGTTTCAACGCCTCGACTTCGCCGGGCAGCCCCTTCAGCCTCGCCTCGATCTGCTCGAGTTGGGCGCTGGCGTCTCTCCGCAGCTCCGCGGCCTTCGTCAGCTCGCTCCGCACATGCACGCCTCGTTGTTCGAGATAGCCGACGAGCGGCGAACGGAGGAGGTAGACGAGGGCGCCAGCGAGGATCGCAAAGTTGAAGAGACGAGCAACGAGCGCCCAGGGCGATTCGACATGCTCGCCTTTGCCTTCGGCGCCACTGTGCTCGCCGGCGGCTGCCTTTGCAGGCTGCGCCGCGGGCTCGCCGGGAGGCTGTGCGCCGTGGGACTGGGCTGGGTTGGCGGCCGCTGCGGCCGGCTGCGCTGGTTCGGTGTGCTGGCGGGCGTGGCCCACGTCCGGCCAGGCACAGATCATCCAGACCACCGCCACCGCCACGATCGACACGCGGAACGTGCGGCGGCGGTCAGCCCCGAACAACAGCGACGGCAGGAATGGTGAAGTCGTGCGGGTCAACGGGTCACGACGCTTTCCGATCGAGCACGCGTTCGACGATCGCCTCGCCGAGAGCATCGGCCTCCTTCTCGAGCTGCGCCCGCGCCTCCACCGCCTGGGCCTTGAGGCGCGCGCTCCCATCGGCCAGCTGCGCGTCCACTTCCTGACGCGTCTGCGCCATGAGCGCGGCTCGCTGCTCGTGAGCCTGACGACGGTTCTCGTCCATCTCGCGGTAGACCTCGGCCTGCACGGCCTTGGTCCGCTGCTCGAACTCGGCGGCCGCCTCGCGCGCGCGGGTAGCCGATGCCTGCGCGAGTTCCTGCGCGGTGCGGATAGCCGTCTCGCGCTCGCGCATCACGCGGCCCAGGGGACGGAACAGGCCGCGGTCCAGCACGAACGCCAGCAGCAGGACGATGACGATGACCCAGAAGACAGCGAGACCTGGGAGCACGTGCGAGCACCTCTCACCCCGTGTGCGAATCCGCGAGCCGCGCACCGGGACCACGTGGACCCGACGAGGGACAAACGGCACAAAAACATCAAGTTATACCACGAGGCGCGGAACGAAGGAAAGCAACAACGGCCGGGCGGAGGCGCAGGCAGCCTGCTCAGAGCAGGCGCCATGAGTCGAGGGGCGGGCGCCTTCCGGTTGTCTGTTGCCAGTGGCCAGTTGTCAGTCGATCGCGCGGGTCACGCTGGCACGTGGCCGCCGATTGCGACACTGTGTTCGCCGGCCGTCACGCGGCGGACGCAGTCCCGGCTGTCGCTCCGGCGTGTCGTTCCCGGCGTGTTGTTCCCAGCGTGTTGTTCCCAGCGTGTTGTTCCGGCGTGTCGCTCCCAGCGTGTCGCTCCCGGCTGTCGCTCCCGGCTGTCGCTCCCGGCTGTCGCTCCCGGCTGTCGCTCCCGGCGTGTCGCTCAGGGCGTTCGGCCTGCCGTGAGCGAGCGGAGTGATACGCGAGTCGAACGACCGACCTGGCAAGTCGCTCGTCACACCAGCCCGGGCCACGTCCGCCTCTCCGTCCCGCGACCAGCAACTCAGACCTGCCAACTGCCACCTGGCCGGTTCCGTGCGGCTTCGGCTCCCGCGTTCAGTGAAGCTCGATGGCCGCGCCTGATGACTTCTCCACCGTGCCAATCCGCGCGGCGTTCACGCCCGCGGCGGCGAAGGCCTCGGCCGCCTGGTCGGCAACACGCGCGTCCACGGCAGCAAGCAGGCCGCCGGAGGTTTGCGGGTCGAACAGGAGTGTCAGGAGAGGCGGAGCCACCAGATCCATCCCGCGCACGTTGGCGGAAAAGTGTCCCTCGTTCGTCTTCAGTCCGCCCGATCGGTTGGATACCAGATCGAGGGCCCCCGAGATTAGCGGCACCGCGCTCGTGTCGATGCGCAACGTGGCGCTGCTCCCCTGCGCCATCTCGCTCCCATGGCCGACGAGGCCGAAACCGGTGATGTCCGTGCAGGCATGCACGCTGCCGGCTGGGAGGCTCATCAACGCGTCCGCCGCCCCGCGATTCAACTGCACCATGACGTCGATGGCCGCGTCTGCCGCCTCCCGGCTGGCCCGGGCGAACTTGACCGCGGTGGCTATCACCCCAGTGCCGATCGGCTTGGTCAGGAACAGCACGTCGCCCGGGCGGGCGCCGGCGTTCGTCCAGATGGCGTCGGGCGACACGACCCCAGTCACCGAGTAGCCGAACTTGATCTCGCGGTCCTGGACCGTGTGCCCGCCGAGGAGCACGACGCCGGCCTCGCGCAGCTTGTAAAGGCCGCCCAGAAAAATCTCGCGAATGGTGGCCTCGTCCACGTCGGCTATCGGAAATCCCGCGATGGCGAGGGCTGTAAGCGGCCTGCCCCCCATGGCGTAGACATCGCTCAGCGCGTTGGCGGCCGCAATGGCGCCGTAGGTCGCGGGGTCGTCCACGACCGGCGTGAAGAAATCGACGGTCTGAACCAGGGCAGTCTTCTCATCCCACCTGTACACACCCGCATCGTCCGCGGTCCTGAAATCGACCAGGATACGGTCGTCGTGTTGCGCCGGGATATGGCCCAGGACCTGGGCGAGCTCGCCCGCGGCGAGTTTGCTCGCTCAACCCGAGCAGGACACCATTTCCGTCAGTCGCTTCGCCATTTTCGCTCCGGTGTCAGTCGGCAGTGACGGGTCAGTCGGGAACGGACGCTCGTCGAGACTCACGAAAACTCGCGGTATCGGTCGAACCCGGCGGCTGTCGGTCGTTGCGCTCGACGGTCTACGTGGCCCATCTCACAAAATGTGAGAAGGACCACCCAAGTGGCGTGCGCTGGGCGATCAAGAAAATGACCCAGTGGTCATCAAGATGACCAGAAGGTCATTTGGCGTCTCCTGGGGCGCCACGCTCCCGCCGTGGGCGGCCGCGGGGATCGCGCAGTCTGATTCGCGG
>JANYLG010000092.1 GCA_025363775.1 Acidobacteriota bacterium | reverse complement strand
CCTCGAAGTAGGCCTTGATGTCCTTGTAGTAGGTGAGCTCGTCGGGGATGCCGACGGCGTGCCCGAGGAACTTGAGCGGCGTGGGCACGGTGGCCGACGCGGGCAGGTGGTCCACCAGTTCGGTCAGGATCCGCGGATCCTGTGTGTATTCCTTGATCTTCGCCGTGTACTCGGCGTCGATCTTCTGTGGCGGGGCGGCCTTGCGCTGTGGCGCGCCGCTACTCGAGAGCACGGTCGGGCCACTGGCGAAGACGAGCCCGAGAAGACACGAAAGAAAGAAGATGCGCGTGAGGCGCCGTGGCATCGAGACCCTCCTGTTGGTCAGCGAGAAATGCGGCCGGACCCGCGCGTTATAGCACAAAACGCGGGGGGAAGGCATAACCGGGCCCGAAGATCACGCCATCACGTGCGCGTGCACTCTTCGGCCAGCGTCGCGCCGGCGAAGTCCTTGTCCGTCACGCCGCCCTCGCTGTGGGTCGAGTAGGCGAGTGTCACGCGCTTGTAGTTGACCGTGACATCCGGATGGTGGTCGGCCGCCTCGGCGCCGGGGACCAGCCGGCTCACGAAGGCCACGGCCTCGGGAAACCCGGCAAACGTGAACGTCTTGACGATTGCGTCGCGTTCGAAGCGCCACCCGTCGAGCCGGAGCAGGCGCTCCTCAATCTGGTCGCGCGAAAGCAGGGGCATGGGGTCCTTTCAAACGGAGAACGCTCAACGGAGACCGGACGACGAGCCCACGCGCTCAGGTGACGAGTTCGCCCGACTCATCCACCTTCAACACGCGCGTGTGTTTCTTCAGCACGCTGCAGACGATGAAGACGGCGGCGGTGAGGAGGAAGAAGGCCGTCCAGAATGGATCGAAGACGAGGCGGCCGGTCGCGAGCGCCGAGCGGACGACGTCCAGCACGAACAGCACGGCGCCGATCACGAACAGGCCGTGAAACTCGCGGCCGAGGATGCGGCGCCACACGAATGGCGTCGTCGAGGGCACGTAGCCAGATAGTCGCGGGAACATCGCCGGTACCGAACCGGCCCATCGCAGGAATTCGTCGCCGAAACGTTCCTCGAGGAACACTTCTTCGCGCGCGGCAATTCGCTCGTGATAGAGCACGCCGAGCAGGACGACAATCACGGGCAGGTACCACACCGTGGTGAAGCACGCGAAGCCGACCGCGGTCAGCGTGTTGCCGACGTAGAGCGGGTGGCGCACTACCGAGTAGAGGCCCGTTGTCCGCAGCATCGAGGCGCGCGGGTCAGTGGTGCTGCGCTCGGACGTTCCGGCCGGAGCGGTGCCGATGGCGATGATCCGGACGGCCAGACCGCTGAGGGCGATGGCCAGCGACACGAACTGCCACATCTGGAGGGCCGGCGAGAGCGTCGCCGGAAGGCGTGCGTCGAGTAACCCCAGCAGGAACAGGGGAAGCATCAGCAGCGGCAGTGGCCCGCGCCAGCGGAACAGCACGTCGCCGGAACCGGGAATCTGATCGAGGAGTTTCACGTCGCATGATGATCGCACGAATCGGAAACGCGGGACAGGCCAGAGGCTGTCCCTGCCTGCGGGCAGGCTGACCACTCAGGTGGACGGCGGGCCGGCTAATAATGGAGGTATGTTGGCCAGACGCACAAAAAGGCAGTGGAATTCTGGCGCGAAACCCAGGCACAGCAATTGCTCTACTAACCGGTCGTCAGGAGTGTTCCATGCTCTCGAGACCGTTGGCGTTCGGCCTGCTCGTGGTTGTCTGCACGGTGGCTGCGGGCGGTGGCGCGTATGTCGCGACGCTGCAACACGCCAGATCCAGATCGGCGGTCGCTGCTTCGCTTGCACCCCCGGTGTCGGAAACGTCACCACAACCTGTCGGGGCTAAGGGCACCACATCTCCAGCGGTCGATGCCTCCCAGGCCTTTGCGAACGCGCCGGCTTCCGAGGTTGCGCCGCTTCCCGCTGCGCCGCCCAGTGCAGCCGTCGGAAATACCGACAAGCCGCGGGCGAAGGTCAATTCGGCTTCGCGGCAGGTCCCAGGGCGTTCGGCCAAGGTCCCACCTCTGCCTCTCCGGGCAGGGGAGGCGCCATCCCGGGCCCCCATCGAGCCGCCGCCGCCTCCCGCCCCGGCTTCGAGCGGAGGGGACCCGAATCTGGTCACGCAGCGCCCATGGCCCGGGCCGCCCGTTTCACCGCTCGCTCTTCCCCCGGGCATCGAGCCTGGGAAGGTTGAGCCGGAGCATGCCTCGAACGACAACGTGACGCTATGGGAAGAGGTGGTGGTGCCGGCGGAATCGGTGCTCGGTTTGCAGCTCGAGTCGTCGATCAGCACCGAGTACGCCCGAGTGGAAGACCGGGTTGACGCGCGCGTCACACGTGACGTTCGCGTGAACGGGCGGGTGGCCATCCGGGCCGGCACGCACGCCATCGGCTCGGTGATCATGATCGAGAAGGGCGGGCGGGTGAAGGAGCAGGCACGAATCGGGATCAGGTTCGACACGCTGGTGCTGGCCGACGAATCGCTCGTGCTGATCAATACGGACACGGTGTATCGCGAAGGCGAATCGCCGGCGAACCAGAGTTCGGCCAAGATTGGCGGCGCGGCGATTGGCGGCGCGATCATCGGCGCAATCCTCGGCGGTGGCAGGGGTGCGGCGATCGGCAGCGGGATCGGCGCGGCCGGCGGCGCCGCGGCGGCGATGAGCGGTGACCGGCGCCCGGTCTTCCTGCCGGCCGGTACCACCCTGAGCGTGAGGACGCAGGCGCCGGTCAGTGTGATCGTCGAAAAATAACGGGTCGTTGTCCTACAATGGGGGCATGCACACAATCCCACTGCGTGTCCGTTCACTCCTCGCCCTGACGCTCGTTCTCGGCCTGGCGGCCACTCTGGGAGCGCGGCAGTCGGCCTCGCCACAGGTCGCGGCGACAACCCAGCAAGCTGCGCAAGCCAAGCCCGAGCAGGCGTCTCCAGCCAGAGACGCCGTGGCCGGCGTCCGGAACTTCACGAAAGTCGATTCGACCATTGCGTGCGGCGGTGCGCTCTCACCAGAGGCCTTCGCTGCGCTGAAGCAGGCTGGCTACACGTCGATCGTGAACCTGCGCACGGCGTCCGAGCCGGGCGCCAACCTTGAAGAGGAGCAGAAGGCCGCGCAGGACGCCGGCCTCAACTACATCCACCTGCCCTTCGCGAACATGTCGCCCGACCCGTCCAAGCTTGACGAGTTCCTGAAGGTCGTGGCGATGCCCGAGAACCAGCCGATGATGCTGCACTGCGCAAGCGGCGGCCGCGCGTCGATGTTCTGGGCCGTCAAGCGCGTGATGATCGACGGCTGGCCGGTTGAGAAGGCAATGAGCGAGCTGCCCGACCTGTCGAAGAACGTCGCCCAGCCGCTGCGCGAGTTCATGCTCGACTATCTCAAGTCGCACGGAAAGACGAGGCCGTGACTCGCGACCCGAGAGAGACCGGGGACATGGATCCCGAGTCCTTCCGGCGTGAAGGACACCGGGTCGTGGACTGGATTGCCGACTACTTCGCGCATCCTGAACGCTACCCGGTCTTGTCGCAGGTGAAGCCGGGCGATATCCGGAGCGCCCTTCCTGCCGAAGCGCCCGAGCACGGGGAGGCGTTCTCCGCCATCCTCTCCGATTTCGAGAGGCTGATTGTCCCGGGCGTCACGCACTGGAACCACCCGGGCTTCTTCGCCTACTTCGCGATCACCGGGAGCGCGCCAGGCGTGCTCGCGGAGTTCCTGTCGGCGGCGCTGAACGCGCAGGGCATGTTGTGGCGCACGTCGCCGTCGGTGACCGAGCTCGAAGAGGTGGCGCTCGGCTGGTTGCGCCGGCTGATGGGCCTGCCGGACCTCTTCGAGGGTGTCATCTACGACACCGCGTCCATCTCGAGCCTGCACGCGCTGGCCACGGCCCGCGAAGCGGCGGTTGACAGGGTGCGCACCGCCGGCATGCCGGGACGGCCCGAGCTTCCGCGCTACCGTGTCTACTGTTCGGACCAGGCCCATTCGTCGATTGACAAGGCCGTCATCCTGCTCGGCCTCGGCCACGACGCGCTGTGGAAGATTCCGTCCGACGCGGAGTTCCGCATGCGCGCGGACGAGCTCGACTTGGCGATTGCCGAAGATCGGCGCGCGGGCATCGTGCCGATGGCGGTGGTGGCCACCGTGGGCACGACATCCACGACGAGCGTGGATCCGGTGGAGGCGATCGTCGCGATCTGCGAGCGCGAGCGGATCTGGCTTCACGTCGATTGCGCGTATGCCGGCTCGGCGGCCATCGTCCCCGAGTGCCGCTACATCCTGAACGGAGTGGAGCGGGCCGACTCGATGGTCGTCAACCCGCACAAGTGGCTGTTCACGCCGTTCGATCTCAGTGCCTTCTACTGCCGCAGGATGGACCTGCTCAGGCAGGCCTTCTCCCTCACGCCTGAGTACCTGAAGACCACGGAAGCGGGCGCGGTGAAAAACCTGATGGACACGGGCGTGCAACTCGGACGGCGATTCCGCGCGCTCAAGCTGTGGATGATCCTGCGCTACTTCGGGGCGGAGGGCATTCGGGCGCGGTTGTCCGAACACATGCGGCTGGCTCGTCTCTTTGCCGGCTGGGTGGACGGGGATCCCGACTTCGAGCGGTTGGCGCCCGTCCCATTCAGCGTGGTGTGTTTCAGGGCGAGGCCGCGCGGGAAGGACTGGTCGGAAGCAGGGCTGGAGACGCTGAATCAGCGACTTCTCGACGCGATGAACGCGACCGGCGAGGTGTTCCTCTCGCACACGAAGTTGAACGGCCGCTTCACGCTGCGGCTTGCGGTGGGCAACCTGCGGACCGAGGAGCGCCATGTGGCCCGCGCGTGGGAGCTGGCGAAGACGCTCCTCTGACCCCGGCGTCGCAACTCGGCCCGCGACGTGCGACCTGCGACGCTGCTGACGACAACACAACAAACCCCGCGGGTCGCCAGGTGCCCTACCTGACGGCCCGGCGCGCCTGCGCCAGCAGTTGGTCGCGCTCGAGGACTTCGCCGCCGCGCACGATCAACTTGATCCGTTGCAGATCCGCGACCCTCGCCAGCGGATCGCCTTCGACCGCAATCAGATCAGCCTTGAAGCCGACCTTGATCTGTCCAAGGGCACCCGCCGACCCCAGCAGTTCCGCGCAGTTGACGGTGGCGGCCCGGATGGCGTCGGCGGTGCTGACCCCGGCCGCGACGAGCAGTGCGAGCTCCCGGTGCACGCCGGCTCCCGGAATGTTGTAGCCGCTCGACTCGACATCAACGCCTGTCACCAGCCTGGCGCCGGCCGTCACCAGGTCGCGCGCGAGCGTGGCCCGGATTGCGGCCGCCCTCGCGGCGCGCGCGGCGCCTGGCCACGAGCCGGGATGCGCCCGCGCCAGCAGCGCCTCGCGCCAGCGGCCGGGCAGGACCGGGAGCGCCGTGTCCTGCATCAAGGCCTCGGCGCCAAGCGTGCCGTTGAATGACGCCAGCATCGGGATGACCACGACGCGACGTCGCGCCGCCTTCGGAATGACCGGCCGGAGGTCGGCTGCGCCCGCACGCTGCCAGAGATAGTCGGTCAGCTCGTCGCCGACGGTGCGCGGGTAATCCGGCCGCGATCGCAGCTCGCGTTCGTAGTCCTCGCGGCCTCTCGTCCACAAGCCCAGTCGGTCGATGGCGTCAACGCCAAGCCGGACCAGTTCGCCGGTCGGTGTCGCACCGGGCTCGCCGCTGACGCGCAGCCCGCCAGTTCGCGCGGCGCCCACGACCGCCCGGTAGACGTCGGACCCGGTGGTCGCAGAGACGGACACCCATTCGGCGCCGAGCGATGCCTGCTCGGCCACCTCGCGGCGCGCGGCCACCGCGTCCGCCACCCTGTGTGTCGAGAACGACGGCGGCGCCTGCTGGTCGAACCTGGGGCCGCCAATCCACAGCCGCGGCGCCACGATCTCACCGGCTTTCACCCGCGCGCGCTGTGATGCCGCCCACGGCAATTGTCCGCCAACCACGCGGTAGCTCGTGACGCCGTTTGCGAGCGCCATCGCATAGTAGAAGTCCGCGTCGGCAGACCCGTCGGGCGCCGCTGTCGCAAACATGTCGCCCAGCCCGGGGACCAGGGTCGCGCCAGCCAGGTCGATCCGGCGCGTGCCGGCCGGGAGATTCGTGGGAAGCCGCACGAAGATGTCGGTGATGCGATCGCCGACCACCAGGACGCTCGCCGCTGGCAGGTACCGACCTGCGAGAGTATCCAGGATGCGGACACCAACCAGCAGCAGCGGTTCGGGTGCCGGCGGAGCCGCGGTGTGGACGGCGAGAACGGCCGAGGCGACCAGCAGCAGGATGGTCGGGACCCGTGTGATTCGTCGAGAACTGCGAAAAGAGATGCCGGCCTTCATGTTGGTAAAGTATAGCCTCACGCCCCGGCCCCTATCCGGTTGCACGGCCTCCGCCCACGGAGATAAACTCCCCGCAAGTTCTCATCACCACAATACCGGCGGAAAACCAGGAGGTGACTATGTTGCGCTCAACGCGTCTAGGAATCCTGATCCTCGCCGCCCTTTTGTCCGGCAGTCTAGCCGCCGCACAGGTGCAGACCGGCAGCATCCTCGTCAGGGTTGTGGATCAACAGGGGGCCTTCGTTCCAGGGGTCACGGCCACCATCAGCAGCCCGACGCTGGTCCGGGGCCAGATGGCGGGCACGACGGACACGGGCGGAGTCCACCGGTTTCCCTCGCTCGAGCCTGGTACCTACAGTGTGAAACTGGAGTTGCAGGGCTTCCAGTCGGTCGTCCGCGAGAACATCACCGTCAGCGTCGGTCAGACCGTGCCGATCGATCTGGCGCTGAGCGTCGCCAAGATGGCGGAGACGGTCAACGTCACGACCGATGCGCCGGTGGTCGACACAACGAGCGCGAACGTCAGCGTCACGCTGAGCCAGCAGCTCCTTGCGAGCACGCCCGGCGGGCGCGACATCTGGTCGCTGGTGGAGTACAAGGTGCCGGGCCTCGTTTCGAGCCGGCCCGATGTGGGCGGGACGCAGGGCGGGCTCCAAGGTGCGATGGTGGCGCGGGGCACGTCGAACGCGCAGAACTCGCAGTTCCTGAACGGCATCAACGTCGGCGACCCCGCGGCGATCGGGTTCTCCGGCTACTACTACGACTACGACGCGTTCCAGGAGGTGCAGGTGTCGACCGGCGCCCACGACATCTCGGTGCCGGGCTCGGGCGTGTTCGTAAACATGACGACGAAGACGGGGGGCGATCGCTGGAGCGGCAAAACGTCGTACTACTGGGAGGGCAGCTCGACGCAGGGCCGCAACGTGGACAGCGCACTGCTGTTCCAGGGGTTCAAGACGGACACCAACAAAGTGGACCTTGTCTCGGACCTCGGCGTGCAGGTGGGCGGCCCCATTGCGAAGAACGTGCGCCTGTTCACGAGCTTCCGCGACTGGCGGGTCCACGTCAACGTGCCCGCCGCGTACTCGGAGTCCGTCCTCGACTCGACCAACATGGATTCCGCGCTCGTCAACGTCACCTGGCAGGTCAGCAACGCGAACCGGCTGACCGGGTTCTACAGCCGCCAGTACTACAAGAAACCGAACCGGTTCCTGGCGTCGTCGGCGCTCTACACGGGCGAGTCGAACTCGAACGAGAACGACGTGTTCGACATCGTGCAGGTGCTCTGGAACTCGGTGATCACCAACACGTTCTTCATGGATGCCCGGGTCAGCTACAACAAGATCTTCTTCCCGCTGTACTACAACGGTAAGGACCAGGCGCTGACCGACCTGTCCACGGGCATCCTGCTCCGCAACGAGGCTTCGGAGCAGATCTACAACCGGAAGCGGTTGCAGGCCAGCGCCACGTTCAACAAGTACATCGATCATGCGCTCGGCGGGCGCCACGAGATCCGCTTCGGGGTAGACTACGCGCGCATGCCGACCGGCACCGATGTGCACCGCTGGGACGACCTCGCGTTGACCTACCGCAGCGCGACGAACCAGTCGGTGGCCGTGACGTTCTACAACACGCCGGTGCAGTCGCTGGCGACGGTCGACGTCCTGTCGCTGTTCCTGCAAGACAGCTACTCCCTGAAGCGTCTTACGCTCACGGGCGGCCTGCGCTACGAGCGGGTCGAGTCGTACCTGCCGGCGCAGAGCAGCACGCCGAGCAAGTGGTTCCCGGACATCGCGCGCACCTTCGGGGAGGTGCGCAACTCCCCGTTGTGGAACACGGTCGGCCCACGCCTGGCGGCGATCTACGATGTCGACGGGGGCAAGACGGCCCTCAAGTTCTCCGCGGGCCGCTACTACTACATCATCGCCTCTGGCTTCTCCAACTCCATCAACCCGAACTTCAGCGTCAGCAAGCAGTACGCGTGGAACGACAAGAACGGCGATCTGCGCTACCAGGCGGGTGAGGAGACCGGGGTGCCGGTGGCCGCCGGCGGGCTGACGACGACGTTCGATCCGAACCTGAAACGGCCGTACACGAACGAGGTGACGGCGGGCGTTGACCGTGAGCTCGTGCCGAACCTGAGGCTGAGCGCGGTCTTCACCTGGCGGTCCGAGCGATATCAGACGGCGAATCTGAACACGGCGGCGCCGCTCAACACCTGGGTGTTGATCTCGCGGCCCGACCCGGGGCCGGACGGCCTCACGGGCACCTCTGACGACAGCACGTACAGCTACTACGATCGCACGCTGGCGGGGAGCCTCACGACGATCACCAACGACCCCACCGCCAATCAGACCTACAAGGGGCTGGAGATCACCGCGACCAAGCGCCTCTCGAACCGCTGGCAGATGCTCGCCGGGTACACCTACTCGCGCGCAGAGTTCACCAACATCTCGGTGGGCACGAGCCCGAACGCCTTCCTCAACACCGAAGGCCCGATCTTCAACGACCGGCCCCACCAGTTCAAGCTGACCGGCAGCTACATCCTGCCCTGGTACGACATCTACCTGGGCGCGAACTACCGCTTCCAGAACGGGCCGCCCATCAACCGCCAGATCAGCGCACCGCTTTCGTTCGGCGGCGGCAGCGCCACGATCAACGTCGAGCCGCAGGCGTCCGGACGGGTGCCCTCACTGCAAACGCTGGATCTTCGCGTGGCGAAGACGATCAAACTCGGGGCGGGACGGAGCCTGGAAGTGGATCTCGACGTGTCGAACCTGACCAACGCGAACACCACGTGGGAGATGCGATCCCTCACCGGGCGGTTGAACGTACGCCAGGCAGGGGATCCCAACGGCGTGGTCAACAACATCCAGCAGTTCCTGTCGCCGTCCCAGATTCTCGGGCCGCGGATCGCGCGGCTCGGGGCGGCCTTTCGCTTCTGAACCCTGAGCTCTCCTGTGTTGGGCATCCCGCCCGGCCGCGCAGGCCCGTCCTGACGAAGCCACCCGGGGTGACAGGGTGCCCAACACCACTCAGTCGAAGGGTGACTCGCGCCACCGCCCGGCAGGCGCCGGCGCTACAATGGCTGACCATGAACCGACTCCTTCTCGCTTCCATCTGCCTGGCCTCCGGCTGCACGGTGTCCGTGCTGTCGGCACAGGTGAAGAAACCGGCTGCGACTCCCACGCCGGCATTCACGATCGTCGAAGCCACGATTCCCGCGATGCGCGCCGCGATGGAGCAGGGACGCGTCACGTCCAAGGAACTCGTGCGCGACAGCCTCCTCCGGATCGCCACCTACGAGAAGCGGCTCAACGCCGTCATCACGGTGAACCCTAGAGCGCTGGACGAGGCCGAGGCGCGCGATCTCGAGCGCGCCCAGAAGAAGATCCGCGGGCCGCTTCACGGGATCCCCGTGGCGCTCAAGGACAACATCCACACCGCCGACATGCCGACCACGGGAGGCGCGCTGGCCTTCGCGGGCCTCGTTCCGCCGTACGAGGCCACGATCACGAGGAACCTCCGCGACGCTGGCGCCGTCATCATCGCGAAGACGGTGATGACGGAACTCGCGAACTGGGTGGCGACCGGCATGCCCGGCAACTACAGCGCGCTCGGCGGCTACGGCATGAACCCGTACGATCCGCGGCGCGACCCGCGCGAGGCCACGGGCGACGGCCGGCCGGTCCTGCAGACAGGCGGGTCGAGCTCGGGTATCGGAACCGCGGCGAGCTTCTGGGCGGCCAACGTCGGGACGGAAACATCGGGATCGATCCTCAGTCCGTCGAATGCCAACATGCTCGTCGGGATCAAGCCCACGGTCGGCCGCATCAGCCGCTACGGCGTGATCCCGATTACGGCGGACCAGGACACGGCGGGGCCGATGGCGCGCACCGTGACCGACGCCGCCATCATGCTCGGCGTGCTGGAGGGGGCAGCCCCGGACCCCAACGACGGCGCCACGAAGACGTGCCCCCCGCCTCCCGGCCGCGACTACACACGTTTCCTCAACGCCGCCGGCCTGAAGGGCGCTCGCATCGGCATCCCGCGAGCCTCGTTCTACGACAAGACGACACCGCCGGGGGCGGCGCAGCCGCGTGGCGGGCTGAACGGCGAGCAGGCAAAGGTCATGGCGGAGGCCATCGACATCCTGAAGCAGCAGGGTGCCGTGATCGTCGATCCGGCGGACATCCCGAGCGTGCTGGCCGCCGACGCGAAGAGCAACTTCCTGCTGTGGTCCATGTGCGGCGGCCTCGACAACGCGAAGGGCAAGGACGCGGACTGCTCGGTCGTGTTCAAGTACGGCATGAAGCGCGACTTCAACGCGTGGCTGGCCTCGCTCGGGCCGGCGGCGCCGGTGAAGACGCTCACCGACCTCCGCCTGTGGAACGTGGCCCACCAGCGCGCCGGCGCGATCAAGTACGGCCAGGCGATTCTCGACATCTCGGACGAGATGGACGTGCGCGCCGACCGCGCGCGGTACGAGGCCGACCGCGAGAAGGACATCCGCCTGAGCGCCACAGAAGGCATCGATGCGGCGATGAAGCAGCACACCCTCGACGCCCTGCTGTTTCCCTCGTCCAACGGCGCGGCGATCGCGGCGAAACCTGGCTACCCGACCGTCATCGTGCCGTTCTCCTTCGTGCCCAACGTGCCGTTCGGCGGCGGCCCCGGCGGCGCACCAGGTGCCGGCGGCCCTGGCGGCGGGGCGTCCGCGTTTCCCGCCGGGTTCGACCCGAAGCCGGCGCCTTTCGGCGTGAGCTTCACGGGCATGGCGTGCAGCGAGCCCAGGCTGATCGAGATCGCCTACGCGTTCGAGCAGGCGACGAAGCGGCGGGTGCCGCCGAAACTGCAATAGCCGGGATTCACCGGTCGAGGTGTTACGATGACGCGCCGTCTCCTCGCTGGAACCCTGATTGGGTTCGTTGCCATCGCGACAGGGTGGCTCGCGGTCCGTGCCCAGGGCGTCGCGCCGCAAGCTAGCCATCGGGACGCGGCGACGGCCCGTCTCACGATCGACGCCCTTCTCGACATCAGGCACCCGTCCAACCCGGTCTGGTCGCGCGACAGCCGGTGGATTGCCTACACCTGGGAACGTGCCGGGGTGAGCAACCTGTACGTCGTGGCCGTGGACGGCTCGGCAAAGCCGGTCGCGCTGACGACGGACGGGGAGCTCATGGCGGGCTTGTTCTGGACCGCCGACAGCAAGGCACTCGGCGTCATGCGCGGCGGCTCGCTGATGCGGGTGTCGCTCGACGGCAAGCAGCCGGCCACGCCCTTCTGGGCGGAGACGCCGGGTCGTGGCCTCGTCGTCTCGAAAGACGGCACGCGGGTCGCGTACCTCGTCGGTGGGGGCGGCCCCACCGTCATCCATGTCCGTTCACTGGTGGACGGGGGCGACCGGGTCGTCGCGAGCGTCGAGGGAGCCGTCGGCAGCGTCGCCTGGGCCGGCGACGGCGAGCGCCTGACGTTCATGGTGGGCGGCGGCGGGCAGACGATCCGCCACGAGCAGACGCCTGCCTACTCCGGCTCCAAGATCATCTACACCGTGGCGGAGAACGCTCCCGGCCCGCCCGGCCAGAGCTTCATCGTCTCCGCATCCGGCGGCGAGCCGACAGCGTACACCGCCGGGGGCGGCGGGCTTGGAGGCCGGGGCGGCGGGAATCGCTGGATCGACGCGTCCCACTTCGTCGTCGATCGCACCGTGGAATTCAAGCGGCGCGAGATCTCCATCGGCGACACGGCGGGCGGCGATCCGAGGCTCGTGCACCAGCAGGTCAAGGAGAAGTTCTGGAGCATGACCGGCGGCGCACAGGGTGGCGCGCAGGCCTCGCCCGACGGCAGGTGGATCTCATTCCTGAGCGACCGCGACGGGTGGGACCACCTCTACGTGATGCCCGCCACGGGTGGTGATGCGGTGCAGGTTACGAAAGGCCGGTACGAGGCCTGGCGGCCCTCGTGGTCGCCCGATGGGACGCGCATCGCGTTCGACTCGAACGAGGGCGCGAATCCAGGGTCGCGCCACCTGTGGGTGGCGGTCATCGGCGGCGATCCCGCTCGAGCGACGGTGACCGCCGTGACGAGCGGTCGCGGAACCGATACCGCGGCGCAGTGGTCGCCTGACGGCCGGCTGCTCGTCTATCAGCACACGGATCCGCGGAATTCGGCCGACCTGTGGGTCGTCGACGTGGCGGCTCCAGCATCGCGGCCGCGGCGGCTCACCGATTCGATGCCTCCAGCGATCGATCGGGCCACGCTCGTCGAACCGCAACTGGTGCACTACGCGGGCCCGGACGGGCAATCCGTACCGGCCTATCTGTTCGTGCCCAGGGGCCTCGACCGCACCCGCAAGCATCCGGCCGTCGTCTGGATCCACGGCGACGGCGTGAACCAGAACTACGACGGCTGGCACATCGAGCGCAACTACGCCGTCTACTACAGCTTCCACCAGTTTCTGCTGCAGCGAGGCTACGTGGTCCTCGCGCCGGACTATCGCGGCAGCATCGGCTATGGATCGGCGTGGCGCGAAGGCGTCTACATGGACGTCGGCGGCAAGGACTTCAGAGATGCCGCGATGAGCGCGGACTTCCTGAAGACGCTCCCCTACGTCGACGCCGCCCGCATCGGGGTGTGGGGCCTCAGCTACGGCGGGTTCTTTACGTTGCTCGCCGTGACCGAGATGCCGACGACCTTCCGCGCGGCGGTGGACGTTGCCGGCGTGGCGGACTATGCGATGTACTACGAGGATCCCTACCACGGCGGCTGGACGGTCAGCCGCATCGGCACGCCGGAGCAGAATCCCCGGGCGTACGCGCAGGCCTCGCCCGTCTCGAAAGTCGATCGGCTGGTGACGCCCCTCCTCGTCCTGCACGGCACGGCCGATGTCAACGTGCCGTACCTGCATTCGGTCCGCCTGATGGACGAACTCCTGAAGAAGGGCAAGGGTCCCATCGTCCAGTTCACGATGTACCCGGGTGAATTCCACTATTTCACTCGGGAGCATGTCCTCAGGGACGCCTGGACGAGGGTCAGCGCGTTCTTCGACGCGAACCTGAAGAAGTGATCCGGGCATGCGCACCGTGCTTCTCTCGCTGATCCTCGCCGCCGTTGCCGCCGCGTCCACCGCCCAGGCGCAGCCGGTCGGCGTCCCCGTCCTCGTCAACGCTTACATCGAGCGCTACTTCCAGACCTTCCCGAGCCTGGCGACGCAGGCCGGGCGTCATGACTTCGACCGGCAGCTCGAAGACCTGTCGGCAGCTCGCCGGGCTGAGTGGCTGCGGTTCAACCGCGAGACGCTCGACCGCTTGACCGCCGCGACCACGGCGGGCGGGCTCTCACTCGACGACCGCCTCGATGCAGAGGCGCTCACCTCACAGCTGCAGCGCGAGATCCTGACGTTGGCTGTGGTGAGGCGGCCCGATCGCGACCCGCTCTACTGGACCTCGATTTTCGAGAACGCAAACGTCTTCCTGCTCGTCAGGGACGATCTGCCGCTGGCCGACCGGCTCGATCGCGTCGTCGCGCGGACCAGGCTTGTGCCGCGGCTGGCGCTGCAGGCGCAGGAGGCGTTGAAGGCCGCCGACCCGTCCACGGTGGCGCCGGACCTCGCGCGGATCGCCGCAAGTCAGGCGCGTTCTTCGGCGAAGTTCTTCGCCACGGGCCTGGCAGACGCGGCAAAGGGCCAGCCGGCGCTCGAGGCATCGCTCAGAAAGGAAGGCGCCGCGGCCGCGAAGGCGCTCAACGTGCTGGCGACCTTTCTCGACGCGCTGACAGCGCGGGCGAAAGGTTCACCTCGCCTGGGCGAACACTACGCCGCTGCATTCAGGTGGGGCACCGGGATCGAGGAACCGCTGCCGGCGATCCTCGCGCAGGCGCAGGCCGACTTCGCCGCCAAGCGTGCCGAAGCGGCGGCCTTCGGCCGCAGGGCCTGGATGATGCTGCTCCCGAACGAATCCGCGCCGCAGGACGAGGGCGCGTTGCTCGGTCGGCTGTTCGATCGCGTGGCCGCGGACGGCGACAAGAACACCAGGGAATACGTGGAGAACTGGCTGGACACGATCAAGCGCCTGGAAGCGTTCGTGCGCGAGCGCAGGATCATGACGCTCCCCGACCCGGTGACGCTGTTCGTCTCGACATCCCCCTCCTACTTCCTGAGCCAGAGCGTCGGCGGCGTCTACGCCGCCGGACCCTTTGCACCCGAGGCCAGGACGCTCTACTTCCTGCCGGTGCCGGCCGACGCTGCGACGCCCGAGCAGGCATCCGTGTTTTTCCGCGATTTCAACCGCGACTTCAACACGATGATCGCCGCGCACGAACTGCTGCCCGGCCACTACACGCAGCTGAAGTACGCGGCCCGTCACAAGCGCAAGGTCCGCGCGCTGTTTCCCGACGACGTGTACGTGGAGGGGTGGGGCACCTTCTGCGAGCGGCTGCTCCTCGACGAGGGGTGGGGCGGGCCGCTCCCGCGCATGGCGCACCTCGAGAAGCAGCTCGAGAATATTGCACGCACGATCGTGGACATTCGCGTGCACACCGAGGGCATGACCCGCGACGAGGTGATCCGCTTCGTGAAGGACGAGGCGCTGCAGGGCGACCAGATCGCCGCCAACATGTGGATGCGCAGCATCACCAGCCCTGTGCAGCTCACCACCTACTACCTCGGTTATCGGGAAGTGCGCGCCGTCTATGACGAGGCGCGCAAGACGCTCGGCCCGAAGTTCGACCTGATGGCGTTCATGGACGGCATGATGAGGCTGGGGCCGGTGGCGGCGAGGCACTACAGGCAGATCCCGTAGAACGGCGCTCACGATTCGGTACCGTGAAAACGAACCGCCTGAAGGTGACCGCGAGCGGGGCGGGCCTCCGGGAGCCCTGAGCGATGTCGAAGGATGGCCCGCTCCGAAGAGCCTGCACGGCCGGGCCGCCGGCGCGGCCCTACTTGATGGTGATCGCCCCGATCTTCGCCAGCAACTCGAGGCACTCAGGGTGACGGCCGGGCGGGGAGCCACCAGGCTCGAGACAGATGCGTCGCCCTGCAGGACACCATGAGGGTCAGATCTTGAATCTTGGCGTTCTTCACGTCTGATCCCGCAGATCAAAACTGATCCTGCAGATCAAAACGTCTCATGTTGCCCGGAACCACCTCGAGCGTGTCCGCTCGTCGGCCGTGCTCGACGCCCGGAGCGAGGCGGTGGAAGGGTCCTGGCGGCGTCCATCGGCCACTATCAGGAGTCCGAGGCTCTCGCGCTGAAACGACACCTTGCGGCAAACGCCATCCCGGTGCGATGCTGGTAAGGTCAGGTCTGAAACAAGTGAGGATTCAAGACGTGGCACCACCCGGTCGATTGATCGGGGACGGCGGTAGTTGTGCGGCCGGCTCATGCTCATCCCCAGTATCGACCTCAAAGGCGGCAAAGTCGTCAAACTCGCCCAGGGCGACCGGGTCGCCATTGAAAGCTCCGACGTCTTCCGTTGGGTCCGGCGCTTCCGGAACTTTCCCATGGTCCAGCTCATCGACCTCGATGCGGTCATGGCGACCGGTAACAACGACGACCTCGTGCGACGCGTCTCCGCGAAGCTGGCGTGCCGGGTCGGCGGCGGCATCCGCTCGGTCGAACGCGCGAAGCAGGTCATCGAGGCGGGCGCGAAGCAGATCATCCTCAGCTCGGCGCTCTTCAAAGAAGGGCGTCCGGACCTGTTGTTTGCCGCAAAGGTCTGCGACGCTGTCGGCCGCGACCAGGTGGTGGCGGCTGTGGATACGCGCGGTGGCCACCTCGTCATCAACGGCTGGCGGACGACGCTGGCCATCACGCCACTGGAAGCCATCAAGGCGCTCGAACCGTACTGCGGCGGGTTCCTCTACACCGACGTGGACCACGGCGGACTGATGCAGGGAATGGACCTGGCCGCCATCGAGACCATCCGCGCGGCCACCACGCGCCGGCTCTCCGCTGCCGGCGGCATCGCCACGCATGCGGAAGTTGACGATCTCGACGCCAAGGGCATCGATGCCGTCGTCGGCATGGCGATCTACACCGGGACGATGCAGCTGGACCTGCCACGAGAGCGGTAGCAGCCGGCCCCTTCCTGGGCCCGGGCAATCTTCCATGATGGCATCCCGTCTATGCGAACAGCGGAAGGAGCGTTACCGACTCCTGAAGCCGGACGTGTTCAGCAGCGACATGCACCTGCGCAACGTCAGCGGCGAGCAGTCGATCAAGACGTTGTCGGGAGACATTGACGTGCGCCTGGCTTGGACGGCGACGAGCCCGGAGTTCGACCTCGAGACGTTCTCCGGCGACGTGAAGACCGGCCGGTAAGCCTCGATCGCGCAGGGCTGATCTCGCGCCAGCCCTGCGTTCTGCCTCTTCGCTCTCTCGACCCCTCCCACATGGGATCCCGCCCAGATTGCAGTTCTGGCTAGACTTCTCCCGTCGCGCTTTGCGACACTACCGTGTTCGTCCGATCGTGCTGCCTCACGTGATCTGGCTCTTGGTCGAGGAGAATACGATGTTGAAGGAGTTCAAGGAATTCGCCATGAAGGGCAACGTGCTCGACATGGCCGTTGGCCTCGTCATCGGTGCGGCGTTCGGGAAGATCGTCAGCTCGTTCGTCGCGGACGTTCTGATGCCGCCGCTGGGCCTCCTGCTCGGCAAGGTGAACTTCTCGAATCTCTTCTTCACGCTCTCCGGCGCCTCGTTTGCGACCCTCGAGGAAGCGAAGAAGGCCGGCGCCGTGACGCTCAACTACGGCCAGTTCATGAACAGTGTGGTCGATTTCGTCATCATCGCGTTTGGGATCTTCCTCGTGGTGAAGCAGGTGAACCGGATGCGCGCGCCCGCGCCGGGGCCCGCGGTGGTGACGAAGGCCTGTCCCTACTGCACGTTGGCGATTCCGCTCGAGGCGAGCCGGTGTCCTCAGTGCACGTCCGACCTGAAGTCGGCGGTGGCATGAGCTCGTTGGCTTCCCGGCGCGTCCCGCCGGATTCGTTTGTCGCCAGTCGTTCTCTGATTGGGTCTGGAAAGGGTCCAGGTTCCGAAAGAGTCACGCCCTGGTGCTGTTCGCTCTTCGTGGCCGCGCTTGCCGCGACAGCCTGTGGCCGCGACAGCCTGTGGCCGCGACAGCCCGTGGCCGCGACAGCCTGTGGCCGCGACAGCCTGTGGCCGCGACAGCCCGTCGAGTCCTTCAGCGACGGCGGTCACCATTTCCGCTCCCAAGCTGCAAGGATCCCGCGACGGGCGCTCAGCTGACGATGGTTCGCAGTCTGTCACGCTGACCGAGGTGTGGCGTGGGGCCTTCAGGTGTGGCGTGGGGCTTTAGCCCCGCGTGTCGCGCGGGCCTTCGGTGTGGCGCGGGCCTCCAGGTGTAGCGTGGGGCTTTAGCCCCGCGTGTGGCGTGGGGCCTTCAGGTGTGGCGTGGGGCTTTAGCCCCGCGAGTGTCAATCGGGCGGCGCGTCTTACGCCGCCCGCTTGCTTGATCGCAGCGTGGCGAGACCCAGGATCGCCACGCCCCACGCGAGCAGCGCCAGCGCCTGTGGCCACAACACGTCCAGCCCGACTCCCTTCAGGAAGATCCCCCGCACGATGACCAGGTAATACCGCATCGGGATGAGATACGTAAACGGCTGGATGACGGCTGGCATGTTCTCGATCGGAAACACGAATCCCGACAGGTAGATCATCGGCGTCAGAAAGAAGAAGACCGCCGTCATCATGGCCTGTTGCTGGTTCTCTGAGATCGTGGAGACGAACAGGCCGAGGCCCAGCGTGCTGAGCAGGAACACCAGGCTCAGCCCGAACAGCAGCCAGAAGCTTCCGAGCAGCGGCACGCGGAACCACAGCCGCGCCACGCCCACCACCAGGAAGATGTCGACCATCCCGATCAGGCCGTAGGGCAGGAGCTTGCCGACGATGAGCTGCCAGCGCCGGAGCGGCGTCACGTTCAGCTGCTCGAGCGTTCCCAGTTCCTTCTCGCGCACGATCCCCATCGAGGCGAGCACGATGGTCATGACGATGAGCAGGATTGCCAGGACGCCGGGGATCATGAAGTCCTTGCTCTCCAGTTGCGGGTTGAACCAGACGCGGACGTCCGCCTGGAGCCCCGCCGGGAGCCGGCCGCCCGGCAGTCGCGCGGCCAGCAACTCCTGCGCGTAGGAGGCCACGAGGTTGCTGGCGTACCCGAGCGCGATGTTCGTGGAGTTCGCGTCGGTTCCATCCGCCACGATCTGGACGCTGGTCGGACGTCCTGCGCCGACCCGCTGTCCGTACCCGACCGGAATCGACAGCGCCATCCAGGCGCGACCCTCTTCGAGATAGGGCGCCACGTCGTTCACGCTGGTCACGATCGACGTGACCGTGAAGTACGGCGACGCGTCGAACTTCTGGATCAACTCACGGCTGGCCGCGGACCGGTCGGCGTCCGCCACGATCATCGGCACGTTCTTCACGTCCGTGGTCGTCGCGTAGCCGAGGACAATGAGCTGAAGGATCGGCGCCACGAATACGATCGGCAGCATCCGCTTGTCCTGCCGAAGCTCGAGGAGTTCTTTCCAGATCATGAAGAACAGGCGTCGCATGGTACCTCCGCCTCACCCTCTCTCTCGCGCCAGGCGGGCCGACGCCAGGCCGAGCACGACGACGGCATAGATGCTGAGCGCCGTCATGTCGCGCCACACGGCGGCCAGACCGACTCCCTTCAGCACGATTCCCCGCAGGGCGACCAGGAAATAGCGCGCCGGCACCAGATACGTGACCGCCTGGATCGGTGTGGGCATGTTCTGGATGGGAAAGATGAACCCGGATAGGAGGAACGTCGGCAGGAAGGCCAGAATCAACACCACCTGGAACGCGATCAGCTGCGAGTCGGCAATGGTCGAGACCAGCAGGCCGGTCCCGAGCGCAGCGAGGAGGAACAGCGTGGTGGCCAGGAGCAGGGATCCCCAGGAGCCGCGCATCGGCAGGTCGAACAGCCACATCGCAGCCACGACGATGGCCATCGACGAGATGAGGGACAGTCCCAGGTACGGCAACGTCTTGCCGACGACGTACGACACGGTGTTGATGGGCGCCATTCGCACCTGCTCCCATGTCCCGCGCTCCTTTTCCCGGACGACAGAAAGCGCGGTGGAGATGGTCGCGGTGATCATCCCAATGAAGGCGATCAGCCCGGGAACGAGGAACAGCGTGCTGCGGAGTTCCGGGTTGAACCAGATCCGAGGCTCGACGCTGACGGGCGGCGAGAGGTTCAACCCCCGCTGCTCGACGATCAGACCGATCGAGACGCTGCGGACGATGGTGACCGAGTAGCCCAGCACCGTCGCCGCCGTGTTGGCGTTGTCGCCGTTGATGATGATTTGCACCGGCGCGGCCTGACCCCGTCGGACCGAGCGACCGGTGTTCTCGGGGATGATCAGCGCGGCCCGCGCCACGTTGGCGTCCATCACCCGCCGGAGATCCTGCGGCGAACGGAGCGTGGCGGCCAGGTCGAAGTAGCCCGAGTTGAGGAACGCCGAGACCAGGGCGCGGCTTTCCACGCTGTCGTCCCGGTCCTCGACGGCCAGTGCCACGTGCTTGATGTCGAAGTTCAGCGCGTAGCCGTACAGGAGCAGGAAGAAGACGGGGATGAACAGCAGGATCATGAGCGTGCGCCGATCGCGCACGATCTGCCGGAATTCCTTCTTGCCGACCGCGAGCGCCTTCCTCATTTGCGCGCCGCCCTTTCCACCACGTCGAGGAACACGTCCTCGAGCGACGGTTGAACAGGTTCCACCGACTCGACCTCGAGCCGCTGCAAGGCCAGCCGGGCGACGAGGTCCGCCGGGGAGACCCCACCGGACCGAAGCACCGCATGCACGGCGGTGCCGAACACGCTGCTCTCCTCGACATCCTCCATCGCGTCGAGCGCGCGCATCACGTCGACGGAACGGCGGGTCCGAATCTCGACGATCGGGCGGTCCGCGAAGATCTGCTTCAGCTCGCCCGTCGTGCCGAGGGCCGCCAGCTTGCCCGCGTGGATCAGTGCGAGGCGATGGCAATACTCCGCTTCGTCCAGGTAGTGGGTGGTGACCAGTACCGTGACGCCGGACCGCGACAGCTGGTCGATCAGCCGCCAGAACTGCCGCCGCGAGATCGGATCGACGCCGCCCGTCGGCTCGTCCAGGAACAGGATGCGCGGTTCGTGGAGGATCGCGCAGCCGAGCGCCAGGCGCTGCCGGAACCCTCCCGGCAAATCTCTCGGGAGCGCAGCCTCCCGGCCGTGAAGTCCCGCCATTTCGATCACGAATCGACGCCGTTCCGCGAAGCGCTCCGGCGCCACGCCGTACAGCTCCGCGTAGAGGCGGATGTTCTGATCGACCGACAGCAGCTCATAGAGCGAGAACTTCTGCGACATGTACCCGATGTGCGCCTTGACGCCCTCGGGATCCCGCTTCACGTCGATTCCGCCGACGAGGGCGGTACCCGAGGTCGGCTCGAGCAGTCCGCACAGCATCCGGATGGTCGTGGACTTGCCGGCGCCGTTGCTGCCGAGGAAGCCGAAGATCTCGCCCGTGCGGACCGTGAAGGACACATGGTCCACGGCGACGAAGCTGCCGAACCGGCGGGTGAGGTCGGTGACGACGATGGCGTCCAGGGATGAAGGAGTGGGGGCAGCCATGATTACCGTCCGAGCGCGCGTTCGAGCCGGGCTTCTGCCAGGCGCACGCTGGCCAGCGCCTGCGTGCGATCGAGCCCCGCCTGGAGCAGGGCGACCTGCGCGTCGAGCACTTCGGTGCTGGTCGCCACGCCCGACGCGAAGCGATCGCCAACCACGCGACGCGCCTCGGTGGCCGCCCGCACCGAGTCGATCGCGGCCGCGACAGCGGCGCGCGCCGATTCGATGTCGAGACGACGCTGGCGAACCTCGAAATCGAGCACCGTGTCGAACTCGGCCAGGCGCTCGCGAACCGCGCGCTCGTTCGCCCGGGCCTCGGCCACGTCGGCCTGCACGCGGCCGAAGTCCCAGAACGTCCAGGTGAAGTTCACACTGGCATCCCACGACTCGTTCCACGCGGCAGCCCGCGGGAAGATCCGGGGATTCGGCCTGGCCAGGTCCACCCCGGCGCCCACCGAGATGATCGGCCGCTTGTTGGCGAGCGCGGCCTCGCGCCGCTCGCCCGCACCCTGTACCCGGGTCTCGAGCGCCTTTCTGTCGGGCCTCGCGCCGCGGGCGGCGACCACCAGGCTGTCGGCCGGCGCCACCGCGGCGGCGGGCGCTTCGAGGACGGCATCGATCTCCAGCGGGCTGTCGGGGGGCGCACCGGTCAGGCGCCGGAGATCGGTCAGCATCTGCTCGCGGTTGTTGCGCGCCTGCACCAGCAGCATCTGCTGTCGCGAGCGCTGCGCCTCCAACGACAGGACGTCGTTGGGCGGCACCAGGCCGACCTTCAGCCGGTTGCGCATGTCATCCACCGAGGCGTCCATCCGCTTCAGCGACTCGTCCACCACCCGCACGGCCTCGTTCGCGGTGACGACCGCCCAGAATGCGCGTGTGATCTCCAGTTTCAGGTCGTTCCTGGCCGCCGCCATGTCGAAGCCGGTTGCCTCCGACTCCGCGCGAGCCGCGCGCTCCAGCGCGTCGATCCGGCCGAACGTGTAGATGGGCCACTGGAAGTCGAGCCGGGTCCTGAAGTTGTCGGGTACATCCGGGTAGATCACGCGAGGCGGGCCGACGGGCGCCTGGATCGAGTACTCGTCCACGTGGTTGGTGCGGGTATAGCCCGCCTGGGCCGAGAGCTGCGGTCGGCCGGCCGCCTGGCGGCCCTGCACGGCTGCCGCGGCCCCCTGCTGCCTCGCCGTCAACTCGGCCAGGCGATGGCTGGCGGCAAGACCCCGGGCGATCGCGTCGTCGAGCGTGAGGCGCGATGAGGGTTGAGCGGCGAGGTCGCCTGCCAGGAGCGCCGCAGACAGGACGGTCACGAGCGAAATCTGACGCGAGTTCATGGTACGGCCACCCTGTTGATGAACACATCCTCGAGCGAGGCCGGGATCTCCCGGAGGCCCGCCACGTCAATTCCCTGTTCGCGGAGCCGGCGCTCGATCTGCTGCGCGGCCGTCCCCGGCTGGCTGTCGGTCCACCGCACATGGACGCGCTCGCCGAAACTCAGGATGTCCGCGACGCCAGGCAGCGAGCGGAGCGCGTCGATCGCCTCGTGCTGGGGCTGCGCAAGCACCTCGATGATCACGCCCGGGAGGCCGTCTCGCAGCGCCTGCGGCGTGTCGACCACGAGCAGTGTGCCTCCCGAGAGCAGGCCGACACGAGAGCAGCGCTCGGCCTCGTCCAGATAGGGCGTGGCCATCAGGATCGTGATCCCCTGGGCGAGGAACTCGGAGAGCAGCTTCCAGAACTCGCGGCGCGATACCGGGTCCACGCCCGTCGTCGGCTCGTCGAGCACGATGACCTGCGGTTCGTGGACGAGCGTGCATGCGAGTGCCAGCTTCTGCTTCATGCCGCCGGACAGGCGGTCGGCCAGGCGATGGCGAAACGGCGTCAGCTGCGTCATGTCGAGCAGCCGATCGCGCCGCGCTCCGAAGTCGGTGAGCCCGTGGATTTCCGCAAAGAACGCGATGTTCTCGTCGATGCTCAGGTCGCCGTAGAGGCTGAAGCGTTGCGAGAAGTAGCCGGCGGTGCGCGTCACGGCGGCGTGCTGCCTGATGGGGTCGGCACCCAGCACGCCTATCCGGCCGGCGTCCGCGCGCAGCAGGCCGCAGATGAGCCGGATGGTCGTCGTCTTGCCCGCGCCGTCAGGGCCAATCAGGCCGAACATCTCGCCGCGATGGATCTCCAGCGACACGTCGTTGACGGCGACGGTTGTGCCGAAGCGCTTGGTGACACGGTCGAGGACGACAGCGGTGTCGGACATGGCCGCTACTTCGCCGACAGCGGCACATCGGCTTCCACCGGCATGCCCTGCTTCAGGACGCCCTGCGTGTTGTCCACCGAGACCTTGATGCGGTACACGAGCTTCGACCGCTCCTCGGCCGTCTGCACGTTGCGGGGCGTGAACTCGGCCTTCGGCGAGATGAATGTGACGGTGCCCTTGATGCCGGCGCCGCCCGCGTCGCTGTAGAGCGTCGCCGGCTGGCCGAGGCGGAGCCGCGGGATGAGGGGTTCGTCGATGTAGATGTTCGCCCAGGCGTGGTCGAGATCGACGACGTTCACGATCGGTGTGCGCGGCGCCAGGATCTCGCCCGCGTCGGCGAGTTTCTGGGTGACCGTGCCGGCCACCGGGGCCACCACCGTGGCGTCCTTGACGTTCTGTTCGAGGGTGGCCATCTGCGCGTTGGACGCCGCGAGCCGGGCCCGGGCAGCGGCGATTTCCTGCGGCCTCGGCCCGCGCTCGAAGCGCACCTGCGCCTCGCGGGCGGCGCGCACGCGCTCCTGCGCCGAGAGCAGCCGGGATCGTGCCACGTCCCGCCTGGTCGCCGCATCGTCGCGCTGCTTCTGGGAGCCTGAGTTCGACTGGAGCAGCGATTCGAAGCGGCCCAGATCCGTTTCGGCTGCCGCGAGGTCGTCGCGGGCGCCGGCGGTGTCAGCCTCGGCGCCTCTCACCTGCGCTTCGGCCTGGCGGATGTCCTCCTGGCGCGAGCCGGCCTCGAGCAGGGCAAGCTGGGCAGCGGCCTGATCGCGATCCGCGGCGGCCCTCCGCAGCGCCAGCAGGGCATCGGTCGTGTCCAGTTGGGCGATTGCCTGGCCGGCCGTCACGCGGTCGCCTTCGGCCACCTTCAACTCGAGGAGGCGACCGCCGACCTGCGAGGAGACCTGGACTTCGGTGGCTTCGACACTGCCCGAGGCGCGGACGCGATCGGACGGCGCCTTCGACGCGCACCCGGCGGTGAGCACCGCGACGGCAAGAGCAACGGGAACGATGGTGACGAGAGCATTCGCTTTCATGCGTGGTCTCCAGAACGGGTCGAGCGTGAACGCCGATGCGCCGGCTGCCGGGCCGCCGATGGGGCCCGGTAGGCGAGAACCGTGAGGGCGGCGGCTTTCAGGTGCGCCACGAACGTCGCTGCCTCGACCACGCGCGTGTCGACGAGGTGCGACTTTTCGAGCGCGGCGCGAAGGGGGGCCGTGGCGCGGAAGAAGATGATCGGGCCGATGAACGTGAAATATGTGAGGAGCGGGTTGGCGGGCCGGAACACGCCCTTGCGTGCGCCCTCCTCCAGGATGAGCCTCAGGTTGTTGAAGATCCCGGCCATCAGCCGCAGCGTGTTGGCGTCGAGGCGGATGGCGCCCTCGGCCATCTCGCGCATCATGATGGGCGGCATGTAGGGCCGGCTGGCCGCCATGTCGTTGAGGGCGTCGATGAACGCCTCGATCTTGGGGCCCGGCTCCCGGTCCGAGGCGGCGATGTCGGCCGTGCGGGCGCCCATGAAGCGGAAGACGTCGCGAAGGATCTCGACGTAGAGGCCCTTCTTGCTCTTGAAGTGGTAGTAGATCATCGCTTTGTTGACCCGAGCGCGGGCGGCGATGCCGTCGACCGATGCGCCGGCGAACCCGTGGGCGGCGAACTCGGTTGTCGCCGCCGCCAGGATGGCCCCGCGCGTCTCTCCAGCCGCTCTCTTCACGCCTTCCTCCGTCGCCAGTCTGCGTGCCTCGCTCCCAGGCGATTAACTAATCGTCAGGTTAAACTAACTATTTAGTTAACACGAGTTCGGATGGGATGTCAAGCGGGTCGGAACTGACGATGAAGAGTCGGAACTGACGCAGAAGGGTCGGAACTGACGATGAAGGGTCGGGGCTGACGATGAAGAGTCGGGGCTGACGCAGAGGGGTCGGAACTGACGATGAAGAGTCGGAACTGACGATGGAGGGTCGGGGCTGACGCAGAGGGGTCGGAACTGACGATGAAGGCAGCAGGCGGTGGTCGGCCAGAAGCTCCGTAGGGGCGACCGACTGGTCGCCCGCGGTCGGCAGGCGGCAGGCAGCGGGGCAGCCTGGCCTGAGCGAGCGACGCGAGTCGAAGGGTTCAGATCGCGGTGAGCCACTCGCGCAGCTTCGTCCACCGCCGCCTCGAATGTCTGCCCGCCACGGCAATCGCCAGCGCCTTCTTCTGGCCGACGATCACCACCAGCTTCCGGCCCCGCGTGATGCCCGTGTACACGAGATTGCGCTGCAGCATCGGGTAGTGCTGCGTGGAGAGGGGAATGACGACGGCCGGGTACTCGGACCCCTGGGCCTTGTGAATGGTGGTCGCGTAGGCGAGCACCAGCCGATCGAGATCCGAGAGGTCGTAGACCACCTCGCGGCCGTCGAAGTCCACCGTGAGCTCGCCAGCGTCCGCGTCGAGCGCGGTGATGAACCCGAGGTCGCCGTTGTAGACGTCCTTGTCGTAGTCGTTCTCGATCTGCATCACCTTGTCGCCAACCGCGTATACCCAGCCGAACCGCTCGATGCGCGGCTCCCGCCCCGGGTTCAGCAACTGCTGCAGCGACACGTTCAGGGCGCGGGCGCCCAGGGCGCCGCGGTTCATCGGGCACAGCACCTGGACGTCGCGCACGGGGTCGAGGCCGAATCTTGCGGGGATCCGCTCGGCCACGATCTGGAGCAGCCGCGCCGCCCCCTGTTCAGGATCGTCGACCTCGATGAAGTAGAAATCGGACGCCGCGTTTGTCGCCGCCATCTCCGGCATCTCGCCCCGGTTGATCCGGTGGGCGTTGACGATGATCCGGCTTTCGCGCGCCTGGCGGAACACCTCCGTGAGCCGGACGACCGGCACGGCCCCCGACTCGATGATGTCCGACAGCACTTGTCCCGGGCCGACCGACGGCAGCTGATCGACATCGCCCACCAGGATGACGGACGCGTGCGGCGGCACGGCGCGAAGCAGCGCGTGCATCAGCGGAACGTCCACCATCGACATCTCGTCCACCACGAGCAGGTCGCTCGCCAGCGGGTGCGATTCCTGCCGCTTGAACCCGCCGCCGCGCGGGTCCACCTCCAGCAGCCGGTGAATCGTTTTCGCCTGGAGGCCGGTCGTCTCCGACAGGCGCTTGGCCGCCCGCCCGGTCGGCGCGCACAGCGCAAGACGGATGTCGCGCACGCCGATGACCGCCAGGATCGCGTTCAGCAGCGTGGTCTTGCCCACGCCTGGGCCGCCCGTGATGACGAGGAACTTCGACCGGACGGCCAGTCGCAGCGCTTCGGCCTGCATGGCGGCCAGCGACATCGACAGCCGCGCCTCCACCCAGGGAATCGCGCGCTCGGCATCGATCGGCTTCCACGGGATTGATCCCGACGCCAGGCCGCGGATCCGCGCTGCGATCATCCGCTCGGCGGCGTACAAGCCGGCGAGAAACACGCACGCGGCGCCGGCCACCGTGTCCTCGACCACCGTGCCGGCCGACAGTTCCAGCGCCAGCGCTTCGCCGACCAACGTCTCGGGGATGTCGAGCAGCTTCGAGGCGGCCGACCGGAGTTCGGCGAGCGGGAGCCCGCAGTGCCCTTCGTCCATCGCCTCTGCGAGCGTGTAGCCGATGCCGGCGCGAGCCCGGATCATCGCGGTCTTCTCGATGCCCAGCGTCCCGGCGATCCTGTCGGCCGTCAGGAACCCGATGCCGCGAATGTCGGCAGCCAGCCGGTAGGGGTTCTCGGAGATGATGACAATCGCGTCCTGCCCGTAGGTCTTGAAGATTCTCACGGCGCGCGACGTGCCGACGCCGTGCGAGTGGAGGAAGACCATGATCTCCCGGACCGCCTTCTGCTCGCGCCAGGCATCGACGATCCGTTGCGCGCGGACGCGGCCGATCCCCTCGACCGACCTGAGCTTCTCCGGCGCCTGGTCGATGACATCGAAGACCGAGGCCCCGAATGCGATGACGAGTCGGCGCGCAAAGTGCGGTCCGATTCCCTTCACGAGGCCCGACCCCAGGTACTTCTCGATCCCCTCGACCGTCGTGGGCGCGACAGACCGCAGGAGGCGGGCGCTGAATTGCACGCCGTGAACGCGGTCGTTGACCCAGCCGCCCTCCGCCTGGATGAACTCGCCGGGTGACACCGAGGCCGCGTGGCCAACGACGGTGACGAGTTCGCGACGGCCGCGCGCCTGGACGCGCAGGACCGAGAAGCCGTTCTCCTCGTTGTGAAAGGTCACCCGCTCGACAGTGCCCGAGAAGTGGTCGGAGGGCGACGACGGGGCATCGAGAAGCCGAGGCTGCTCGGGTTCCCGCGCCTCTGGGCCCCCCGGGGTCGCGCCAAGTCGCCCACCTCTGCGGCTTTCGTGTTTCTGCCCGTTCACGAGGGACGACGGTAGCATGGGCAGTTGTCGGTTGCCAGTGGCCAGTGGTCAGTCAGTCACGCGTGTCAGGACCAGGGGGCTTGTTCCGCGGGCCGAGAGAATGCACCGCCCGGGCCCCCTCCGGGCGTAGAATCGATGGGGCCATCATGAAGATTGTCATTGCGGGCGGGAGCGGGTTTCTCGGGCAGGCGTTGTCCGAACGCCTCATCGCCGACGGGCACCGCGTGCTGGTGTTGACCCGTGGCGCCAGCCCGTCCACCCCGTGGGAGGCCGCGCGGTCGTCTCTTGCCTGGACCCCGGATGGAACTGCGGGGGACTGGGCCTCGGCGCTGGAAGGGGCCGACGCGGTGGTGAACCTCGCCGGAGAGTCCATCGCCAACGGCCGCTGGACGGACGCGCGGAAAGCGCGAATCCTCGACAGCCGCCTCGCGGCGACACGAAGCCTGGTCGCGGCCATCCACCGACTCCGGCGACCACCGGCCGCGTTCGTCAGTTCGTCGGCGCAGGGTTACTACGGGGATAGGGGTGACGAAGCACTCACCGAAGGCGCCGCTGCCGGCCGTGGCTTCCTGGCGGATGTCTGTGCGCGGTGGGAAGCCGAAGCGCGCACAGCCGAAGACCGCGCCCGTGTGGTGACGCTGCGGACCGGGATCGTCCTGACGGCCGAGGCGGGGGCGCTGCCGCGGATGCTGCTGCCGTTCAGGCTGTTCGGCGGCGGCCCGCTCGGCTCGGGACGCCAGTTCATGTCGTGGATTCACGTCGACGACTGGGTGGGCATCGCCACCCTGGCCATCACACACGACCATGTTCGCGGCGCGGTCAATCTCGGTTCCCCATCCCCGGTTCGCAACCGTGAGTTCGCCCACGTGCTGGGACGTGTGCTGCGCCGGCCCAGCCTGCTGCCCGCGCCGGCTTTCGCACTGCGCCTCGCGGTTGGAGAAATGGCAGGGCCGCTGCTCTTGGCGAGCACCCGGATGGTCCCGGCGCGAGCGCTCGCCGACGGATACCAGTTCGGGTACCCGGACCTCGGCGACGCGCTCCGGAACCTGCTCTAATATACTTACCGCCATGAATCGACTCACCCGCCCCCGCCCGTGCGTTCTCGTCGTGTTCTCGTTCGCGGTCCTCGCTATCTTGCTGTCGGTGGCCCCCGCGTCAGCGCAGGATCCCCAGCGCGACGCCCTGGGCGTCGCCCGGGTATGGGAGGCGGAGCACATCGACTACGGTCCGCCCGCGCTTCTCGACCACGCCCGCCTGCTCGCTCGCCTCGAGACCGCGGTGAAAGCGGGCGCGGGACTCCACCAACTGGAGAAGATCGGCGAGTCGCTCGAAGGGCGCTCGATCAACCACGTCTGGTTCGGCACCGGCCCGATGCACGTTCTGCTCTGGTCGCAGATGCACGGCGACGAACCGACGGCCACGTCGGCCCTCCTCGATATCCTGCACATCCTGGCGCGTCACCAGGCCGACGCTCCCGTGCAGCGCCTGCTGCAGCAGTTGACCATTCACGTGGTGCCGATGCTCAACCCCGACGGCGCGGAGCGGTTCCAGCGCCGCAACGCGCAGGGGATCGACATCAACCGCGACGCGCTGCTGCTCCAGACGCCCGAGGGGAGGGTGCTCAAGTCGCTCCGCGATCGCCTTCAGCCCGCGCTGGGCTTCAACCTGCACAACCAGGGCTGGCGCACGTCGGCCGGCAAGACGAAGCCGGCGTCGATCTCGCTGCTGGCGGTGGCGTTCGACGAGGCGCGAACGGAGACGCCGGGCCGGTTGCTCGCCAAGCGCACCTGTGCCGTGATCCGCGAATCAGTGGAGGCGCTCGCCCCCGGGCAGGTTGCGCGGTACGAGGACGAGTTCGAAGTGCGCGCGTTCGGCGACAACGTGGCGAAATGGGGAACGCCGGTGGTGCTGATCGAAACAGGACCCTACCCGGGAGACGCGGCCGACAAGGAACTGATCAAACTGAACGTGGTGGCTATCCTGACCGCGCTCGACGCGCTGGCGACCGGCCGCGTGCAGGGAGCCGATGCCGCCAGTTACGCCTCGCTGCCCATCAACGAATCGAATCTCTTCACCGTCATCATCAGGAACGCGTCGATTGTTCCCGGCACCGGGATTGCGCCATTCACCGGCGACCTCGCCCTCGGCTCGAGCCGCATCGTCAAGCCCGCGGACGCGAAGGGCGTGAGGCAAGCGGTCCAGGCGCTGCGCGTGGAGGATCTGGGCGACATGCGGGTGTTCTCCGCGCTGGAAACGGTCGATGCCACCGGGCTCCTCGCGGCGACGAACCAGGGCTGGAAGGAAGGGGACGCCGTTCAGATCGCCGACTGGAAAACGTTCAAGTCCGATCGGCCGCTCGTCGTCGGCGCCAGCTCGGACATCGTCCTGCTGCGCCCAACCGGCGCCGGCAGCTACACGGTGGTCCGCATCGTTCGCACCGAGCGTCGCCTTGGAACATCGTGAGACTGTCGCCAGCCAGACACGGCTCGGACTCTCGTGAGAACTGGTTTCGAAGCCCGCAGGCGGGTGGCGGTGTGGTGAGCATCGCCGAACCACGGGGCGCTCCGCCCGCCGCGCAGGCGCCACTCACGTGACAGGTGCCTTTGGCGCCGAGGACGGTGGGGCTGCTCGCCGACAGGACCCGAAGAGCGGCAGTTCGGGCTTTGAAACCGCTCGCAGGCCGCCAGCCGACTACGTCAGCTCACGGTTGATGACGATGATCTTCTGCTCCGTCATCTCCTCGATGGCGTAGCGCGGCCCCTCGCGCCCGATGCCCGAGTCCTTCACGCCGCCATACGGCATGTGATCGATGCGCCACGCGGAGACATCGTTGACGATGACGCCGCCCACCTCGAGGACGTCCATCGCGTCGAGCGTGCGGAGGAGATTGGCGGTAAAGAGCCCGGCCTGCAGGCCGTACGACGAGCGATTCACCCTGGCGAGCGCGTCGCTGAACTCCTCGAACCTGTAGAGGCCGATCACCGGCCCGAAGACCTCCTCCGCGCACACCTTCGACGTCTCAGCAACGTTGATCAGTACCGTCGGCGAATACAGAGCCGGGCCGAGCCGGCGTCCGCCGGTGAGCACCGTCGCGCCCTCCTGCACCGCTTCGCGCACCCATGACTCGATGCGCGCCGCTTCGGATTCCTCGATCATCGGCCCGATGTCGGTCGCGGGGTCCATCGGGTCGCCGACCTTCAGCGCCTCGAGGCGGGCGACGAGTTGCGAGGCAAAGCGGTCGAACACCGTCTGCTGGACGAACACCCGCTGAACCGAGATGCAGCTCTGACCCGCCAGCGCGAACCCACCGACGGCAATCCTCTTCACGGCGTAGTCGATGTCGGCCGTTTCGTCCACGATGACGCCCGCGTTGCCGCCCAGTTCCAGCACCACCTTCTTTCGCCCGGCCCGCGCCTTCATGCCCCAGCCGACCGCTGAGGACCCGGTGAACGTCAGTAGCTTGTAGCGATCGTCGGTGACCAGGCGGTCGCCGACCTGCCGTGACATCGGCAGGACACTCAGCGCGCCTTTCGGGAGTCCAGCCTTGTCGAGCGCGTCGGCGAGGATCAGCGCCGACAGCGGCGTCTTGGTGGCCGGCTTCAGGACGATCGGATTGCCCGCGGCAATCGCCGGCGCCAGCTTGTGGGCCGTCAGGTTGAACGGGAAGTTGAACGGCGAGATGCCGGCAATGGGGCCGATGGGGTACCGCCGGGTGAACGCGACACGCCCCTTGCCGTGTGGTGCGAGGTCCATCGGGATGACCTCGCCGCCGATGCGCCTGGCCTCCTCAGCCGCCACCTGAAACGTCTGGATGCCGCGGTCGGCTTCGCCCAGCGCATCGCGCAGCGCCTTGCCGGCCTCGCCGGCGATCGTGCGGCCGATCTCGTCGCGTCGCGAGACGAGATCCGCGTGCGCCCGCATGAGAATCGCCGCGCGCTCGTATGCCGGCAGACGCCGCATGACCTCGGCCGCCTCGACTGCCGCCTGCGTGGCCTCTTCGAATTCAGAATCACCCGCCAGCCAGGTCTGGCCGACCAGCGAGTTGTCGTACGGGCACGTCACGTTCAAGGGCTCGCTGGACTGTCGCCAGGAGCCGGCGAGAAAGAAGGGGTGGGTCATCACCGGATTCTACCGCCAACCGACCCATCGCCACCGCCACGTTCTCGCCTTCCCGCCCGCACCGGCTTCCCGTTGCATTCTCCCGCCGTTGCGCCTCATACTGCCGCACGCAAGGGAGCACAACCATGAGAACTCAGCTCGAGCGTTCGGTACTCGTCCTGGCAGGCGCGCTGTTCTGCTCGGCCAGCCTGTTCGCCCAGTCGGCCGACCCACGCCCGACCTTCATCGTGGGCACCGCGAAGGCGGCTCGCGGCCAGAAGGCCACCGGTGTCATTGCCGTCCCGGCGGGTGTCGATGCCGGCACCAACATCCCCGTGGCGGTCGTGCACGGCGCCAGGCCGGGGCGCGTCCTCGCGCTCGTCGCCGGCGCGCACGGCACCGAGTATGCCTCGATCATCGCGCTCGAGAAGATGATCGCGCTGCTCGACCCGGCACAGATCTCGGGCACGGTGATCATCGTGCCGCTCGTGAACACCGCGTCGTTCGAGCAAAAGATCGCCCACGTCAACCCGGTGGACGGCAAGAGCATGAACCGGTTCTATCCGGGCAACCCGACCGGCACGCAGACCGAGCGCGCGTCGTACGCGATGACGCGCGAGGTGGTCGAACCGTCCGACCACCTGATCGACCTGCACGGGGGCGACCTCGACGAGAGCCTTCGGCCTTACAGCTACTGGACTGTCACGGGCAAAGAGAAGCAGGACCAGGTGTCGCGCGAGATGGCGCTCGCCTTCGGCCTCGACACCATCATCATCTCGGCCGACCGCCCGAAGGATCCCGCCGCGTCGCGCTACCTCGAGAACACAGCCAGCACGCGTGGAAAGGCATCACTGACGGCCGAGGCCGGCCACGCCGGAACCGTCGAGACCGACGACGTGAACGCGCTCGTGAACGGCTGCCTGAGCGTGATGCGGTATCTCCAGATGCTGCCGGGCGTGCCATCGGTGATCGAGCACCCCGTGTGGATCGAACGGATCGCCGGGATGATGAGCGATCAGACGGGCATGTTCTATCCGCTGGTCAAGCGGGGCACCTACGTGGAGAAAGGCATGCTGGTCGGCTACGTGACGGACTACGTCGGCAAGACGATCCTCGAGGCCCGCGCCCCCGAATCGGGCGTCGTGCTCTATCTGCGAGCCGTTCCGTCTATGACGAAGGGCGAGACGATCGCGAACATCGGGGTGGTGAAGAGGGATTAGGGGCAGGGATCAGGGGACGAGGGGCACCGGCCGGGCGGCGCGGAGGCGGTCAACGGCTCCGCGTGTAGACCACCTTGCCGTCGAAGACCGTCGTCTCCACCTTCGTGTCGAGGAAGCGCTCGGGCGGCGTGGCGAAGATGTCGGTGGAGAGGATGACGAGATCGGCCAGCATGCCGGGCGCCAGCGTGCCCTTGCGGCGCTCGTCGAATGAGGCGTAGGCCGCGCCTGACGTGTAGCCGTCAATCGCGGCGGCCAACGGGATCTTCTGTTCGGGACGCCACCCGCCCGCCGGCTTGCCGTCGAGCGACGTCCGGTTGACGGCCGTGTGGATCCCGATCCGCGGGTCCATCGACACGACGGCCCAGTCGCTGCCGAACGCGACGTGGCCGCCCGTCTTCAGGATGCTGCCGTAGGCCCAGCCCCGAGACGCGCGCTCGTGCCCGATGTTCGGGATCCACACGCCGAGCAGGTCGGGCGTACCGTGGAATGGTTGCTGCGACGCGATGACATTCAGCGTCGCGAATCTCGGGATGTCGGCCGCGTCGATCGTCTCGATGTGCTCGATGCGATGCCGGCGTCCGCGGGCCGGCGCGGGATTCGCGGCTGCCGCGTGCTCGTAGGCATCGAGCGTCATCCGCACCCCGCCGTCGCCGATCGCATGCACCCACACCTGCCAGCCCCGCTTGTCGAGCAGCGTGATCACGCGCTCGAACTCCGCGGCCTTCCAGAGCGGGTCGCCCTTGATTGGCTTGTTGGCGTACGGCGCCAGCATCACCGCGGTGTGCGACTCGATGACGCCGTCGACGAAGAGCTTGGCGGCGCCCGTCTTCAGCAGCGGATCGTCGCCGTAGGTCTTCCACACCTGCTGAATCTGATCCGCGTCCGCCTCGGTGAACCCAGGCTCCACCGACATCGCCGAGTAGACGCGGAGCCTCAACTCGCCCGACTTCCGGAGCGTGTCGAGCAGCGAGATGTCCTCGCTGCTGCTGCCCGCGTTCTGGACGCTGGTCACACCGAACTTGTGAGCCATGGCCACCGCGGCACGGACCGCGTTCAGTCGATCGTCGCGCGTCCACGCGGGCACCAGCTTGCGCACGAGGCCCTGCGCGTTCTCCTTCAGCACGCCGGTGGGCTCGCCGGTCTTCGGGTCCTTCACAATGACGCCGCCATCGGGATCCGGCGTGGTGCCCGTGATGCCGGCAAGCTTCAACGCGCGCGAGTTGACCCACGCGGTGTGCCCGTCGTACGCCACCATCACCGCGGGGCGGTCAGAGACCACCTCGTCGAGTTGCTGGTGGGTGGGCAGGCCGCCGGGAACCGCCGTGTAGGTCCATCCCCGCCCGAGCACCCAGGGGCGGTCGGGGTGGGCCGCCGCGAACTGGCGGATGATCGTCTTCAGCGCCTCGATCGACGTGGCGTCGCCCAGGAGCGCCTGCTGCAGCGTCAGGCCGCCGCTGATCACGTGCAGGTGCGAGTCGTTCAGCCCAGGCAGCACCGATCCGCCGCGGGCGTCGATCAGCTTCGTCGCGCTGCCGGCGAGGCTCTTGATCTGCTGGTTCGTCCCGACGCGCAGCACCGTATTGCCGCGGACCGCTACCGCTTCCGCAAACCCGATCCCGTGCCCCGGGTACACCTTCCCGTTGAAGATCACCAGGTCGGCCGGGCCGCCCTGGTTGTCGCGGTGCGCGCTGACCATGAGCCCGGACATCCAGGCGGCGGCAAGGAGAAGCACGAGGAAGAAGACGGGTCGGCGTGGATACATAAGCGGATTCTAACCGCGAATTCGGCTGGTGTCGCCCCGATCACGGTCGAGGGGCGACTTGGCTCAGGGCGCCGTGAGCGAGCGGAGTGAACCGCGAGTCGAACGGCCGACCTCGCCAGTCGCCCGTCACGCCAGTCCGGTCCACGTCCGCCTCTCTCTGCGCCGGCGACGACCCGCCGGACTCGTGCTACATTCGACCTGATGCGAGTGGCCATCATCGGTGCGGGAGCGGTGGGCGGTTACTACGGCGCGCGCCTGGCGCAGGCCGGCCACGACGTGACGCTGATCGCGCGGGGCGCGAACCTCGACGCGATTCGCGATCGCGGCTTCTGCGTCCGAAGTGGTCTTGGCGACTTCGTCGTCCGCGTGCGCGTGGAAGCCGACCCGTCGAACGTCGGACCTGTGGATCTGGTGGTCTTCGCCGTGAAGACCTACTCGAACCCGCAGGCGCTGCCGCTGGTGCCGCGGCTCGTCGGCGAAGGGACCTCGGTACTCACGCTGCAGAACGGCGTGGACAGCGCGGACGAACTTTCGTCCGTGGTCGGCCCGGCCCCGGTGCTCGCCGGGGCAACCTACATCGCCTCCACCCTGGTCGCGCCTGGCGTCGTCGAGCACGTTGGCACCGTGCGGAGGATCGTGTTCGGCGAGGCGTTCGGCGATCGTGTGGTGACCGACCGCGTCGCTCGTATCCAAGAGGCGCTCTCAGGCGCCGGCATCCAGGCGGAAACGGCGGCTGACAGCCGGATCCCGATCTGGGAGAAGTTCATCTTCCTCGCGCCGATCGCCGGGCTCACGGCGGCCGCGCGTCTTCCCGTCGGCCCGGCCTGGGCGCAGGCCGCATTCCAGGAGGTGTTCGACCAGGCGATGACCGAGGTCGAAGCGCTCGCGCACCACGCCGGCGTGCCGGTCGCCGCGGACGTCCGCGCCCAGAAGATGCGCTACATGGACAACAGCCCAAAGACGATGCGCTCGTCGATGATGGTGGACATCACGTCGGGGAAGCCGCTGGAACTGGAGGCATTGATGGGCACCGTGGTGCGCCGGGGCCGCGCCGTCGGGATTCCCACGCCGGTGATGGCCACGCTCTACGGCCTCCTCAAGGCGTTCGAGCACGGGTCGCCCGTTCAGCCCTGACCATGGTTCCCGAACTCTCATTGCTGCTGACCCTGGTTCTCTTCGCTGCGGGGACGGCAGCCGGCATCGTCGGCGCCCTTCTTGGCCTGGGCGGCGGGGTCTTTCTGGTGCCCTTCCTCGTCCTGGCGCTGCACGTGCCGATGCGCCTCGCCGTCGGCATCAGCCTCACCACCGTCATCGCCACGTCGAGCGTGGTCTCCTCGGGCCGCATGGGAGGGTCGCTGGTCAACCTCCGGCTCGGCATGGTGCTGGAGGTCGCCACCACGGCGGGCGGCCTCACCGGCGGTCTCGTCGCGGCGATGCTCTCCGCCACCACCCTCCAGCGCATGTTCGGCGTCGTCGCCGTCCTGTCGGCGCTTGCGATGCTCGGGCGCCTCGAGCGCCGGAACGTGCTGCTCGATCCCGAAGCCGACCCCGGGCGCCTCGGAGGGCGCTACTACGAAGAGGAGAGCGGCGCGGTCGTGACCTACGCGGTGAAGCGACTGCCGCTGGCAATGGGCGTGTCGTTCGTCGCGGGCAGCGTGTCGTCGCTGCTCGGCGTGGGCGGGGGCATCCTGAAGGTGCCCGCGCTGAACGCCTGGTGCGGGGTGCCTCTGCGGGCCGCCGCGGCAACCAGCGCGTTCATGATCGGCGTCACCGCCACGGCCGGCGCGGTGATCTACTACGGGAGGGGAGAGATCGTCGCGTGGATGGCCGCCTCGACCGTGCTGGGCGTGCTGGCGGGATCGCGCGCGGGATTCGCGCTGGCCGCGCGTGCGCGGGCGAAGTGGCTGAAACTCCTTCTCGTCGCCATCCTGCTCGCGGTCGGCGCTCTCATGCTGACGAGGTCGCGATGATCCCGGCAACCACCGGCAGGCTGGAACGCTGGCTCGGCAAGGTGCTGACTTGGGGCACGATCAGCAGCACGCTGCTGCTGGCAGCCGGCCTCGTATTGCAGCTTGCCGGCGTCAACCACGGCCTGGCCGCCAACCTGACCCACGTTGGCCTGGTCATCCTGATGGCCACCCCCGTCGCACGCGTCGTCGTCTCGGTCGTCGAGTACGCCCTCGGGCGCGACTGGCTCTTCGTGGCGCTCACGAGCGGCGTCCTCGTCATTCTGATCGGGAGTCTCATGGTCGCCACTCTCAGAATCTGACGATCTGACTGGTTGAGGAAGACCAGGCGTCGCCGCGGCGAGGCTGGCCCCCGGCCACGCGGGACGGCCGGACGATAACCACGGTCTGTTCCAACGCCATGCACCGAGCGGCGCCCGTGGCATGTCCATCGCGGTGTTGATCTTGGGCCAGGCGGCTGGGACCTGCTGGAGAGTGGAAGGCGTCAGTCCACCGTATCCAGTTGTCTGTTTCGGGCTCGGTGCGCCCGGGTGGGGCGCAGGGCGCGTTTCTGACGCTCGCGCTCTCCGGCATTGCGGACCACCGGAATGGGCTGCTCGGAGTCGAAGTCGAGGCCGGTGACATACATCGCCGCCGCGGCGGTCATGGGTAACGGGATGAAGTCCTGTACTTGCTGGAGATTCCACTTCTCCTTCCGCAGGAACTCCTCAACCGCCCCCATCTCATGGTCGGTGCAACCGGGAAAACTCGAGATGAAGTACGGCACGAGGTACTGCTCCTTGCCAGCCGCCGCGCTCTCCTCGAAGAACTTCTCCATGAACGCCGGGAAATCCTCAGCCGTTCGACGCATCCGACGCAGCACGGCCGGATGCATGTGCTCGGGCGCGACTTTCATGTGACCGGAGACGTGGTGCCGCACCAACTCCCTGAGATACGCCGGGGTGCGCAACGCGACGTCCATGCGGATGCCGGATTGCACGAAGACGTGTTTGACACCGGGCTGCGCGCGGGCACCGCGCAGGAGGTCGATGCCCCGTTGCTCGTCAATGGCGAGGTTCGCGCAGATCGCCGGCCAGAGGCAGCTGGGACGGTGACATGCCTTGCACGCATCCACATGTCCGTTCCGCGCGCCGTAGAGATTCGCCGTGGGCCCGCCGAGATCGGAGACTGTGCCGCGAAACGCCTCCGACGCGGCCAGCGTGCGGATCTCCGCGAGCACCGAATCCACGCTGCGGCTGGAGAGGAATTTCCCCTGGTGCAAGCCCAACCCGCAGAAGGTGCAGCCGCCCGCACAGCCGCGCGACACGACGATGGACTCCTTGATCGTCGCAAAGCCAGGCACGGCTTCGACATAGGACGGATGCGGCCGACGTTGGAATGGCAACTCGTAGAGCGCGTCGAGGTCGGGACCATCCACGGGCATCGCGGGCGGTTCCATCACGACCGCGCGATTGCCGTGCATCTGCACCATGCGCCTGCCGCAATGCGGCGTCTGCTGCGCCTCGACCACTTTCGTCAGCCGCATCAGGTGGATCTTGTCCGCCTGCAGGTCTTCCCACGAAGGCAGCACGAGGCAATCGCTGAAATCCGCCGCCGCCGTCGCCTTCGCGCCCAGCAGCAACGCCGTGCCCAGGATGCCGCCGAGGTCGGCGCGGCCCGCGGCCAGCCGCTGCGCGATCTCGCGCACCGCCGTTTCGCCCATGCCATACACGAGCAGGTCGGCCTTGGCATCCGCCAGGATGGACGGGCGCAGCTTGTCCTCCCAATAATCGTAGTGCGCCACGCGGCGCATGCTCGCCTCCATGCCGCCGAGCACCACGGGCACGCCGGGAAACGCCCGCTTCGCCATCTGCGAGTAGACCACCGCCGCATGGTTTGGGCGACGGCCTGGGACGCCACCCTCGCTGTACACGTCCTCCTTGCGTTTGTGCCTGGCAGCGGTGTAGTTCGAGAGCATCGAATCCAGGTTGCCCGCCGTGACACCGACGAAGAGCCGCGGTCGGCCCATGGCCCGGATCGACTCGCCGTTCCTCCAATCCGGCTGCGCGATGATGCCCACCAGGTAGCCCGCCGCCTCCAGCACGCGCCCGACGAGCGCAGCGCCAAACGACGGGTGATCCACGTAGGCGTCACCCGTGATGATGAGCACATCCAGTTCGTCCCAGCCGCGCGCAATCATCTCGGCGCGAGACATCGGGAGAAACGCCGTGGGGTTCGGCGGAGCGTGCGTTCGTGCGGCGGCCATGATCCCGAGGATGCTTCATCAGCGCGCGCGAAGCAACTCGCCTTCCAGATCTGGCAGTTCTTCCAGCAGGCACGAGGGAGAGAGGATAGGCCATGTCGAGGGATACACGGCGTGCAGCCGGGTCCGCGCTGTGTCACAATCTCCTCCGTGGACTTTGGGCGCGCGTACGACGAGGTCGGTGCTTTCCTGTCCACGGCCGGTTTTCACTGTGCCGTCGTCGGCGGCGTCGCGCTCGCCGCCTATGGCTGTCCGCGCATGACGCTCGATCTCGACCTTGCGACCGAGGCCGAGGCACAAGGCGAACTGGTGCGGTTCCTGGAGTCGCGGGGCTACTCGACGCTCCATCGGTCGTCAGGCTATTCGAACCATCTGCATGCGGACCGGTCCCTGGGGCGGGTTGATGTGGTCTACGTCCAGGGAGACACCGCCGCCCGCCTGTTCGGCGGCGCCAGAATACTCACTGGTCCTGGCGGCCGTCCGATCGCGGTTCCGCGCCCTGAGCACCTGATTGCGATGAAGGTACACGCGATGCGGAACGCGCCCGATCGGACGTGGCAGGAACTGGTCGATATCGCGTATCTGCTCCGACTGGATGGCGTCAATCGTGACGAGGTGAAACGGTATTTCGAACGTGCGGATCTACTGGAGCGGTGGCATGCGCTGGAACGCGGCTTCTGAACTGCCGATGCTCGATCTCGATCTCGATCGCGATCTGCCGACGACGGCAGACGACGTCCGCGTGCTGGCGGAACTCCGGGCGCATGTGCCGTCGTGGCTGACGCTCGATCCCGCGACACTCGAGACGCTGCTTGGTGACGCCGCGCTTGTTCGCCGGCCCGTCGCCCAGGACGATTGGCCTCCCTTCTCTCTGGAATGATCTCCGCGGCTCCGTCTCGCTTGGGCGATACGCCTTGACTTCTGACGAGTGAGAACCTCGATCACCTCAGCGCTCGTGAAGCAAATCGCCAGATTCAAATCTCGTCAATGTCCCTGCCTTCGTCTCGTCGTCGATGAGCGGAAAGGTCCCGAGCACGTGCTGCAGTTCTTCGAGCGTCAGGCCATAGAGGCGCGCCGCGGCGGCTTGCAGTTCCGGGTAGGCGGCGTCGCGCATCGGCTCGACCGAGCGCGCGAGCCTCGCAGCGAGGTCCGCGATGTGTCGGTAGAGCTGCGAGTCGGCCGGCGGATGGGGGACGGGCAGCCGCCCGACGATTCCCGCCGTGACGTGCGTCGTGACGCGCAGGCGCACCAGGTAGTTGGCGACGAAGCTGTTGAGAATGCCGCACAGAAAGGCCTGATCGCGTGCCGATAGCTGTGTCTTCAGGCAGAACAGCGTGTGCACCGTGACGCACCCGGCCGGAACGACGGCTGCGATCAGCGTCAGCCGGTTCGTGGCGCTGGCCACGTCGCGATAGGCAAGGCGCGCACGCCCCCAGGTTCGCGCGCGGTCGAGCAGCCTCGAGGCGGCCGCCCTTGGCAGCCGTCGGACGTCCGCGGGCGCCGACACGCGGAACGGTTCGATGTGCTTCCCTTCGAGCACCGGCAGTCCTTCCGCAGAGCGGTCGAAGTGCCCGCGATCGTCGCTCGCGTTCAGTTCCCGGCCGAACACCGCGCCCCATCCGTCAGGCGACGCCAGATGCTGGATGTTCGACGTGATCTTCTCGAGCAGCGCCAGGTCCGTCGTCGTCTTCACATGGGGAACCGCGAGGTCGTCGGGAGAGAGCCGCTCGAGCAGCCGCCTGGTCAGCACGACGGATCCCGATATCACAGCGTCGCCGGGGAGATCGCTCGCTGAATCGAGCACCGAGGGATCCCGTTGACCGAGCTGGCACAGGATTGCCTCGGTCCGGCCCCCGGTCGACGCGGTGAGCAGCAGGAAGCGAACGCTCCTGTGAATGGGAAAGATCGCGCCGGTGTTCTCGAAGCCGATCCAGGAGTCCACCTGGCAGCGGTCGAAGAGTAGTCTCCGAAGCGGGGCGCAGCCGCGGTCCGCGGCAAGACCCCACGGGACGACGAGGCCGATGCGCCCGCCGGCCCGCGCCAGGCGGAACGCGCGCTCTACGAACAGCTGGAAGACGTTCCCGTGTCCGTCGCCCTGCTCGCGGTACAGGCCCGACGACCTCGCGAATCGGAGCAGGTGGGCCGCATCCGCCCGCGCCAGTTCGCGGTCCGCATCACCCTGGTTGTCGCCGCGGATCATGTCCCACGGCGGATTGCCGACCACCGCGTCGAACCCGGCGTCGGGGCTCGGCAACCCGTCGGGTGAGTAGAAGACTTCTGGAAACTCGAGTGTCCAGTGGAAGAACCGGCGTGCCGCTGCGGCAGCCCGCGCGTCGGCGAGCCAGGTGGCGATGGTCTGCGCGGGGAGGGCTGACCTTCCCGACAGCACCGAGTCCGCCAGCGCGAAGAAGACACCGGCGTTCGCCGCCGGGTTGCCGTTCTTGAACGCAAAGCAGCACCACAGGTCCGCCGCGACCTTCCAGGTCGCGATGGGTGACGATGGACCGGAAAGGCCCGCGAGAAGGCGCTCCTTCTCGCGCACGACGGCCAGGCTCTCGTCCGGTATTGACGCGACGCGGAGCCTGGTTGGCAGGACGGCGCGCATCGCCGGCCCGATCTCCTCAACGTCGAAGAGCGGCAGTGACGGGGCGTCTCGATGTGGAGGTCGACGTCCGGGTGCGCTCCCGGGAGGCGGTCGCCGAAGGTCGTCCAGCGACGCACCGATGAGACTGTCGCCGACGAGCAGGTGGTGATCGAGGAACGTCAGCGGGCGGTCAGGCGCAAGGGTGCACAACCACAACGACAGTCGCGCCAGCTGGACCGCCATCGGGTTCCGGTCCACGCCGTACAGGCAACGCTGCGCGATGAGCCTTCGGAACCCGCGTCGATCGGCGTCGGAGATGTCGCTTGCGTGGCACCCCCCGCGGGCGATCACCGCCGCCTCGTAGGCTCCTGCCAGGTAACGGCAGGCGGCCACGAGGAAGGCGCCGCTTCCCATCGCGGGATCGAGCACCCGCAACGAGAGAATCCGCTCGGGTGGGGCTCCGGCCACCAGCGGGCCGAGCGTGCGCCGCACGAGGTAGGTGGTGATCGACCTCGGCGTGTAGAACGTCCCCGTGGCTTTCCTCACGCCGCTTCCTGGCAGGAGCTGCGCCTTCACTCGCGGGACCCGACCGCCGCCGCCTGACGACTCGCTCGGACGGGACCGCCGGCTCGGCGGATCGGATGCCGACGCGTGAACGAGGCGCGGCCGGTAATCGAGCACGCTCTCATACACCGCGCCAAGCTGCTCGACTCCCAGGTCGCGATACTCGATGCGCGCGCGACCGCCATTCTCGCGTCCCGGCGTCGTTGACAGCGCGAGCAGTACGCGTCGCGCCGACTCCTCGGTCACTCTCCGGCTCTCCGCGAGCGGCGTCGCTTCGGGCGCGAACAGCCGGCCGTTGAAGGGGGTGACGAGCAGGTTGCCGGCGCGACAGCCCGTGTGGGCGAGCCGTGAAATAGCCTGCAGCGTTTCCCACAGGCCACGTGCGCGGCCCGGCCGCTCCGCGAGATCGCGAAGCGCCTCGACCGAGTAGCTCTCGCGATAGACCGGATGCCAGAGCGGAACCAGGCATCGCGACTCGGCGAACAGCAGGAAGAGGATCCGGTAGACGATGGTGAGGGCCTGTTCGTGGACGAGGTCGAGGCTGACCGCCGCGGTGCCGATCGAACGCGGAACCACGCCGGCAAGTCCCGAGATCAATTCCGTGATGGCCTCGACCACTCCATCCCGCAGCGATCGGCACACGCCGACCGTATGGCGCGACGACGCATGAATGACCCGGCCGATCAGCGTCGGCGACTCGAAGCTGACGCGACGAAGCAGCCCCCACAGCACGGCGAACGACGATTCGTCGTCCACCGCGCAGTCGAGGTCGAACTCCATGAAGGAGCGTGCGAACGCGCGGCGGGCATCCACCAGCCGGAGCCGGCGGCCGTTCGTGCACAGGCACCACGCCGGGCCGGCGGCGATGACCCGCTTCGCCGTCGAGCGCCAGGCGGGATCGAGCAGTTCGGCCCACGACGTGACGAGCAGCATTGGCATGGACGCGTCACAGCCAAGCCGGGAGAGGACAGGCGACCCCTCCGTGCTCACCGAGAGGATGGTCGGATCGAAGCCGAGTGCCCGTACCAACGGCGCTGCGCAAAGATCGTGCACGCTCCTCGCCGCGCTCACCGGGCCCAGATCGCGGGCGTGTTGGCGCCGCCATCGCAGCAACTGCTTGCGCGCCTGCTCGCAGGTGGCCTCGCCCAGCTCGCCCGCGAACATCTCGTGGAGGAGTGTCTCTGCGAAGTACCCGGAGACGAGCGAGCCGGAGAAACCGGACAGCATGGAAGGAGTCAGGCCCGCCGCTACCGGCCCACCGCCGCCAGGACCAGGCGCGGCGCGCCAGCCAGCGAAAGGTCTGTCGCTTGCCCGAGGGAGCTCAGCATGCGCTTCGTCTCTTCCTCCTGGAGGTTGCGTGCGCGGCGGTCTTCTTCATCCGCGCGCAGCGCCCGGCGGTCGAAGAGTCCCGGCTGAAAGGCGACGGCGGGCACGCGGTCGTCGACGAGGGCCACAGCGACCTCGCGGGTGCGTCGCGCCTCGAGGCGCGGTATCACCAGTGTCCTCAATCCGGCCAGCCGTTCGACCGCCTGTCGTCCGGCCTCCGCCTGCAGCGCAGCCATCACGGGGGAGTCCGATTCGCACAGGCGGCGCATTGCCGCTCCGTCCTCCTCGTCGCGACCCTGTAGACCGATCGACAGCGCGAGGAGGAACTGATCCAACAGCAGTCCGCGTCCGTCAACCACGTCCGCCCGGAACAGCGCCAGCATGCGATTGCGCAAGACGACCTCGCGGCCTGCGTCGGGCGCCCGCCATTCGCGTCGGACCCGCAGCGTCGTCCACCACGGGCCGGTTCGATCGAGTCTTGCGAGGACGCCCTGCAGGACCAGTTCGCCGGGGCGGCCGAGTTGGCGCACACTCCGCAGCCTTGCCGCTTCGGCTTCGGCCTCCTCCGCCAGGCTGGACCGGGCGACCAACTCCGATGGCGACTCCGTGTTGCACCGCGGAGACGACGTCTCGACGATGCGGCGGCCGGCCGGTTTGCGACGCGAGCGGACAACGTTCGGATCGAACACGCTCTCCGCGACCTCGGCCTCTGTTACCCGCCCCAGGAGATCGGCCGTCTCGCCCATCACTTGTCGGATTCGTTCCACACGCATCGTCAGGCGCTCGAGCACCTTCGCCTCGCTCGTACCCCTGGCCAGCAGATGCACGGCATGGACGGCCCGGTGCTGGCCGATGCGATCCACACGGCCGTCCCGCTGCTCGAGCCTCAGCGGGTTCCACGGCAACTCGAAGTTGATCACGAGGCGGCACCTTGCCTGGAGGTTCAGGCCGTGCGCGGCGGCGTCGGTTGCGAGGAGCAGGCGCGAGGTTCCCCGGGTGAATGCGCGGACGGCGTCGGATCGCGATGCGCGGTCCATCCCTCCGTGAATCATCGCCACGCCGCCGGCTGGCGCGAACAGGCCGGCCAGATGTGACAGGGTGTCGCGATACTCGGTGAAGACCACCGCCGGTTCGCCGGCGCGTCGCAGAAACCGGACCAGCGCGCGGCACTTGCTGTCGTGCTCGACCGCGGCGCCGGCAAGATCGACCAGCCGCTCGAGGACCTGACGTTCGGCGGCGGCATCTCTGAGACCTGGTGCGGCAAGGACGGCGCCCGGCTCCTCGTCCGCGGCTTCGTGTTCGCCATCTCCGTCGAACGGCAGCAGGAGTTGCGACGTCGCGGCCGTGTCAGGAGCAGCAAGCCACCGCAAGCGGCGCACGAGCGACGCCAGCAAGGGCGCCGCTCCGGACGAGGCCCGCTTGCGCAGCACGATCATCGCGAGGCGGGCGTCCGCGCGCGACCCGCCGGCCGACGAGGCCTCCCACACCCGGGTCGTGTACCGTTCCAGCAACGCGTGCATTCGACGCTCGCCGGGCGAGAGCCTGACAGCGAGCACGCGAGCATGGCGGGAGACCGGCAGGCCCAGGCTGGCCCGCGTTCGACGGAACATCAGCAGCGGTCCTTCGCCCGGCAGCCGTCCTATTCGGATCAACGCGTCGAAGGCGCCGGCCTCCCCGGGGTGAGGGGTGGCCGTCAGCAGCGCCACGCGCCTCGACCGACGGGCCAGCCAGTTGACGGCCGCGGCCCGCTCGGGCGCTACGGCGCACAGGTGCGCCTCGTCCACCACCAGCAGGTCCCAGCGGATGTGCCCCATTCCCTGGAGGACGTCGGGCTGCTTGACGAAGTCGATCGACGCTACCGCAATGCCAAGCCGGTCCCACGGGCCGACGTCGGGCGACGAGTGCTGCAGCAGGCGACGGAGGGTCGCGAGGTCCACCAGATCCGGGCGGAGGCCGAACCGATCCTCGAGCTCGTGACACCACTGCGCACAGAGGCCGGCTGGACACAGGACGAGCGCGCGAACAGACTCGGCTCGCGCCGAGAGATCGGCGAGGATCAACCCCGCCTGCACCGTCTTGCCAAGGCCGACTTCGTCCGCAAGGAGGAGGCGCGACGCACCCCGCGCGCAGGCCAGCGCCGGCTCCAGCTGATACCCGAGCAGGTCGAGACGGGCGCACGCGGCGCCGCGAAGGCCGGCAAGCGTGGAATCGGCCGCGAGCAGCGAGCGCAGCGCCAACATCCACCGGTGTCGGCCGACGCGGCGCGGCCGCGTTCGGAATTCGACCGGCCGCGGTCGGTCGAACGGGACCAGCAGCGTCCGGCGGAGGCCGATATTCGACGTGGCGGCGCCGACCATGCGGCACGAGGCGCACGCGCCGTGATCGACCATCTCGACGATTTTCCAGCGGTCACCTCGGGCTTCCACCAGGGTTCCGGCGCGGAGAGTGAGCCATTCCTGCGGCATCGGATCGAGTCACGATGGCATTATCAGCAACATGACGACTGCCGACGGCACCCCGGCCCACGGCGGCTTCGCGTTTTTCGGCCGGAATCAGGAGACCCAATCGGCGATATCGTCCGACACGCCCGCCAATCAGCCATTGCCACTGCAAGATCCCGTGCCATCAACCGACCCCTCCTCGTCCGCCCCGACCCCTCTGCGTCAGTTCCGACCCCTCTGCGTCCGTTCCCGACCCCTCTGCGTCCGTTCCGACCCTTCCTCGTCCGTTCCGACCCGTCTGCGTCCGTTCCCGACTCCTCATCGTCAGCCCCGACCCCTCTGCG
>JANYLG010000072.1 GCA_025363775.1 Acidobacteriota bacterium | reverse complement strand
TTGACGGAATCGTCGATTGCCGGCCGCGGCAAGCCGGTCGATTTCCCGGACTTCACGCGCGGCGGCTGGAAGACGCGTCGGAGGCTGCACGCGATGGAGGTGTAGGGGCGACCGGCCGGTCGCCCAATCGCCAGGGCCCTGCACGATTTGGAGTCCTGAGTACTTCGACTCGCAACGACGGCCACGATCAGCTTTCGCCGCCTGTGGCCGCTTGTACTCGCTCAACACTCAGTCCTGAGGGCACACATACGTCGGCGTATTTGTGCATCGAAGGACTTAGGAGAGGTGCCACCATGGTCCGTCGGGTCCTGCTCGTCGCGCTCGTGTCGATCGCTCTCTGTCCACTCCAGGTGCTCGCCCAGACCTCCGTGGGCGGCCGGTGGGAGGGCTCCATCAAGATCGCAGGCCGGGAACTCGGCATCGTGGTCATCTTCACCGGGGAAGGACGGACGCTCGGCGCCACCGTCGATGTGCCGCAGCAAGGTGCCTCAGGCCTGCCACTGCTGAACGTCCGCGTGGAGGGGACCCGCGCGCACTTCGAGTTGCCCACCGGTCCGACCGTGGCCAGCTTCGATGGAGAGGTCAAAGCCGACGTCATGTCGGGAACGTTCGAGCAGGGTCCGGCGAAGGGAACCTTCGAGATCAGGCGCACCGGCGCCGCGCCGCCGCCGGAACCTCCGCCGCCCTACAAGCAGGAAGAGGTGAAGATCCAGGCAGGCGCCGTGTCCCTCGCGGGCACGCTCACGATCCCGCCGGCCGGCGGACCGCACCCGGTGGTGGTGCTCATCACCGGCAGCGGCCCGCAGAACCGCGACGAGGAACTCTTCGGGTTCAAGCCGTTCAAGGTCATCGCGGACCACCTGACGCGCGCCGGTATCGCGGTGCTCCGCTGTGACGACCGCGGCGTGGGCGGCTCCACCGGCAACACGGCGCATGCGACGTCGGCCGACTTCGCTGAGGACGTGCTGGCAGAAGTGCAGTTCCTGAAGGCACGGCCGGACATCGACAAGACCCACATCGGCCTGCTCGGCCACAGCGAGGGTGGGCTCATCGCACCGATGGCCGCGGTGAAATCGACCGATGTCGCCTTCATCGTCCTCGTGTCTGGCCCGGCGTTGACCGGCGAGAAGATCATGCTGGCACAGGCGGAACTGATCGCGAAGGCCGAGCAGATCCCCGACGAGCAGATTCGGGCGAACGCCGACCTGCAGCGGCAGATGTTCGCGTCGGTCCGGTCGGGCACGGGATGGGAGGCCGTGACGGAGGCCGGCGAGAAACTGGCGGCGGCGGCTCTGGCGCGCCTACCCGAGGCGCAGCGCAAGGCCATCGGCGACCCGCAGGCAGCCTCGCGCCAGCAGATCGCCGCGCAGGTGGCGTTCGCGCGCACGCCTTGGTTCAGGTACTTCCTCGACTACGACCCGACGCCGACGCTGGCGAAGGTCAAGGTGCCGGTCCTGGCGATCTTCGGCGAGAAGGACCTCCAGGTGCCCGCCGCTGCCAACAGGCAGGCGATGGAAGAGGTGTTCGCGCGGAGCGGGCACAAGGAACACCGCATCGCGGTGCTCCCAGGGGCGAATCACCTCTACCAGCTGGCGAACACCGGTAGCGCGAGCGAGTACGCCAAGCTGAAGAAAGAGTTCGTCCCTGGATTCCTCGACCTGCTGGCCAGCTGGATCGGACAGCACTCGGGCTTGCGAACGTCCAGATAGCGACGAGGCGCCTTGCCTGTTGCCGTCGGCTGGTGGTCGAGCTATCGTACGCAGTACTCTATACCCTGACCGCACTCGTCTTGCCCGTGGCACAGGCGTGATGCATGGTCTGACCGCGACATCGGCGGGCCGGGAACGTCCGCAACACCACTGGGTCGACGCGTTACGCTCACTGGAGGCTTATGGCAGACCTGACTCGGACCGACGTTGTCAAAATTCTGGCCGTGACGGAGCATGCCCGGCTCGCCGGCGTGGATCTTTCGGGCCTCGACCTGCACGGACTGAATTTCGCAGGCGCCGACCTGATCCGCGCCAACCTGTCCGGGGCTAACATGTCCAACACCTACATGCGCGGGGCCAGCCTCGAGGGCGCCAACCTGGAGGGCGTCACGTTGGTCGGCGCGAACCTCAAGGAGGTGAACCTCAAGGGGGCCAACCTCCGAGGCGCCGACCTGACCAACGCCAACATGACCGACACGAATCTCTACCAGACCGACCTGAAGGGCGCGAAGACGACCGACACCGTCGGATTCGCGCGATGAGTCGGCACGACACGATTGCCGTCGTCGATTTCGGCGGGCAGTACGCGCACCTGATTGCCACCAAGGTGCGCCGACTTCGCGTCCTCGCGGAGATTCGTCAGCCGGAAGATCCGATCGAGATGTTCTCCGGCTACAAAGGGATCATCCTGTCGGGCAGCCCGAGCTTCTCGTCATTCGGCGAGGACTCGGGCTATACCAAGGCGATCTACGACCTCGACACCCCGATCCTCGGGTTCTGCTTCGGCCACCAGGAGATCGCAAAGCACTACGGCGGCCAGGTCGTGCACGGCGGTCGCGAGTGGGGCCGAGCCAGCCTGCACATCGTCCGCGACCACCCGCTCTTCCGGGGCCTGGCCCCGGTGGAGCCGGTCTTCATGAGCCACTTCGATTCGGTGGTCAGCGTCGGCGAGGGCTTCGAGGAACTCGGCTACACCGTGCGCGGCGAGAGCGAGGGCGGCGGCCACCGCTACGCAGCCATCGGGTCTGACCGCTACCGCCGCTACGGCTTCCAGTACCACCCGGAAGTGGACGACACGGTCCACGGCCACGAGATGATCGCCAACTTCGTCCTCGGGATTTGCGGCTGCGCGCCGTCCTGGACAATGGAACGGTATCTCGAGGAGCAGGTGGAGCGCGTGCGCGCCCAGGTTGGCCATCGTTCCGTCTTTCTCCTCGCGTCGGGCGGCGTCGACTCTACGGTCGCCGCGAAGCTGTTCGGCCTGGCGATCGGTCTCGAACGCCTGCACCTGCTGCACGTGGACAACGGGCTGATGCGCAAGGAAGAGAGCCGCGCCGTCATTGGGATGCTCCAGTCGCTCGGCCTCGGCGAGCATCTCCACTTCGTGGACGCGGGCGACGTGTTCCTGAAGGCGCTGGAGGGCGTCAGCGAGCCGGAGCAGAAGCGGCAGATCATCGGTGACACCTTCGTGGAGGTGTTCGAGCGCGAAGCGCGCCGGCTCGGCATCGAGGATCATCTGCTCGGCCAGGGCACGATCTATCCCGACACGATCGAAACGGGCGGGACGAAGCGGGCGGACACGATCAAGACGCATCACAACCGCGTGACGGTCATCGAGCGGATGATCGAGGCGGGCCGCGTCGTCGAACCGCTCGCGGAACTCTACAAGGTTGAAGTGCGGGAACTCGGGGAGCAGCTCGGCATCCCGCACGACATGATCTGGCGCCACCCCTTCCCGGGTCCGGGTCTCGGCGTGCGTCTCCTCTGCTCGGGCGGCGCCGAGGACCGCGAGGGATTTGCCGAGATCGAGCCGCGGGTCGAGGCGCTGGCCGCCCGTTACGGAATCCAGGCGCTGACGTTGCCTATCCGGTCGGTCGGCGTGAAAGCCGATCTCCGGGCCTACGAACACCCGGTGATGCTTGGTGGGCAGATCCCGTGGGATCGCCTGCTCGAAGCCGTCGGGATGATCCTCGAGCAGGTCCCCGGCCTGAATCGCTGCATCTGGAACCTTGGACCCGCGTTCCCCTCATCCGCGCGGCCGCTGGCCGCGGGGATGACGCGCGAACGCCTGGACCTGCTGCGTGAAGCCGATGCGATCGTGATGGATGGCCTGCAACGCCACGGTCTCTACGACACGATCTGGCAGTGCCCGACGGTCCTCGTCCCGCTCGAGCTCGATGGAGCCGGTCGCGAGCTGGTCATCGTGAGACCCATCCACTCCGAGCGCGCGATGACAGCAACCCCTGCGGCGCTGCCCGAGGCGCTGGTCGAGGAACTGCGAAAGGGTATCCTCGCGCTGCCTGGCGTGAGCGGCCTGGCACTCGACGTGACGTCCAAGCCGCCAGGCACAATCGAATGGGAGTGAGGAAGTGCCGATGAGCTTGAAACAACACCCGTCACCTGCATCGCGTCCCGCGTGGCAGTGGGCGCTCATTGGCGTCGCAGGCGTTGCTCTTCTCGCAATCGCCGCGCTCGCCGGCAACTGGCTCGAGCCCATGATCCGCGGCAGAGGGAGTGCCGAACCGGCTGCTGTCTCGACCGCGAAGCCGTCACCGGCGCCGGCGGCAACCTCGTCGACCCCCGAGCCCGAGCCGCCGACGACGACCATCGAGGCGTCGCGCGACGGGAAGCCCCGGCTGAAGAAGAAGGTGGAGGCGCCTGTAGCGCCGGTGGAACCCGCGACCGGCGAGCTCCACATCGAGAGCGACGTGCCGGGCGCCATGGTCTTCCTCGATCGGAAGTTCATCGGCAACGCGCCGATGACCGCGAAGGAGATTCCGCCGGGAACCCATCGTCTCAACCTCACCGCCGAGGGCTACGACGGCTACGCCGCGCCAATCGAGGTGGCGGTCGGCACGGCCGACGTGATGGTGCGGTTCAAGGAAATCCGCCTCGAGGAGGCGGTGGACGTCATGCACAAGCACACGATGGGGTCGTGCGCAGGCCGGCTGCTGGCAGACCCGCAGGGGATCCGCTACGAGACCACGAACAAGGACGATGCGTTCTCGCTGAAATTTGCCGAGGTCGAGACGTTCGAGGTGGACTACCTGAAGAAAAACCTGCGCATCAAAAAGCGGGGCGGGAAATCCTACAATTTCACCACCAAGGCCGAGAACGCCGACCCTCTGTTCGTCTTCCACCGTAACGTGGACAAGGTCCGGCAGCAGGTGGCCGGATCGGCGGCTGTCAAGAAGTAGGACCGGCAGACGAGGCGCCGCCAGCTCGGGCCCGCGCCGTCAGCACCGCCCGCACCCGTTCGAGGAGCACCCGCGGTGCCCGCCGTGATCGAGCACGCGCAGCGAGAAGTTCCGCACCAGTTCCTCGTCCTCCGCCAGCAGAATCGTCTCGTGCCCGTCGCGGGCCGCGGGCGCGGACACGTGCGGCTCTTCCGGCTTCACGTCGCTGGGAGCCGCGAGCAGGTAGATCAGGAAGGTCGCGCCGCGTTCCGGCCCGGTCGAGACTTCGATCATCCCATCGTGCTGCTTCACGATCCCGTACACCGTGGCGAGGCCGAGCCCGGTGCCCTTCCCCACGTCCTTCGTCGTGAAGAACGGTTCGAAAATGTGCTCGACGATGTCGGGAGGGATTCCCGGGCCGGTATCCGACACGGTCAGCAGGACGAACTCGCCCTGACGGGCCCAGGGCCGCTGCTCGCAGAACGCGGAGTCGATGACCACACGCGACGTGGACATCGTGATGCGCCCGCCGTCGGGCATCGCATCCCGCGCATTCACGCACAGGTTCACCAGCACCTGTTCGATCTGGCCCGGATCGGCGTGCACCGTCGCGACGTCGTGGCCCGGGTGGAATTCGAGTTCGATGTGTTCGCCGATGACCCGCCGCAGCATCTTCAGGAGATTGCCGACGGTGTCGTTGGCATCGATCACCCGCCGCTCCAGGGTCTGTCGGCGGCTGAAGGCCAGCAGCTGCTGCACCAGCGAGGTGGCGCGGTCGGCCGCCCGCTGGATCTCGGTGACTTCCATGCCGAGCGGCGATCCGGCCGGCACGGCATCGAGCGCCATGCTGGCGTAGCCGCCGATCACCTGGAGCAGGTTGTTGAAGTCGTGGGCGATGCCGCCCGCCAGCTGCCCGACGGCTTCCATCTTCTGCGACTGGCGGTACTGTGCCTCCAACTGACGCTGCTCGGTCACATCGCGGCCGAAGCTCGCGAGGCCGATCACCGTCCCCGACACATCGCGGATCAACGTATTGTCCCAGAACATCTCTCGCGTGACACCGTCACGCGTCACGATGGGATTCTCGTGGCTACCGCCGAAGGCCCCCTGGTCGAGGGATTCCTGGAACCAGCGACGGACGTCCGCGCGCGCCGACACCGGCACGAAGAGTTCGAACCAGTCCGCTCCGATGATCTCCTCGCGCCCCCAGCCTGTCAGGCCGAGGAGATAGCTGTTACAGAACGTGATGCGGCCAGTCGTGTCCATCATCACCGCGATCAGCTGCACGCTCTCGAGAATGTCCCGGAGCTGGCGCTCCGCCTCCCGCTGCGCTTCTTCGCGATGCTTCCGCTCGGTGACGTCGAGGATGATGCCCTGGTGAATGGCCCGGCCGCCGCAACCTTCGACGATCGACGTCCGGTCTTCCATCCATCGCACGCGCCCGTCTGAGGTGACGATCCGGTACTCCTGCCGCGTGCGGCGCAGGCCCACCTCGCGGTCCCTGGCGACCTCCTGGCGGATCCGCTCGAGGTCCGCGGGTATCAGGATGTCGGACCACTTCAGCCTGCCGGACTGAAACTCCGCGGGCGAGTAACCGAACTGCGCGATGTTGTCGGAGACGTACTCGACCGGCCACCCGTCCCCGGGCAGCCACCGCACGAGAACGACGGGGCTGTTCTCGACGATGACCGTCGTGCGGGCCAGGGCGGCCGTGCGCTCTTCGATCAGCCGCTCGGTGTCCGCCTGGTATTGCCGACGGACGCCCTGACGCCAGGTCAGGGCAAACACGAGCGCCATGGGAATGGACACCAGAACGAGGCCGGACGCCAGCCAGAGGCGGCGCTCTTCCATCAACGGCGCGCGCCAGCTTCGCTGTGGCTGGGCGGCGATGTCCCAGGAGCCGTCCGGGAAGTTGAGCTGCTGGATGACCGGGTCGCCCTCGAACGTCGCGGGGGGGCCGAAGAAGGCCGAACCGCCGTGAGCCCGCAGGGCGATCAACAGGTCGCCACGCGGTGGGACCAGGCCCGCTTCCTTCAGGATCGGGTCGATGTCGAGGACGACCGCCACCAACCCCCACACGGCGCCGTTTTGTCGAACGGCACGCCGGGCGATCACGCCCAACCCGCCCTGGACCAGTTCGAGGGGACTGCTCAGCGAGGGTCCGGGACCGTCGAGCGCGCGCCGGGTGTCCTCGCGGACTTCGGCGCGACGATCGGCCGACAAGTTGTAGCCGATGATCTTCTCGTTTCCAGCCAGGGGAGAGACGAGCACGTAGACCGTTCCCCTCGCCACAGCGAGGTTGCGTATACCGGGAACGGCGCCACGCAGGCGTGAGGCAAAGTCCGGGAAGACACGCGCAAGACGGTCGGAGCCGGCCTCGAGTTCGACGAACGCGTGGAGGCCGTCGAGCAGCGCGAGCCTCCGCCCGAGGGCTGAGGCGAGCGCACTGCTCCGACCGCCGAGGACCACCTCGACCTGCCCGCGCAACACCTGGAGGCGCTGGCCCTCCCGCCAGCGTCCAAGTTCTAGCCAGGCAACGCCGAACAGGATTCCAGCGACGAGGGCCCCAGAAAGAGCCGTGCCCCGAGGCCCGGAGACCCATCGCCGCCACCCGGCCGGCCTCGCGCGGTCGTTCACCATGGCTGTTCCACGCCCTGGCTCATCCACACAAAAGAGACTCCTTCCAGGGCTGAGATCGTCATCGTTGAAGCACGAGAGCTACTTCTCCGGCAACCAGCGCGGCACACGCCCCGGCGTCCACGGGGCCCCAATCGCCTCGAGTCGATCGGCGAGGGCCTTCATGTCCACCTCCACGATCGTTCGCAACTGCTCGAGCGCCGGCGCGAACGAGTCGCTCGCGATCTGGTACGACCGCTTGTGCGTCTCGGTCGGCGCCGATGTTGACGACCAGTGGCCGGCGACGATCCCCTGCACGCGCTCGACGATCGAGGCGGGTGTCGGCTCGCTATACCGGCGCACGACGGCGTCTCCGTCGAGCGCAAACTGGAGGTCACCGACGCGCCCGTCGATGCGCCTCACGTCGTCGATCAGCTTCGCGTCCGCCTTCGGCGAGTCTTCCACGGCCCGCTTGATGAGCGTCAGCTGCTTGCGAAGGTCCTTCGCCGCCTCGGACGCGCCCAGCACCGCGCGTTGCAGCCGGGCCGTCTTCCGCGCGAATTCGAGCGTCGCCGCGCGGTCGGCCGGGGACAGCGCCGAGGTACCAAGGGGCACCGCCTGGAATGCTTGCGGCTCGCCGATTGGCGCCAACCGGCCATCCACGCGGGTCGCAATCGAGACCGTGTAGGTCCCCGGCGCCGCCATCGGCCCGACCGGCGGCGTCGCGAAGAGGTCTTCATCGCTGAAGGCGAACGGCTCGACCGATGAAGGATCGGCCGGTGGATAGCGCAGGTCCCACGCGACACGATGGAACCCGGCGCTCGTCGGGCCGGTCAGTCGGCGCACGACGTTGCCCGCATCATCCGTCACCGTCAGCACGACGACAGGGACCTCTTCACGGTCCTCTGCGCGAAGAGAGTCCCAGGGCGGATATGTGATGGCGCCGCCTTCCTTGGCGAGCTTCTTCTCCTGCGCCTGGCGGGCCTGACGCCTGGTCTGCAGTGCGTCCTTCAGGTAGTAGGTGAAGACCGCCCCGAACGGCGGGTTGGGCGCCGCGTAGAACGATTCGCCCAGGAACCCCTTGCCCCGGAGGCCGTAGGGGAGCGACGGCACGAACATCCACGCCTGGCGCACCGGGAACATGGCGTGCTGCGCAAGCACGTCCGGCGAGATCTGCCGCAGCGGTCGGTAGTCATCGAGGACGTAGAAGCCGCGGCCGAAGGTGGCGATCACCAGGTCGTGCTCCCGCTTCTGGATGGCGATGTCCCGGACAGCAATCGTCGGAAGGCCGCCGTCGAGCTTCGTCCACTTCTTCCCGCCGTCTATCGTGAAGAAGACGCCGAACTCCGTCCCCGCGAACAGCAGGCTCGACTTCTCGGGGTCTTCCACGACGACGTAGACCGACCCGCGCCTGGGCAGATTGCCGGCCACGGACGTCCACGTACGCCCCCGGTCGGTGCTCTCGAGCAGGTACGGCTGGAGGTCGCCCATCTTGTGGTTGTCGAACGCGACATACACCGTGTCCGCGTCGCCCGGCGACGGCTCCAGCCGCGACACGTAGCTGTTGTCGGGCACGCCCGGGAACTTCTCGATCTTCCGCCAGCTCTTTCCGCCATCCTCGGTCACCTGCACCAGCCCGTCGTCGGTCCCGACGTAGATCAGCCCTTCCTTCACGGGCGATTCGGCCAGCGACACGATGTTCCCGTAGAACGAGGTGGACGCATTCTTCGCCACCCCGTCCACGCTCCACACGCGCCCCATCACCTTCAGGGCGTTCCGGTCGATCTGGCGAGTCAGGTCGCCGCTGATCGGCGTCCACGAGTTGCCGCGGTCGTCGGACCGAAAGACGCGCTGCGCCGCAATGTAGAGGCGCGTGTGCAGGTGCGGGCTGATGACGAGCGGCGAGTCCCAGTTCCAGCGGAGCGGGGCCTCGTCCTTGCCGGCCTGCGGCTGAATGTCGATCTGCTCGCCGCTTTGTCGGTCGAAGCGGACGATCACGCCGTGCTGTGACTCGGCGTAGACGATGTTCGGGTCGTCCGGATCGATGCGGCTGACGAACCCGTCGCCGCCAGTCGTCACGAACCAGAGGTCGTTGGTGATGCCGTGGCCGGTCGTGGTGCGCGACGGCCCGCCCATCGACGTGTTGTCCTGCGTACCGCCGTAGACATAGTAGAAGGGCGTCGAACTGTCCACGGCCACGTGGTAGAACTGCGTGATGGGCAGGTTCGCCTTGAATTCCCATGTGCGGCCGCGGTCGAGGCTCTCGTAGACGCCGCCGTCGTTTCCGTTCACGAGGTGGTCACTGTCGTCCGGGTCGATCCACAGCGCGTGGTTGTCCACGTGCTTCCACCGCTCGCCGACATTTTTGAACGTCCGGCCGGCATCGTCGGTGACCTGCATGTAGACGTCCATCGAGTACACGCGGTCCACGTGCTTCGGGTCGGCGACAATCTCGTTGTAGTACATCGGGCCGCCCGGCACATAGCCGCTCATCTTCTCCCAGCTCGCGCCGCGGTCGGTCGAACGGAAGAAGCCGCCGGCCTTGTTCGCCGCTTCGATGACGGCGTACACGACATCCGGGTTGACGGGCGAGACGGCCAGGCCGATTCGTCCCATGTCTTCCTTGGGCAGGCCGTTGTCCAGCTTCTTCCAGGTGGCGCCCGCGTCCGTGGACGTGTAGAGCGCCGATTCCGGGCCGCCGTCGATCAAGGTCCACACGTGACGCCGCCGCTGATAGGCGGCCGCGTAGAGGGTGTCGGGGTTGCGCGGGTCGATCGCCACGTCGCTCACGCCGGTATTCTCGCTGACCGTCAACACTGCCTTCCAGGTCTTCCCGCCGTCCGTCGTCTTGTGGAGCCCGCGGTCGCCGCCCGCCGACCAGAGCGGTCCCATGGCCGCCACGTAGACGACCTTCGAATCGCGCGGATCGACGACGATGCGGCCGATGTGCATCGAGTCCTTCAGACCCACGTTCTCCCACGTCTTGCCGGCGTCCAGCGACCGGTAGACGCCATCGCCGTACGAGACGCTGCGCTGGCTGTTGTTCTCGCCGGTGCCGACCCAGATGGTGTGCGGGTTGCGCGGATCGATGGTGACGCAGCCAATCGAGAACGACCCTTCGGAGTCGAACACCGGCGTCCAGGACATGCCGGTGTTCTCGGTCTTCCAGACGCCACCCACCGTCGCGAGGTACCAGGTGGCGTGGCGGTCGGGGCGTACGGCAATGTCGATGACGCGCCCGGAGGTCACGGCGGGCCCGATCGTCCGCCACGCCAGGCCCGAGAACGTCCCGGACGTCAGGACATCCCTGGTATCGGCCTTCTTCTCCTCGGGCTTCTGGGCCTGCGCCGCCGGTTTCTGTGCGCCGCCGGCGCCGGACTGTGCGCGAAGGGTGAGCCCGGACGCTGCCAGCAGAATCGTGAACCCGACGAGAAGACGCAAGCGTTTCACATGACCTCCAGGGAATGTCCGGGCCGAGTCCGCTCATTTGACCACGTCCTCGTCCCGGACCTCAAACCCCGACGCGGGTTGGGAGGGCGGTCGCCGTCGACCGCGGAGGCGGCGGACCCGGACCGGGTTGCTGCGCCGGGCTCCGCTCGGTCGACCTCGCAAGTCGCCCTCCGCAGCAACCCGGTCCACGTCCGCCTCTCTCTGGGCAGGCCGGTGAGGCGCGCAGTCGCGCAGCGAAGGACGCTGTGATGACGTTGGTCATAGGCATCGCCGGTGTGCTCCTCCCATGATAAGGTGAAAAGGAATCATCCACTTCGGGAGGCAGAGAGGCATATATGGCGGAAAACTGGTCGGACTTGCTCATGAACGATCATCAGACCACCGAGAAGGTCTTCGACGCGGTGGAGCGGGCGCTGGCTGGCCCTGGCGCGCCGCCTCCGGGCCTGCTGCGCGACGCCGCGCAGTACTTCCAGGAGTACGTCGACGGGTGTCACAACAAGAAGGAAGAGAACCACCTGTTCCCCCTCATCGAGCAGCACGGAATCCCCCGGCATGGCGGTCCGCTCGCGGTGATGCTCGCCGAGCACGAGCAGAACCGATCGCTGCTGCCGCGGCTCGTGGACCTGGTAGACGAGTACACCGGCGGGAACACCGGGGCGCTTGGCGAGTTGAGGAACGTGTTCGCCGAGTATTCCACGCTGATGAAGAACCACTTCTGGAAGGAGAACGACATCCTCTACCCGATGGCGCGCCGCGTGATGAGCGGGGCGGACGGGGACGCTGTCGTCGCCGGCATCATCGCCACCGAGGCGTCGGTCGGACCCGACACCCGCGCGAAGTACTACGCGCTGGCCGACCGCATCATCACAGGAGGGGGCGTCGAGGACCTCTCCTTCGGCGTCGAGCGCGACGTGATGGCCGCCATCCTCAACACGCTCCCAGTGGAATTGTCCTTCGTGGACAAGGACGACAAGGTGCGCTATTTCAGCCACGAGAACGGGGTGAAGATCTTTCCGCGGACGCGTGGCGTGATAGGCATGGCGGTGCAGAACTGCCATCCCGAGAAGAGCGTGCACCTCGTCAACAAGATCCTGGCCGACTTCAAGGCGGGAACGCGGACGCTGGCGGAGTTCTGGATCGAAATGGGCGGACGCTTCATCCACATCCGCTACTACCCGGTGAGAAGCCCGCAGGGCGACTACCTCGGCGCGCTCGAAGTAGTGCAGGACGCAGCCGGCATCCGGGCGCTGACCGGCGAGCGACGGTTGCTGGCGGAAGAGTAGACGGTCTTCGGCGCGGGGCCGCGTGCATCCGGAGTGGGGCGGGCCTTCAGCCCCGCCTTCGCGGCCTGGGTGTGGGGCGGGCCTTCAGGCCCGCCTTCGCGGCGTG
>JANYLG010000063.1 GCA_025363775.1 Acidobacteriota bacterium | reverse complement strand
GGTTGCCTGCTTGCTCTCGCACACCACAAGACGGTAGTGCGCCTGCTTCTTCGAACCGATCCTGCTCAGACGAATCACCAGCATCGAACTCCCTTTCGCTTTCGCCAGTCACGGCGACCCACTCAGTGCAACTTGCCCATCCTCCGGAGCCGCTTCAGCGCGCCCTTCCCGCCCCCCACCATCCCGCCCAGGCTCTTCAGCATCTTCCGCATCTGCTGGAACTGGCGCAGGAGGCGGTTGATCTCTTCGACCGACGTTCCGCTGCCCCGCGCGATGCGCTTGCGGCGGGAGCCGTTGATCAGATGATAGTCGGAGCGCTCGCCCGGCGTCATCGAGTTGATGATCGCCTCGACGCGCACCAACTGCTTCTCGTCCGGCTTGTTCTCGGCCAGTTGCCCGAGGCTGCCCATCCCCGGAATCATCCCGATGATGCTCTCGAGCGGCCCCATCTTCCTGATGGTGCGCAACTGGTCGCGAAAATCCTCGAGCGTGAAGTCGTCGAGCCGGATCTTCTCTTCGAGCCGCTGCGCGTCTTTCTGGTCGATGGCCTGCTCGGCCTTCTCGATCAGCGACAGCACATCGCCCATGCCAAGCAGCCGCGACACCAGGCGATCGGCGTGAAACGGCTCGATGTCCTCGAGGCGTTCGCCGCTGCCCACGAAGGCGATCGGCACGCCGACGACGGCCACGACCGAGAGCGCCGCGCCGCCGCGCGCGTCGCCATCGAGCTTGCTCAGCATCACGCCGGTCACGCCCACCCGGCGGTTGAACTCGCCGGCGCTCTTGATCGCATCCTGGCCCGTCATCGCGTCCGCGACGTAGATCAGGTCCGACGGCGAGACCGCAGCCTTGATCGCCTGCAACTCGTTCATCAGGTCGTCGTCAATGTGCAGGCGGCCCGCCGTATCGACGATCACCACGTCGAAGCCGAGGTTTCGCGCTTCGGTCATGGCATCGCCGGCACGCCGCACCGGGTCCATCTGCCCGGGCGGGTCGTACACGCGCAGCGACGCCTTCTGTCCCAGCACGTTCAACTGCTGGATGGCCGCCGGGCGACGAACGTCAGTCGACACCAGGATCGGATGGCGTCCCTGCTTCGCGAGCCACGCCCCCAGCTTGCCCGCCGTCGTCGTCTTGCCCGAGCCCTGGAGGCCGAGGAGCAGGATGACCCGCGGCGACGTCGAGGACGGCTGCAGCCCGCCGCCCGCGTCGCCAAAGAGCGCGATCATCTCGTCGCGGACAATGCGGACCACTTGCTGCGCCGGCGTGAGGCTGCGCAGGACGTCCTGGCCCATGGCCCGGTCGCGGACACGATCCACAAAGGCCTTGACGACCTTGAAGTTGACGTCCGCCTCGAGCAACGCCATGCGAATTTCGCGGAGCGCCGTCTCGACCGTCGCTTCCGTGAGGCGCGCCTCTCCCCTGAGAGAGCGAAACACCTCCTGCAACCGGTTACTGAGGGTATCGAACATGACGCCGACCGCGAAGACACACGTGCCCTAACCCCATGTCTGGCAAACCCTTATCGTAGTCCGGCTCTACCTGCGCTGTCAATCGAAAGCCGGTGCGTGCCGGCGCCCTCTCGCCTCGCGTGTCGATTCCGCTTGCCCTGCGCCGGTCCCAATGCGTAGGATGCGCACCAGCGGCCCGGAAGACCAGGAGCGACTGTCCCTATGGCGAGATGGAGCGAATCAATCGTGGCCCTGATCGAGGAACAGGGCATCACCCAGGTGGAACTGGCTCGTCTTGCCGGGATCCATCCGGATACGGTCAGCCACGTCGTTCACGGCGGCCACTGTTCGACCGACACCCTCGAGAAACTCGCGGCCGCGCTGGGCGTGGACCTCGGGGAACTGTTCGGGGCGCCTGCCGACGAACGGTCCGCAGCCCTGAAGCGAGACCGCGTGGTCGGCGCGGTGCTTCGCGAGTTGTCGTCGGCCGTCTCCTCTGCCGTCACCCATGAACTGAGCGAGCACAAGAAACGCCGCGGGCCGCGCAAGCGCGCCGTGGAGGTCAAACTGCCGTTCTCGGACACGGTCTGATTCCATCCGCCATCGGGGCGACGATCCGAACGCCCCGCCCCCGGCTCTCACCATTTTTCCTCGAACAGCGCGTCCACGTACTCCTCGGCCGAGAACGGGACGAGATCGTCGATCGACTCGCCGACCCCGACGTAGCGGATCGGCAGTCTCAGATCGTGCGCGATCGCCACCGCAACACCGCCCTTAGCTGTTCCGTCGAGCTTGGCCAGCACGATCCCGTTCACCCCCGCCACCGCGGTGAACTCTCGCGCCTGCGACAGCCCGTTCTGCCCGACCGTCGCGTCCAGTACCAGCAGCACCTCATGGGGCGCGCCCGGCACCTCGCGAGACGCGACGCGCCGGATCTTCTCCAACTCGTTCATCAGGTTGACGCGGGTGTGGATGCGACCTGCCGTGTCGATGATGATCGGGGTGCGTCCGCGGGCCTTGCCCGACGAGATGGCGTCGAAGACGACCGCCGCCGGATCCGCGCCCTCCCGTGCCCGCACGATATCCACGTCGGCACGACGGGCCCAGATCTCGAGCTGCTCGACGGCCGCGGCGCGGAAGGTGTCGGCCGCGCAGATCAGCGGCTTCGCCCCGGACAGCTTGATGAGGTTCGCCAGCTTGCCGACGGTCGTCGTCTTGCCCGTCCCGTTGACGCCGACGACGAGGACGACGCGAGGCTCGGGTCCGCCCGCCGGAGCGGTTCCATCGGCGGGCCAGGGCACGCTGTCGAACACCGCTCGAATCTCCTGCTTCACCAGGTCACGCAGGCTCTCGCCGTGCCGCGCCCTGGATTTCACGGCGGAGACGATGCGATCGGTGGCAGGAAGGCCGACGTCGGCGGAGATCAGCAGTTCCTCGATCGCCTCGAGCGTCTCGACATCGACCGCGCGGCTGCGGCGCTCGGGCGCGTCGGCTCGCCTGACGATATCCTCGAAGCGATCGACGAATTGTTGCGTGGTGCGGGTGAGACCTTCACGAATTCGGCCGAGCAAGCCCATCCCGTGATTCTACCATCTGCCATCGACCTCGACCCGTTGCGGCCGGAGCATCAGCGCCTCGGCGGCGGCCCGCGGGTCTTTGCGGCCCTCGAGCACGTCGGCCATCTGTGCGGCAATGGGGAGTTCGACGCCGTGCCGGGCGCCGAGCGCCAGCGCCGCGCCGGTCGTCAGCACGCCCTCGGCCACCATCGTCATCGCGCCGAGAATCTCGCGGGAACTCCGCCCGCGACCCAACTCGATCCCGAACTGACGATTGCGGCTGAGGCTTCCGGTGCAGGTGAGCACCAGGTCGCCGAGGCCGGACAGTCCGGCCAGCGTCTCGCGTCGGCCGCCGAGCGCATGGGCCAACCGCGAGATTTCCGCGAGCCCGCGCGTGATCAGGCCAGCCATGGCGTTGTGCCCCAGGCCCAGGCCTTCGACCACCCCGGAGGCAATGGCGATCACGTTCTTCAAGGCCGCTCCGATCTCCACCCCGACGACATCGTCGGTGGTGTACAGCCGGAAGGCACGCCCCCGGAACTCCGACTGCACCAGTTCGGCCGCCGCGCAGTCGGCTGATGCCGCGCACACGACGGTCGGGAGTTCCAGCGCGACTTCGCGTGCGAAGGTCGGCCCCGACAGGACAACCACGGAACGCCCGGGACCGACTTCCTGCTCGATGACCTCCGAGGCCCTCAGCATCGTCTCGACCTCGAGGCCCTTTGTGGCGCTCACGATTGTCGCCGCGGGACGCATGGCTGGCGCCGCCTGGCGCAGCACGCGTCGGGTGCCGTGAGACGGCGTGACGACCAGCACGAGATCAACATCGGCGACGGCGTCCTCGAGACGCGCGCACGGCGTAATGGCCGGCGGCAGCACAATCCCGGGAAGGAACAGGCCGTTGACGCGCTCGGTCCGCATCTGGTCGACGACGTCCGCTTCACGCGCCCAGAGACGGACCTCATGACCAATTCGCGCCAAGTGCACCGAGAGGGCCGTGCCCCAGCTGCCCGCCCCGAGGATCCCGATCTCTTTCATGACGTGTGATGATATCCGAGCCGCGATGCCGTCACCACGAAATAGGCAGCATGGTGGTGCCGCTCCCTACCCACTTGCGCCAACCATGGTCCTGACCATGTTCAGCGCCGCCTGCGAGGCCTGGAACTTGACCTGCTCGCGTCCGCCGGGAAACAGGAAACGACGGACCTGGGCGCCTGAAAGCCCGACAACCGCCACAACCACGGTTCCCACAGGTTTCTGTTCGGTGCCCCCGCCCGGGCCGGCCACGCCGGTGATGCCGACAGCAACCTCGACATTCGCCCGCTCGCGCACCCCGTCGGCCATCGCGAGGCCAACCGCGTCGCTGACCGCGCCATGTTCGCGGATCAACTCCTCGGGCACGCCCAGCCACTCCGTCTTCGCGCGGTTGCTGTAACAGACCACGCCTCGTTCGACGTAGTCGGAGCTGCCGGCAATGTCGGTCAGGCGCGAGACAACCAGTCCGCCGGTGCACGACTCGGCGGTCGCGATCTGCCATCCCCGGCCCCTCAGGAGGTCGCCCACGACGCGCTCGAGCGACCGGCCGTCGGTGCTGTAGACGTCAGGCCCGACGACCGCGGTCATCTCGCTCGTCGCCCGGTCGAGCACCGCGCGCCCCTCCTCCTCGGTTGTCGCGCGCACCGAGAAGTGCAGCTCGATCTGCCCGGGCGCCGCCAGGATGCTCGTGGACACCGGCAGCGCCCAGTTGATCCAGCGCGAATAGACGGGCTGTGCCACCTGTTCGACATCCGACTCCGTCCGGCCCGCGATCTTCAGGACGCGACGGTAGATCCGGGCGCCGGCGGCGTGGGGCTCGAGCCGTTCGGCCAGCGCCGCGTCGAGCATCGGCTGCATCTCCCGGGGCGGCCCGGGCAGGAGCACGACGATCCGCCCTTCCTGTTCCACCCACTGCCCGGGCGCGGTGCCGTTGGGATTCGGCAACACGGACGCCCCGCCCAGCACCTGCCCCTGAACCCGGTTCACCTCGGGCATGGCCATCCCGCGCTGCGCGAATCGCTGCCGGATGCGCTCCACGATGGAGGGATCCTCCCGGAGGGGCAACCCAAGCGCATCGGAAACGGCGAGCCGTGTCACGTCGTCGTCGGTCGGCCCGAGGCCACCGGTCAGGACCAGGAGGTCCGCCCGGCGCATGGCCTCGCCGACGACCGCCGCCAGTTCTTCGCGCCGGTCGCCGACGATGACCTTCGCCGTGACCTCGATCCCGAGATCGTTCAGCCGCGAGGTGACGAAGAGAGAGTTGGTGTCCGTGCGGAACGGCGTCAGCAGTTCGCTGCCAACGGCAATGATGACGGCGCGGCGAGGCAGAGTCGACGGAGCGCTCATGTCCTCATTGTCTCACTCGAGGCCCGTGATCGCCGACGGCCTGAATTGACAACCACAAAGAACACCAGGAACAGGGGCGGCTGACCGGGGAGGATCAGCGCAGAACGGGTACGACCCAGATCACCAGCCGCAGCGCGAGGTTGCCGTAGATCCCGGCGACGACGTCATCGGCCATGATCCCCAGGCCGCCGTGCATCCGTTCGCATTGCCGGGCCGGAAACGGCTTGACGATGTCGAAACCGCGGAACAGCAGGAACCCGACGAGCACGCCTGTCCAGGTGACGGGCACGAAGAGCAACGTCAGGAGCATGCCGATCACTTCGTCCAGCACGACGTAGCCCGGATCGGTTCGCCCGTAGTACGCTTCGGCCACCGAGCCCGCCCAGCACCCGACCGCAAAGAGCCCCACGATGACGGCCACGTCCACCACGACCGGCGATCCGATCCATCGCAGCATCGCGTAGAGGAGCAGTCCGGCCGCGGAGCCGGCGGTACCGGGCGCAACCGGGAAGTGCCCGACGTAGCCAACCGTGGCAAGGATAAGGGCAAGACGAGTCATCATGGTGGCCTGGAATCGGCGGCAGCTTCAGGAGGCCGTGGTCCGAACGACGCGCGTGGCCGCCAGCCGATCGTGAAGTCCGCGGCGCCCGCGATCGAACGCCGCCGGAAGTAGGCCCAGCCCGGCGGGCAGGGCGCTGAGCAAGAACACCACGACGCGGAGGAGCGATCGGCCAATCGTGAGCGGCCCGCCCCCGGACGACACCACCTTGAGCCCGAACGCCATCTTGCCGACCGTCTGGCCACATGCCGCGGTGAAGAGCGCGAGATAGCCGCCGTTCAGGAGCAGCAGGAAGGCCACGAGCGGGACGGGCGGCAGCAAGAGCACTTCGGTCGCCGCGAGCCTGCTCACTCGCAGGGTGAAGTAGATCACCGCAAGGTCGAGGCCCGCGAGCATCCCCCAGTCGAGCGCGGCGGCGCCGACCCGCTCGCCCAGCGTCGCGAGCTCACCGTCCGGAGACGCTGGAGCCGGCGGCGACGGTGTCTTTGAGGTCGCGATCGCGGTCATCGAATCGGTCAGCAGCCCGAGATCTGGCTGACGCTCCCTCACTCGCCCCACCGGTGCCGGGCGCGATCTCGACGGCACAGGCGTCGAGCGACGCACGGCCAGTGGAGCGCTCGGAGCGCACGGGCGCACGAGCGGGACTTCGTCAGGTAAGGCCCCGCCGAACAGCGGCAGGTCGTCCGGCTGAGGCGGCGTGAGGCTGGCGGGTGGAACGCCCGGGTCGAACGACGGGTCCAGTCGGCGCCTCGCGGCTCGGGTCGTGGGCGTCGTCGTCGCCACGGGACGCCGCGCCTCACCGAGGTCGAAATCGGCGAGCGGGCCCATCGGCTCGGCGGAGCGGAGGGGCAGGTCGGGGCCGGACGGGACAAGAAGGGCAAGCGAGAAATCGAACCCGCAGTTGCGACAGCGGTCGGTCGGCTCGAACCCGATGTAGCTGCACTTCGGACACTTCATCGGTCACGACCCGACGGGGCGGCCGGCACGGCAGGTGGCGGCAACACCCGGCCCTCGTACTCCGAGAGCAGTGCGCGTTGAATGTCTTCGCGAAGTCGCGCGGACTCGGCGCGCAACGGGTCGCCGGGCCCAATCCGTTCCAGCAGGCGCAGCGCATCGCGCGGGTGGCCCTGTGCGAACAGCGCGCGTGCGCGATCGACATCGATCTCCGCGCCCCTCGGCACGGGCAGCGGGTCCTCGGCCAGGCGACCGCCGGAGGTCGCATCGCTTCCGCCCCACTCGGTCAAGAACAGCAGCGGCGCCGTCCGCTCCCGCGATCCCTGAATGTAGAAGAGCACGAGGACGATGACGCCCAAGATGAGCGCGGGCAGCGCCCACGCGCGACGCCGGCGCTCGCGCGGCGACGATGTCGGGCGCGCCCTCCGGTGATCGGACGGCGATTCGGCCTTCGCCTCGCTTCGACTGCCCGGCCGCTCGAGGCGGGTCAACCGCTCGAGGAACGACAGCGCCACTTCCAGCGGCCCTCCGCGTTCGACCACCGAGGTCAGCAACCGTCGCGCGACCTCCGTCTCACCCCGGTTGAACGCGTCCACCCCGCGGTGGAGCAACTCGTCGGACTCGCGCTGGCGCTCGCCGAGCGCGCCCCGCGCGCGGTCGATGTACGCCTTTGCGCGCGCGTGGCCCCGGTCGAGGAACAGGACGCGCGTCCACGCGCTGGTCGCGCGCTCGTACTCGCCAGCAAAGTACTGATCGAGGCCGGTGAGCAGGAGTTGTTCGATGCGGGTATCGCGTTCCGCGGGGGACAGGCCATCCGGGCCGGGCGAGACGTTTGTGCGAAGTCGATCAGGCATAGCCGGATGGCGGGGGCCACCGCGATTATCGGGCAAACCGCCGGGGCAGTCAACGCGACGCGGACTCTTCCTCGCGCTCGACGAGCCGCGCGGCGATGCCGAGGGCGCGCATCTTGCGATAGAGGTTGCTGCGCTCGACGCCGAGCGCGTCGGCCGTCCGCGAGATGTTGCCGTTCTGCGCGGACAGCGCCTTCATGATGAACTCGCGTTCGAAGCGGCTGCGCGCGGCCTGCAGCGTCAACCCTTCCACGCCCTCGTCGCTCGACGACGGCTCCGAGTACGGCACGAACGGCCCCTCGAGGAACGCGAGGTCGCGGGCGCCGATGGTGTCGCCCGGCACCATGATGATCAGCCGCTCGATCACGTTGCGCAGCTCGCGGACGTTGCCAGGCCAGGAGTATTCCTGGAGGGCGGAGACGGCGGTCGCGTCGAGCGTCTTCATTCGCCGGCCATACTCGCGGGCGAAGCCGCCCATGAAGTGCTCGGCCAGCAGCGGGATATCTTCCTTCCGGTCGTGGAGCGGCGGCACGAAGATCGGGATGACGTTGAGCCTGAAATAAAGGTCTTCGCGGAAGCGCCCCGCGCGGATCTCCGCCAGCAGCTCCTTGTTGGTGGCCGCCAGCACGCGCACGTCCACGCGCACACCCGAGGTGCCCCCGACCGGCTCGACAACCTGTTCCTGGAGGACGCGGAGCACCTTGGCCTGCGTCTTCACGCTCATGTCGCCGATCTCGTCGAGGAAGATCGTGCCGAGGTCGGCTGCCTCGAACTTCCCTCGCCGATCCCCGATGGCCCCGGTGAAGGCCCCCTTCACGTGCCCGAACAGTTCGCTCTCGATCAACTCCTCGGGAATGGCCGCGCAGTTCACCTCGACGAACGGACCGGTGCGCCGCCGGCTCAACGCGTGGACCGTCCGGGCGACCAGCTCCTTCCCGGTGCCGTTGCCGCCGTAGATCAGCACGCGCCCGTTGGTCGGCGCGGCCATGGCCACCTGCTCGCGCAGTTGGCGCATCGCGTAGCTCTCCCCCACCATCTGGAGGTGCCGGTCCACCCGCGCGCGCAACGCCCGGTTCTCCACCTCGAGGCGGCGCTGGCGAAGGGCGTTGCGCACGACGAGCATCGTTTTCTCGAGCGACAGCGGCTTCTCGATGAAGTCGAACGCCCCCAGCTTGATCGCACGCACCGCCGACTCGATGTTGCCATGGCCCGAGATCATGACCACCGGGACGTCGAGTTGCCGTTCGCGGATGCGCGCGAGTGTGGACAGCCCGTCGGCCCCCGGCAGCCAGACGTCGAGCAGGACCACGTCGTACGCGGCGCGGGTCAGACGATCGAGACAGGCTTCGCCACTCTCGACCGCGTCCACCTGGTAGCCCTCGTCGCGGAGCACGCCCGACAGGGCGCTCCGAACGCCAGGCTCGTCGTCGACAACCAATATTGCTGGTTTCACTGGTGGTATGGCTCTTCCCGAGGGCACGACACTGTTGTGCCTGAATCCACCCGACTCCTGACTCCTCCCCTACACCGGCAACTCAACAATGAACCGGGTGCCGCGGGGAACGTTGTCGGCCGCATCGATCGACCCGCCGTGCTCGGCGATGATCCGCCGCACGATCGCGAGCCCGAGCCCGCTGCCGCGTCGCTTGGTCGAATAATACGGCATGAAGAGCTTCTCGCGCTCGCTCGCGGGAATGCCCGGCCCGTTGTCGGCGACGACGATACGCGCCACCCGCTCGACGGCGGCGTGCTGCACTTCGATCACGATCTGGCCCTTGCGCTCCATCGCCTCGATCGCGTTGTCCACCAGGTTGATGACGACGCGCCGAATCTGCTCGGGATCGACGCGCACCAGCGGCATGTCGGGCGGCGCCAGCGTGTCGATCTTCACTTCCCGGAACAACCCCACGTACAGCGCGAGCGTATCGGCGAGCAGCGTCGGCAGGTTCGTCGGGATCCGCTTGGGCGCCGGCATCCTCGCGAACTGCGAGAACTCGTCCACCAGGCCCTTGAGCGACTCAACCTCGCCGACAATCGTCTTCGTGCACTCCTCCACGAGGGCGCGAGTGGGCGCCGGCGCCGACTGGAAATGCCGGGCGAGCCGCTCGGCGCAGAGCTGAATCGGCGTCAGCGGGTTCTTGATCTCGTGCGCGAGCCGCCGGGCCACTTCCCGCCACGCCGCGACCTTCTGCGCGCGAATCAGCGGCGTGATGTCGTCGAAGACGAGCACCGTGCCTTCCGTGGCGCCGCCTTCCCCATGAAGGCGGGTGGCCGCAGCGGCCAGATGCACCTCGCGGCCGTCGTGCGCCAGCGCGATCTCCTGGGCAGGCGGATCCTGCGCGCCGCTCCGCGCCCCTTCCACCAGCGCGAGCAGCGGCGACAGATCCGTGCGGCCAAGCAGGTCGGCGACCGGCTGACCGGCCCCGGCCCCCTGCAGGCCGAGGAGCCGTGCCGCAGCGCTGTTGATCGTCGTCACCCGCCCGGCGGCATCCACCGAGACCACGCCGGTGGTGATGCGCTCGAGCACGGTCTCGATGTAGCGACGCCGCGCCTCGACCTCCTGGTGCTGCCGCTGGAGATCCTGGGCCGAACGCTCGAGATCCTGCCGGCTATTCGACAGCTCGCCCGTCATCGCGTTGAACGCTTCGACCAGCGCCCCGAACTCGTCGGAGGTCTCTGGCTCGAGACGGTGATCCAGGTGCCCTGCGCCAATGTCACGCGCCGCCGCGGCCAGCATCTGGATGGGCCGGGTGATCCGCTTGGCCAGGTAGAAGCCTATCCACGTCGCGCCCACGAGGATCATCAGCGTCACCATCAGAAAGAACGAGATGTAGACGCCGAACATGTTGCTCTTGAGCACCTTGAGCTTGCTGTACTGCTCGTAGGCATCCGTCATCCGTCGCGACCGGTCTGCCATCTCGCCCGTGAGGTAGTCCGAGGCGACGACCACTCCCGCCAGCTTGCCGTCCCGGCCGCGAACCGGCGCGGCAGATCGCAGCAGTTCGCCGCCACCCCCCAGCGGCTCGAAGCCGTGCGTCTCGGCGCTTCCCGACGCGACGCGTTCGGCCAGGCGATCGGCCGAGACCCTGTTGTAGTCTGAAGGGAACGAGGGGACGCGCACCTCCGCCACCGCCGAGACGTCCGGCCGGGGCCCGCGGCCAAGCACCACGCGGTAGACCTCCACCATGCTGGTGCGCAGCGGCGCGACCTCGGGCTTGATGACCTCGAACACCCTCGTCACGTCGGCGTCCGGAAAGCCCAGTGGCGCGAGGGCGACCGAGATGCGCTGCGAGGTGTCGCTCACCAGCTTCTGCCGCTCGCGGTAGTAGTCCCCTGCCGTCCGGTTGGCCGACGCGACAATCTCCTCCATCGGCGCGTTGAACCATCGGTCGAGATTGGTCCGAATCAGCTCGCTCCCGACGAACAGGACGAGCACCGACGGGATGAGCGTCATGCCGAGCAGAACGCCGACCAGCTTCGACCGGAACCTGGCGAACGGCAGGCCGCGCCGACGCTCGACCATCAGCTTGAGAATGTTCCGCGCGAGGACGAACACCAGCGCGAGGATCATCGCCAGGTCGGCGGCCGACAGGGCGTAGAGCACGAACTCGGTGAGGAAGTCCGGCGAAAACCGCGAGGACCGCGATCCGAAGCTGAGCGTCGCCGCGAGCGCCGTCACCAGCAGCGCGATCCCGACGACAATGAGCAGCGGGTTGTCGCGGAACGGGCGCCGCTCGAAGGCCTGCCGCCGCGGCCGCGGCCGGGCCGGGGAAGGCGCCGGGGAAGTGTCCCGCAGGGTGAGCATCTACTGGATCAGCGTGAAGCGCGCTTCGCCGGTCGGCGCGCCATGTTCCCAGGGCCAGAACAGGAGCCAGTTGACTCGCGGCCGCGTACGGGCCCGCACGCGGACGTAGTACTCGGCGTTCTCTTCGAGCTGTTTCGTGCTGAACAGCGGCAACTGCTTGAACACCGTCATCCACTCCCGCACCTGCGCCTCGTCCTCGGTCAGCCGCGGTTCTTCGCCGCGGCCATCCACGGTGCGAGAGAGCTGGTGCTGACGGGTGAGGTTGTCGTACCGCGCGGTCGCCGTCACCGTCGCTGTGGCCAGCGTGCGGTCGAACCAGAGCGTGCCGCCCCGCCGCAACTCGGTCTCATAGGCGATCGTCGCGGTCAGGCCGCTCCGGATGGCTGCCTGCAGTTCGCTGGTGAACCCATGGGTCAGCGTGAACGAGACCTGCACGTGGCCGTCCTTCGCCAGCAACTTCACCTGCAGGTCCACCTCGTTCGCCGCGCGCACGGGTCCGCCCATCGCGGCCAACCACACCAGGCTGGCCACGAGGGGGAGCAGCACGCCGGCGAGCAGTGGCTTCATCATTCGCTCGCGTTCAACAGCTCTTCCAGTTGCTTCCGGAATTCGCCCACGTCGCGGAAATTGCGGTAGACCGACGCGAACCGGACGTAGGCCACCTCGTCGAGCCCCTTGAGCGCCTGCATGACGAAGAGACCCACCTCAGCGGTGGCGATCTCCTTCTCGGGCCGCTCCTGGAGCGTCGCCTCGACACGGTCGGCCACCTTCTCGAGGGCGGAGACGCTGACCGGCCGTTTCTCGCACGCCTTCAGCATGCCGGCAATGAGCTTCTGCCGCTCGAATCGCTCGCGGCTGCCGTCCTTCTTCACCACCATGTAGGGGATCTCGTCGATCCGCTCGTAGGAGGTGAACCGCCGTCCGCAATCCAGGCACTCCCGGCGCCGACGAATCACCTCGCCTTCCTTGCTCTCGCGCGAATCGACGACCTTGTCGCCCAGATGACCGCAATACGGGCACTTCACCTGGCTTCCTCCTTCGACGCTCCGCCCTCGCTCGCGAGTCGGCGCATGCGGCCAAGCGTCAGTCCTTCCTGCAGCATGAAGACGATTCCCAACAGTGTCACCGGCACGAACGAGATCGCGTGGAGCACGACCGCGGCACCGATCGCCTTCTCGGTGGAGGCGTGGTAGAACGACACCACGGCGATCTGGTAGAACTTGTGAAATCCGCCAATCGCGCCCGGCGTGGGCATCGCGACGCCCACGACGAGCAGCGTCATGACCAGGAACGACCCGACGAACGGCACCTCGACCGAAAACGCCCGGGACACCAGCCAGATCCCGCCCGCGATCGACAACCACAACGGAAACGACCAGGCGAACACCAGAAGCAGTTGTTGCGGACGCCGGACGGCACCCAGGCCCAGGGCGAATGTCTGCGCCATCCCGTCCACCAACCGGGCCAACCGCGGCGGCAGCCGACGCTCGACGCGCGCGGACAGGCGGCCAGTCGCCTCCGGGTGCCCCGCCAGGAAGTAGAAGACGGCCAGGATCGACACCGTGGCCGCCGCGGCCGTCAGCCCGCCCGCCTGCACCGCCCTGAACACCGCGGGGTCCAACCTGGCGAGCGCGGGATCGGCGGTCAGCAGGAAGACCGCGAACAAGATCAGCACCGTCGCCAGGTCGAACACGCGTTCGAGGACCACCGTCGCGAACGCGGCCGTGGCGCTGAAGCCTTCGTGCTGCGCGAGCAGGTAGGGGCGCAGGAACTCCCCGGCCCGGGCCGGCAGCAGAAAACTGGCGGCGAACCCGACGACGGTTGCGCGAAACGCGATCACGAACCGCGTCGGCCCCAACCCCGCGAGCAGGTACTGCCACCGCATCGCCCTCAGCGCATAGGTCGTCATCGTGGTGACCAGTGCGAGCAGGAGCAGGTCCACCCGCCCCCGGATCATCTCGGCCCACACCTTGGACAGATCCGCCCCGCGAAGGAACCATGCGAGCAGAGCGAGAGCCAGCGCAACGACGACAGCGGTACGAAGATGGGCGCGCATGTCGGGGCAAGGCACTCTACTATAAGATCGCGTCCAAGTCTATGGTGCGCCACTACTTACTGTCCGTGTCCGGCCGGGTGTCAGTGGCCTGTGGCTCGTGGCCAACCCGATCACGAGGGGCGGACACGGCCCGCCCACTTGCGAGTCCCCCCGGCAGACCTGTAACATAACCAGCCCTGCGTCTCAACCATGACCGCCAGGCTGAGCCTGGTCCATCGTGAGGTCCCCATGGCACTCGCTGCTCCGCTCCTCAGCACCTCGTTTCCCGAACTCACGCCCACGCGGCGCGGCAAGGTTCGCGACTTGTACGAGGCCGATGGCGATTTGGTCATCGTGGCCACCGACCGGATTTCCGCGTTCGACTACGTGCTCGGATCGGGGATTCCCGACAAGGGCAAAGTGCTGACGCAGTTGTCCACGTTCTGGTTCAACCTGACGGCCAACATGGTCCCGAACCACTTGCGGTCGGTGAACCCTGACGAGTTCCCGCCAGCGCTGCGCCGTCACGCCGACGTCTTGCGGGGACGGTCGATGCTGGTGCGCCGAACTGACCCGGTGCCGATCGAGTGCGTAGTCCGCGGCTACCTGGCCGGGTCAGGCTGGGCGGAATACCGCAAGACCGGAACGGTATGCGGCATCGCGCTGCCGCCGGGACTGCGCGAGGCGGACCGACTCCCCGAGCCGATCTTCACGCCGTCCACGAAGGCCGACAGCGGCCACGATATCAACATCAGCGAAGACGAGGCCGCACGCCTGGTGGGGCGCGAGTTGGTGACGACGCTGAAACGGCTGTCCCTCCAGGTGTACTCGACGGGCGCCGCCCACGCCGAAACCAGGGGCATCATCGTCGCGGACACGAAATTCGAGTTCGGCATCGTCGGCGACGACGGACGGGAGCAGGTTCTGCTGATCGACGAAGTGTTGACGCCCGATTCGTCACGGTTCTGGCCCGCCGACGCCTACACGCCGGGTGGCAGCCAGCCGAGCTTCGACAAGCAGTACGTCCGCGACTACCTCGAGCAGATCAAGTGGGACAAGCAACCGCCCGTGCCCTCGCTCCCAGACGAGGTCGTCGCACGCACCCGGGAAAAGTATGTGGAGGCACTGCGGCGCCTGGCGGGCCACGGCGTGGACGAGCGGAGCTGACGTGCACGAACGGCTGAAACGGCTGGTCGATGAGATGGTCGAGCGGGGCATCCTGTTCGACGACGCGGTGGGCGCGTTCGAGCGCAGCTTCATCGCCAAGGTACTCGAGCGCACCGACGGCAACCTCACCTCCGCCGCCCGGGAGCTGCGCATCCACCGCAACACGCTCAGCCGGAAGATGACGGAGTTGAAGATCCGACGGTAGCCCGCCTCCACCGCACCGTCCCGTCCTTGCGGTCTTCGAGCAGAATCTCCATCTCTTTGAGCTGGTTGCGGAGACGGTCTGCCTCTGTCCAGTTCCTGGCCGCCTTCGCGGTCGAGCGGGCGGCGATGAGCGCCTCGATCTCATCGTCCAGATTCTCACGCTGCTCGCGGGGCCAGGCGGCAAAGAGGCGATCGGTCTCGTCCAGGAACGCCACCACGAGGTTGCGATCCTCGCGTGTCAGCGCCCGACAGTCGTCCCGGGCGTTGATGTCGGTCACCAGCGTCAGGAGCGCAGCCAGCGCCTCGGGCGTATTCAGGTCGTCGGCGAGCGACTGCCAGAACTCGTCGCGTGCACGCTCCACGCGCTCCCGCGGATCGATCCCGACGTCGGGCGCCCCTTCCCGGGCCGGTCCAGGTTCCTCCTCCATCCGCCGCCGGAATGTCCGGATGCGGTCGAGCGTCGATCGGGCCGCCCTCAACCCTTCGAAGCTGAAGTTGTACAGCTTGCGGTAGTGGTTACCCTGGATGGCAAAGCGGAAGGAGATCGGGTCCACTCCCTTGGCCACGAGATCCCGCAAGGTGAAGAAGTTGCCCAGGCTCTTGGACATCTTCTCGCCCTCGACCATGAGGAAGTCGCCGTGGGCCCAGAGGTTCACCCACCCGTGGCCCAGAGCGCCCTCGCTCTGCGCGATCTCGTTCTCGTGGTGCGGGAAGATCAGATCGACGCCGCCCGTGTGGATGTCGAGCCGCTGACCGAGGAGGGTCAGCGCCATCGCTGAGCACTCGAGGTGCCATCCCGGGCGCCCCTTGCCCCACGGGCTTTCCCACCACGGCTCTCCCGGCTTGGTCCCCTTCCACAGGACGAAGTCGCTGACCGAATCTCGGTCGTACTCGTCCGAGTCCACGCTGGTGCCGAGTTGCATCCCCTCGCGGTCGATGTGCGACAGGCAACCGTACTGCGGCAGGTCGTTGACGCGGAAGTACACGCTGCCGTCGCGCTCGTACGCCAGACCGCGCGTCTCCAGGGCCGTCACCAGCCGGATCATCTCGGCGATGTAGCTGGTGGCGCGGGGCATGATCGTCGGCCGCTCGATCCGCAGGGCGTCAAGATCCTCGAGGAACGCGCGCTCGTAGGTGTCGGTAAAGCTCCGCATCACCTGCAGGCGGGTCTCGTTGTCGGCGTCGGCCGGCAGCCCCTTCTGGCTGTCGCGAATGATCTTGTCCTCGACGTCGGTCAGGTTCATACAGAACGTGACCCGGTAGCCGGCGGCCTCGAACGTCCGTCTCAGGAGGTCCTGGAACAGGAACGTCCGCAGGTTCCCGATGTGGGCGTAGTTGTAGATGGTCGGGCCGCAGTTGTAGATCTTGACTTCGCCGGCCACCAGAGGCGTCACCGGTTCCACCTTGCGGGTCAGCGTGTTGAACAGCGAGATGGCGCGCAGGTCGATCATGACATCAGCTTCTCATTATTTCGGGCATTCATGCCACTCTCTGGCCAT
>JANYLG010000027.1 GCA_025363775.1 Acidobacteriota bacterium | reverse complement strand
ATCGACACATACAACCGTGCATGCCCGTCTAAGGCGACGCTGCCGCCCGCGAACACCGTGCCGAGCAGTGTCTCGAGAATGACGCCGGCCGACACGTTGCTGTGCCAGCTCGCCGTGCTCCATCGCTGAAACGCGGAGCCGGCCTCGAGCCACCCGCCCACATAGATATTTCCGCCCAGCACGTCCGCGGTCCGCCCGACCCGCTTCAAATACCCGCCCGCCCCGAAGAGATAGTTGGCGCCCCTCAGTTCATCACTGTTGAACGCGCCCATCCGCAGCGGCCCGCCGAGCGAGAAGTCGTTGAAGATCGGCTCGTCGCCAAACGACGTCCCGGCGCCGAACCGGCCGAAGAGGCGATCCTGGCCATGCACTCGCGTCACCCACAATCCGCTGATCTCGCCTTGCCAGAATTGCGATGGGCCCGTGAAGACGGTGAGGGGTTGCGCAGTGCTGACCGCGTGCGCGGTCGCGAAGTACCGAGCGACCTGGGTGGACAAGAAGACGCCCTGCGACGGCACGACCGGGCTGTTCTGCCCGTCGAACACGAATCGCATCGAGGCGAAGCGCTCGGTGCCTTCGGCTTCCGGGAGGACCGGATTCCCGATGCGCAGGCGACTCCGGACTTCGGCGATCTCGTAGCCGACACGCAGTTCCGCGCGTCGGCCCGCGTTCACGCCCACGTCGATTCCCGCCCCCCCTCGCTTGACCCGGTACTCGCCGACCATGCGGTCTTCAGAGAAGGCATTCCGTCCGTACCGATCGAAGTAGAGTCGGGGCACCACGAACAGCCGCGTCCGGCCAATCGGCTTGTAGATCTCGCCCGCGATCCCCTGACGCGTGCCGAGAGTGCCGTCGAGGCGGATTTCGGATCCCACCCCGACGGTGTCGTACATGGTGACCCGGCCCGACACGTTGACCGCGAAGTTGGAGGAGTCGATGTTGTTCAACTCCAGCCCGACGGCGAGATACGGCGGGCCGTAACTCTTCGCGCGCGCGGACACCAGCAACTCCGGCCCCTCCGGGCCGCTGGCGATACGGTACGTGAGGTACTCGTATCGGTCGGTGCCGCCGACCCGCAGGATGCCCCGCGCCAGCCGCTCCGGGTCCACCGGCTTCCCGATGTTCTCGCTCAACTCCCGGCGGATGACCTCCTGCTCCGGCGCCGGCACCCCAGTCACGACGATGCGCGTCGGAACGGGAACCTTCGTGCGGCGACGCGATTGCCTCGCGGCGGCGAAGACCTTATAGTCCTCTTCGCTGACGGCGTATTTCAGCAACGGGTCGGACATCTTCTCGGCGGCCTTGTAGCCACGGTCCGCCAGGTCCTCGCTCTGGCGCCACGACATCGAGTCGAGGCCCGTCAGGTCCGGATCGATCACCAGGTCGGCTGACGCGAGCGCTCTCCGGCTGCCGGCGGCCATCATCGTGTCAATCGTCTTCCCAAGCAGCGCGAACAGCGACTGCTCGGGATCCTTCTCCGCTGTGTCGGCGCCCACGTTTACGGCGATGACGATGTCTGCCCCCATCGCCCGCGTGACATCGGCGGGGACATTGTTCAGCATTCCGCCATCGACCAACAGCCAGTTCCCTATCTTGATCGGCGTGAACAACCCGGGGGTCGACATCGTGGCGCGCATGGCCAGCGCCAGCGACCCATTCCCGAGCACAACCATCTCGGCGGTCCGGAGATCGGTGGCCACGCACCGAAACGGGGTCGGCAGGTCGTCGAACGAGTCGATGTCGGAGTACGACAGCGCGATCTTGTCGAGCATGAGCGCGACCTGCTGGCCGGGGTTGAGGCCGCTCGGCAGCCTGAGCCCGTGCTCGAGGCCGAACTCGAGCTGTGACGGGTAGGCGCGCTTGTCCTCCTTCCTTCGAAAGGTCTTGTACTCGAAGGGCGAATCGGACAGGAACATCAGCTCCCAGTCGGTGTCGCGCATCAAGGTCGCCAACTCGGCAGGGCTCATCCCGGTGGCGTAGGCGCCGCCGAGGAGACCACCCGCGCTCGTACCGGAGATCATGTCGATCGGGATACGGTGTTCCTCGAACCAGCGCAGCACGCCGACGTGCGCCAACCCCTTCGCGCTGCCGCCGCCAAGCGCAAGCCCGATGCGAGGGCGGGACGATGCCGCGGCTGTCGCCGTCGCGGCTGGCCCGCCCGGCACCTGCGCCGCGCTGACCGCTGCCGCGAGGAAGAGAACCACGGAAAGAACGACGCGAACGAAGATGCTTGGCACGAAGTTCTCCTGCGCGTTCACGCGCCTGACGACACCGAGGTCAGTTGTGGGGGAAACCAGGCGCCAACGGTCTGAAACCTGTCAGTCCCTTACGGACGAAGTTTTCGACGCCAGGGAAGAGAAACCTGCCGAGCCTCTGAGGTTCAGGCCCGGCTGGTTCGTTTATACCGCGACGAGCCGGGTATCGCAATCTGACTCTCGGATTATGCGGGGCGTTCGCGCCGCGGTCCGCTGCTCAGAGGCCGATGACGGCGTAGATCATCGAGAGCACCACCAGGCCGATCATGCCCGGGGCGACGAGGTCGGCGGTCCGGCGGGATCCGAACACGTAGGTGTACACCATCTTCAGCACGTTGTTGCTGGCGCTGGCGATGATGACCGCCTGCACGATCTGCCGGTCGCCAATCCCGAAGTTGCCCTGGAGCAACGACACGACGAACGGCGTGATGTCGGAGAAACCGACGACGAACGACAGCATGCGGAGGCCGATGTCGTTGAAGTACTCGAGGACGTACTTGGTGGCGAAGGAGACGACCGCGAACAGGACCGCGAACAGCAGCGCGGCACTCAGTTCCAGCGGGTTCTTCCGGAACTCCGGCTCCATTTCTACACCGCCGCCCTCCCCGGTCGCCGGGACCGCTGCGACGACCGCGCGCGCGGCGACTGGCCGCCGCCGGCGAAGCCACAGCCCATACCCCGCGGCCACGCAGGAGAGGGCGACAAGCGCCGGCCCCACCACGATCGCCGACGGGAGCCGGAAGATCGCGACCAGCGCCAGCAGGCGCAGGTACATCATCGAGACGGCGAGCAGGATCGCGACCGCCGCCTGGTGCGCGATCGCCGGCCTCGCCTTCGACTTCTTCGCCAGCACCAGCACCGTCACGGTGCTCGAATACAGCCCACCCACCAGCCCGGCCAGCATCAGCCCCTTTCGGGGGAAGAGGTAGGTCTGGAGCACGTACCCCAGGTACGAGATGGCGGTGGTGATGACGACGGCCACCCAGATCTGCCGCGGCGTGACGGGCAGGGTCGCAAAGAACTGCCAGAGCGGGCCGTCTCCTGGCGGGATCGTCGCGGGGATCAGGGGCAGCACCACGCCGACGATCGCGAGGAACTTGCAGGCCGTCACCACCTCGCCCGTCTCGAGGCGATCGCTGAACTGGCGAATGCGGCCCTTCGAGTGCAGCACGAAGAGGATCGAGATCCCGATGAGTACCAGGTACCACTGCGGCAGGTGCAGCGCGATCGGCCCGGTCGCGTACGTGAGCAGCGCGATCAGGACCCCGATCATCCCGGGGCTCTTCTTCTGCAGGACCTTGTTGCCGTAGTAGACGAGGAGGAAGAGGGAAAGGGCGACGAGCCCGACCAGGAACGCCTGGTTCCCGATCTCGGGAAGCTGAATCAGGACAAAGCCCAGCATGCCGATGAAGACGAAGGTCCGGACGGTCCCGAACGTGTCGAACTTCCCTTCGGCTTCGTAGTATCCACGCAGCCCGATCCCGATCAGGAAGCTGACGCCCATGGTCAGCAGGAACGGCGGGACGACTTCTGGGCTCACAGGGACTCCCTACTTCACTCAGAACACGCGCATGTCGGCGCGGCCGACCAGGTCGGACCCGAAGTCGTACACGATGAACCGGATGTTCTGCGTGCCGCGGATGATCGGGAATTGAATCATGTACGGAAACCCGCCCTTCAGGAAGCGCGCGTATTCCTCCTCACTCATCGTCAGCGGCAGCGACTGCACGTGGGTCCCCATCGGGTTGGCCGCGCTATCGAAGCCGAAGACCGCGAGGTTGAGCAGGCCGACGCGCGATCCGTCGAGTGTCGAGACCTTGACCTTTGACAGGTCGATCTTGCCCTCGACGGCGAGACTGCCGCCCCCGCGCTGCGACGCCGACGCCTTCACCTTGATGTCGTTCACCTCGCGCCGAAAATTCCCGGCCGCGGCGAGCCGATCGTTGGTGACGAACGAACGGCGGTTGAACGCGCCGACCTCCTGTTCACGGAAGTACCCGTGCCGGAACAGCACCGTGACGTCGGGGCGGTTCACCTTCACGGCAATGCTCCGGTAGCCGCCGTCCCACGCCTTGCTCGAGGCCTGGTAGCCGAGCACGTAGCCTGTTCTGGTCGCCTCGTCCAGCCGGTCGAGCGCCGCCTGTCCCTTCTCCATAATCGCCGGTAACCCCCCGGTCAGTTCCGAGATCTTCCTCAGGCTCCTGAACGACATGGCCTGCTGCATCGTCGCGTTCATCTCCTTGCTAATCTCGGCCGCCAGGAGGCCGCCGGCCTGGAGCGTGTGGACCGACGTCCGCGCGTCGTTCGCGACGGATGCAAGTGCCCGATCGTTCTCGTCGCTCGGCCAGATCAACCCCTTCTCGGTGACGAAGAGCACGTGCTTTTCGCCGTCGAAGCGCCGCAGGTACTCCATCAACGCCGTCAGGTTTCCCTGGTCCTGGAGCGTGGTGGCGCTCGACGCCATGAAGTCGTCGAGGGACATCTCGCCGAACGCCTTCCGTTCGATCACCTCGGCCGACGTGATTGACGGCGGCTTGGCGCCCGGCCCGAGGATCATCTCGTCGATCTTCGTCTGCAGCTTCCTGGGGATGACTCTGTTGCCGTAGAGCGGCGCCATCCCGGTGACGCCCAACTGCTGGTCCAGCTCGAAGTTCACGGCCTCATGCGACTTCTTGAACCGTTCGAGCGCCTCCGCGACTTTCTGATGGTCGGTCGTGAACGAGAGCGCACGGTCGTAGGCGAACAGCGCCACCTGGTCCTGCGGCAACAGCCCGGTCTTCACGAAGCGCAGCAGGCCGCTGATGCTTCTCGACGGCTCCTCGAGCCGGCCCAAGCCCAGCGCGATGACGAACATGCGGCGATTCTGCGGGGACAAGGTCATGCCCGTGCGGAGGGTCAGAGCCGCGTCGGGCGGCGACGTGTCGGGCGAGAGCGCCTGGAGGGTGAAGTGCCGGACCTGCTGCGGGACTCCGTCCTCGAGCACGGTGAAGTCCATCTGTTTCAGGTCGGTGACCGGCTTGCCGGACCGGTCGAATACGTGAACGTTGACGGACACGAGGTCAGGCACGGCTTGCGCCGGCGACGCGGACGGCGCCTGCGGCAGGGCGTGCGCGGTCGCGAAGCCGACGAGCACCGACAGCAACAGGAACGCGCAGACGGGATACCGGCGTCGCGACATGGGGTACCTCTCTGCCGGCCACGGAGAGCACCCACGGTCGGCGGCGCACTGGCTGAACACAAAGGGGTCGCGGGACAGGACCGCGACGGCGAAGCGCTCTGAGCTTGAGCGGGACGCGGGGGATTGTCAAGACGGCTGAGGGGCAGGGGCGGGTTTGAAACCCGCCCCTGCTGCTGGCAGGCCGTGCAGACGTTGGTCACGGCCTGTTACGGCGTCCGCAGCGGCCAGACGAGGCGGACCCCGACGCCAGTCTGGCGCGCTCCCGCCGGACGGAGTTGGTCGTCCCACTGAAGCGCGACCGCGCCAGGCGTGAGCGCGGAGTCCCATTTGAGCACGACGTCGGGGCGCCGCCTGACCGCCAGCACCTTCGGCACCCTAACCTTCGCGCGGGCGGCAAGGGGTCGAACCGATCCGGCCGAGGGAGCGGAAGCCGCAGCCTTGGCCGTGTGCTCGGCGACGACCTGGTTGATCCGATTGACGACGTCTGAGAGCGAAGCCGGCCCGTCCTTCGATGCCGCCTTAGGGTGGACCGGTGCAGGCGATTCTGCCTCCGCCGGCTTGTGCTCTGTCGTGGCGCCCTGCTTCGCGTCGGGCTTGGCGTCGGGCTTGGCGGCTGTCGTGGCGCCATGCTTCGCGTCCGGCTTGGCGGCGACCGTGGCGTCGGGCTTCGCGTCGGCCGTGGCGGCTGGCTTGGCGTCCTGCTTGGCGTCCGGCTTGGCGTCGGGCTTGGCCTCATGAACGGCGTTGGCCTTGGCGGCTTGTGATTCCTTGTCAGGCGTCGCTGCGGGCGTGGCGTCGTGTTTTCGTGGCGGTGATGCCGCCTGTGGTACCAGCGGCGGCGCGGACTGGCGCGCTGACGGCGGCGCGGACTGGTGAGTGCCCTGCGCGGCTCCAGCAAAGCCAGCGGCGCAGGCCTGTTCGGGAACGGCCGCGACCGTCGCGAATGCCGCGATCGCCGAGAAGACCAAGGATGTCAGTTGGATGAATCCCCGCATGCGCGTGCCTCTACTTGTGTGCGGCCGATTCTTTGTGTGCGGGCTCGGTGGCAAGCTTCACCGGCTCGCTGAAGCGCACCAGGCCGGTCGAAAGCTCGTAGTACGCGCCGATCACCTGGAGTTCGCCGGCGCCGGTCAGGTGTTTCACCACTGCGCTCTTTACGAGGATGTCGTTCACCACCTGCTCGACGTTCGCGAGAATGGCGTCGCGAAGATGCTCGAGGTCAGCGGGCGCTGTCAGGCGATCGAACGACGATCTGACCGCACCGATCAAGGCGTCGAGGTTCGGCCCCATTGTCGGGGCTCCGGGCTTCGTTTCCACTGCCGCCTTCACCGCCCCGCACGACTCGTGGCCCATCACGACGAGCAACGGTGTCTTCAGGTGCTCGGCGCCGTACTCGACGCTGGCCAGGACCGCCTTGTCGGTCACCGATCCGGCGGTGCGGACGACGAACAGTTCGCCCAGGCCCGCGTTGAAGATGACCTCGGGCGGCACGCGGGAGTCGGCACAGGACAGCACGATCGCGAATGGTGACTGGCCTTTCAGCTGGGCCTGCCGCTTCTCGGCGTCGATCGGCAGCGCGGAGGCGGCGTCGCGAACGAACCTCGCGTTGCCGGCTTTCAGGCGCTCGAGCGCGCTGGCCGGCGTCTCGCCCGCACGAACCGGCACGCTGGCCATCACCACCAGCATGAGTGCCGCTGACAACATGAGCCGACCGTGTCGCATCTGACGCCTCCAGCTCCAGGCTAACTGCGCGCGGACGTATTGGTGCCGCGCGGACCGCCCTGACGACACAATCGGCCTGCCAATGCTGAACTTGAGGCGGTCTGAATATAAGGCGGTCAAGTCGATCCCGAGGGACCAGGCCCCTCAGAACCCGATGCTCACGTCAACGCGGATTTCGATTCAGCTGTTCGGGCAGCAGGTGCCCGCTCCCGACGGAAACAGCACGGTGACGCTGAAGGCGCCTGCCGCAAGGCTAATGACCCCACTGATCACCGCGACCACGAGGCCATCGAGTTATTGCCGAGCCGCGTCACCTGGCGCAGGTCGTCGCCCGTCCGTGTCATCGTCCAGACCTGCTGCGTGCCGCTGCGCGTGGACGTGAACGCAATGTGACGGCCGTTCGGCGAGAATGCCGGGCTCTCGTTCTGCGGACCGTGCGTCAGCTGCCGGTTCACGCCCGTGGCCGGGTCGATGACCTTGATGTCAAACCCCGTCTTCGTGCGCGAGACGTACGCAATCTCGTTCACCAGGCCGGGCGACCAGCTCGGGCGGTCGCAGTACTTCTCCGTGGTCACCGCTCGCGGGTTCGACCCATCGGCGTCCATCACCCAGATCTGCGGCGAGCCCGTTCTGTTCGAGGTGAACGCGATCTGCGCCCCCGTCGGCGACCACGCCGGTGACGTATCGATCGCCCAGTGCGTCGTCAGGCGCCGGAGCGCGGAGCCGTCCGTGTTCATCACGTAGATCTCCTCGTTGCCGTCGCGGTTCGACGTGAACGCGAGGCGGGCGCCATCCTGCGACCACGCGGGCAGCCAGTTCTTGCCGCGCCCGCCCGTCGGGGTGTCCTGCCGACGCTCCTCGATGTGCGTGACGAAGACATCCTGGTAGCCGCGGCGATACGACGTGTAGGCGATGGCCCGGCCGTCGGGTGACCAGCTGGGGGTGAGGTCGAGGTCGCCGTCCATGGTAATCCGCCGGTCGTTGTGGCCGTCGTAGTCGGCGACGAAGATCTCCTTCACCCTCCGCCGTGACCCGGTAGGCTCGTTGAAGCTCCCCGAGCGGTCGGACACGAATGCCAGTCGCGAGTGCGCGAGACCCTGGATCCCGGCCTGGGCCGACAGAATCTCGTTGGCCGCCACGTGCGCGAGGAGCCGGGGGTTCGTCTCCGGGCCGACGTACTCGCGGCCGAACGCCAACTGGCGGCTCGTCACCTCCTGAATCCGCACCTCGAGATGAAGTGTGCCTCCGCTCTCCCGACTGACCTCGCCGGATACGACCGCGTCAGCCTCCTGCGGCTTCCCCCCGTCGGCTGGCGGCGTGGCTGGCAGGACCTCGAAGACGCCTTCGAACTGGAGGTCGGCCCATAGCACCTCGCCCAGCGTTTTCGCGAGGCCGTCGAGATCCGGCGTGCCGCGGGTGACCGTCACCCCCGCCAGGGCGTAGCGCGGCACGCCGCCGTGCGGCCCCCTGATCGTGATGGAGTGCTCGCGCTCCTTTCTTGGCGCGCGCGGGCGCCGGCCTGGCCCTGGATCGAGGACCAGCGTGACGATCACCGCGAAGCCGAACAGGACGAGCGCGGCAAGGCGGAAGGGGCGCGGCATGTGTTCGCGGCTACCGGACGCCGAGCCGCTTGGCCAGCCGGAGGTGCCGATTCGATGGCTCGAGCCGCTCGTTGCATCGTTCGGTCAGTGGATCGCCATGCCCAAGGTCGATCGTCTCGACCGGCTTGGCGGCCATGCGCGCGAGCGCCGCGATGAACTCCTCACGGTACGAGTGGTCGTCGGAGTGGATCAGGACGGGCGTGTCGCCGACCAACAGCGCGCGCTGCGTGTTCACGTCGTCGATCCTGCTCCAGTCGCCGGGGAGGAAGCAGACGTTGCTGCTGTAGAGTCGCTCGTTCCGATCCAGGCACCGTACGCGCATCGAGATCAATTGTATTCCCGCCCTGGGGTCAGGTCGACCTGACCTCACGGAGTACGACGCCGATGCGGCGCAGGCCTTCGCTGATGTACTCCGGCCGGCCGCCGTACCAGATCCGCAGGTAGCCTTCGAGGCCCACGTGACTCCCCGGCACCACGAGCGTACTCTGCTCCGTGCGGATCCGCTCGCACAAGTCGAGGCTCGGGATGCTGGAGCGGTAGCGCACGAGCGTCATCGCCCCCGCCCGGGGCTGGTTGAACTCGAGCAGGTCGCCGAACCCCGCCGCCCAGCCGGCAATGATCGACAGGTTGTCGCGGAGGATCGCCCGCGTGCGCGCGTACAACTTCTCGCGGTTCTCGGGCGCCACCGCGATTCTCGCCACCATGTCCGACAACTTGTTGGGACCGATGGTCAGGTAGTCGTGCTGGCTCCAGCAGGTGGCGACGAGCGACCTCGGACCGATCATCCACCCGATCCGCACACCGGGAATCCCGTACGCCTTCGACAACCCGCTGGTGACAACCACCTTCTCGCTCATGCCCCAAAAGCTCTTCGTGCGCTCGCCTTCGAGTTCGGCCCCGAGGTACACCTCGTCCGCAAGGAGCGTGGTGTCCGTCTCCTCGCATCGCCGCACGATGCGCCGCATGGCCTCGTCGGAGAGCACCGCCCCGGACGGATTGTTGGGATTGGAGAGATAGAGCAGGCGCGTGCGGGGATTCACCGCGCGCTCGAACTCGTCCCAATCCGGCTCCCAGTTGCACTCGGGTCGGAGACGGAACGTCCTCACCGACGCCTGCAGGCTCTGAGACACGCCCCACAACTGCATGTAGTTGGGGACCTCCATCGCCATCTCGTCGCCCGGCTCCAGCAGGCTGAGAGCCACGAGGTAGTTCGCTTCGGATGTGCCGTTGGTCACCTCGATGTGATCCACCGTTGAACCGGGGTAGATCGCGGCGAGGCGCTCGCGAAGGGGCAGCGTGCCATTCGACTGGCTGTAGCCCAGGGACATGTCGAGCGCGTCGTCGAGGCCCAGGCCCATCTCGACGAGGCCGCGCAGGGTCATGGGGCGGACGCCACTCTCGCTCATGTCGAACTCAACCAGGTTCTCCCAGGTTGACTGCATGCGCTCCATCTGGAAGTTCGGGATTCTCATCGGTACCTTTCTCGGGGCTGTATCGGTGTCAAGCGTGTATATTCTATGCTTTATGCCCATGCCGCACGACACTCCGTTGATGCCCGCTGGGGCAGCCGGCTCGCCCGGGGCCGATACCGACGCCGACGCCCCTCGACAGGAACCGATTGTCGTCCTGACCGAGCGGGAGATTCGGAGCGTGGTGGCGCTGGATCTCCAGGCGCTGGCGGCCATCGAGGACGCGTTCACGCGTCTGGCCGACGGCCACGCGGATGTGCCGCCCATCGTCGGCCTGTTCGTGCCGCACCGCCGTGGCGAAGTGGATGTGAAGGCGGCTTACATTCACGGGCTGCCGAGCCTGGCGGTCAAAATCGCGTCAGGATTCTTCGACAACAACCTGTGGGGCCTGCCAAGCGGCAGCGGCCTGATGGTGGTGCTGAGCGCGCGCACCGGGTTTCCACAGGCGATCCTGCTCGACAATGGCTACCTGACCGATGTCCGCACGGCGCTGGCCGGTGCGGCGGCGGCGAAGTACCTGGCGCCGGAACGCGTGCGCACGGTGGGAGTGATCGGCGCGGGTACTCAAGGGCGTTACCAGGCGCGCGCGCTGCGGCTCGTGCGGCGGTTCGAGCGGGTGCTGGTCTACGACCACTCGCCGGCCGCCGTCGATGCGTACGTGAGCGAACTGCCGGAGCTGCTGAAGGCCGATGACGCCAGACTGACGTCCACCGCCGGTGGCGACGGCTCAGGAGAAGACATCGTCGTCGGGCCGGCGGATCCGGAAACGCTCGTGCGCGAGAGCGATGTCGTCATCACCTGCACCCCGTCTCATCAGCCGATCGTGCGGGCGGAGTGGCTCCACCCAGGCCTGCACATCACGGCGATCGGTGCGGACATCCCCGAGAAGCAGGAACTGCAAGGTGAAGTGCTGGGACGCGCGAACCGCCTGGCCTGCGATCTGAAGACGCAGTGTTTCGCGCGCGGCGAGTTCTACCACGCGATGACGACCGGCGCGATCGGCGCCGACATCCCGGTGGCCGAACTGGGCGAGTTGACGTCGAGGCGGACGCGCGGCCGCGAGCGCGCCGACGAGATCACCGTGTGCGCGCTGACTGGAGTCGGCGTCCAGGACACGGCCATCGCGCTCCTCGCGTTCGGACGCGCTGCCGCCGCCCGGCTGGGCACGAGGTTCCCGATCGGAGGCGAGAGCGCATCGTGAACGGACCCGTCACCTACCTCCAGTTCTGAACTGCCGCCGTGGTAGCATCTGTCTGCCATTTCTGGCCGTCTCGAGAACGGCCGCTTCCTCTGTTCTCCGAAAGGATCGTCGTATGAGCGCCCGAACACGCTTCCGAGTGGCGATGATCGCCATCATGGCGGTCGCCGTGTGCGTCCAGGTGATCGCGCAGTCCAAGAAGGTTGCGCCGGCGGCGGGAACCACGATCAAGGTGGACGGCAAGATCATCAAGGGCTACATAGAGTTCATGGCGGCCGACGACAAGGAAGGCCGCAAATCGTTGACGCCGGGCTATGAGAAGACTGCGCAGTGGGCGGCCAACCAGTTCAAGGCCTGGGGCGTGAAGCCGGCGGGCGACAAGGGCACCTACTTCCAGGACGTGCCGATTGCCCAGGGCTTCGCGTGGAACACGGGCACGCCCGAACTCGTCGTGGACGGCCGCACGTTCTACCTGCGCGATGGCGATTTCGCGTTGGACAACACGTCCACGCCGGGCCAGACCGTCAGCGGTGAACTCGTGTTCGTCGGCTACGGCATCTCGGCGCCGGCCAAGGGGCTCGACGAGTACGCGGGTGTCGACGTCAAGGGGAAGATCGTCCTGGCCTTCAAGGGCTCGCCCAAGGACGCTCCCGCCGCACGCGGCATGTTCGGCCTCGCTCCGGCGGCGTCGAAGGAGACCGAGGCGTGGACCGCCGAGTCGGAGGACCAGGCCAAGATCACGGCCGCCTACACCCAGGGCGCCGCGGCCATCGTTCTGTTCGACCCGGCAACGCTCGTCACCGCCAACGCGTTCGGCGCTGCGGCTGCGGCGGTGGCGCCCCAGGGCGGTCGCAGGGCACGCTTCGTGGACAGTTCCCCGTTCACCCGCCCCTTCGTCGTCATCAGCGACGTCAACGAGCGTGTGTTCCGCCACGTCATGTACCGCGACTTGGTGCGCGAATCGGCGCGCGGGTTCACGGGACGCATGGACCTGTGGCGCCGCGACATCCGAGACAAGAAACCGCACACGGTGGCCACGGGCACCAAGGCCCAGGTGAAGGGCTACGCGACCACGACGTTCTACTCCGCTCGCCTCGAGAACAACCTCTCACACAACGTCATCGGCAAGGTCGAGGGCACCGACCCAAAGCTCAAGAACCAGTTCATCGTGATCGGCGGGCACCTCGATCATCTCGGCGTGACCAACGGCGTGATCTTCCCCGGCGCCGACGATGACGCGTCGGGCGCGGCGATGGCGATGGAGATGGCGCGGCTGTTCGCGACGAACACCGCGACGATCAGGCCGAAGCGCACGGTGATCTTCGCGCTCTGGTGCGGCGAGGAACTCGGGCTCCTCGGCTCCGAGTATTACGGCGATCATCCGACCGACGGCGTCACCATGGACAACGTGGTCGCCAACTTCAACAACGACATGGTCGGCCTCGGCGAGAGCCTTGGCGCGCCCGGCGCGCTCAATTTCCCGACGATCTTCGAGGTGATCATGAAGAACCAGGATCCCGAGGTCGCCAAGGCGGTCGAGCCCTCGACGGCAGGTCCTGGCGGCAGCGACTACTCGGCCTTCATCGCCCGGGGCATCGAGTCACTGGCGCTGATGACGAGCGGCGGTGTCGGCCATCCCGACTACCACGATGCCGGCGACACGACCGCCAAGATCGACCCCGAGATCCTGCGCAAGAACGGTCAGTTCGTGCTGCAAGGTGCGATCAACGTCGCCAACGACACGACGGTCAACCTGCTCATTCCCGAACGGCTCCACCTGTACAACGGCATGCGCCTCATGCCGCTCGCGCTGGCCACGGTCGGCGGAAGCGGCGGTCGCGG
>JANYLG010000009.1 GCA_025363775.1 Acidobacteriota bacterium | reverse complement strand
CGACTGGCCACTGGCACCCGTCCACTCCCCGCTACTTCAACCGTGCTTCGACCGCGCCCCATTTGATGTTGTTGAAGAAGGCGGTGATGTAGTCGGCGCGCTTGAGGCCGAAGTCGATCATGAACGCGTGCTCGAAGACGTCCATGATGAGCAGCGGAGTGCATCCGACCGGGTGCGCCACGTCGTGCTCGTTGATCCAGAAGTTGATCAGCTTGCCGTTGACCGGGTCCTGGTAGAGGATCGTCCAGCCGATGCCGCGCATCGCGCCGGTCGCCTTGAAGTCCTTCTCCCAGTTCTCGTAGCTGCCGAAATCGGCCGCCAGCTTCTGCGCCAGCTTGCCACCCGGGGCGAGGGGCTTTGCCCCAAGGTTCTCGAAGTAGAACTCGTGCAGCCGCATGCCGTCGAATTCCCAGCCCAGGCGCCGCTTCAACTCGGCATATTCCAGCGTGCCGGTCTTGCCGTCCTCGAGCATCGCGCCGAGGGTGTCGAGGACCTTGTTGGTGTTGGTGACGTAACCCTGGTAGAGCGTGAAGTGGTTCTTCAGCAGGGTCTCGCTGAAGCCGGGCAATCCGATGAGAGCCGAGTAGTCTTTCGCGGCGTAGGCCATACTGTTCCTCCTGTTTCGCTCGACCCATCGTCTTCACCGGCACGGTCGTTCGCCCGTGAAGGGGAAGCTTGTGCTTCCGTGGATCAAGCCGAGATTGCCTCATTAGTACAGTGGGGATGCAAGTGCGTCAAGGGCGGTGTTGGCCCCTGATCCCCCCATGAGATACCGCGATTCGGCGTCGCCGTGGGCGCCTGCGCCTGTGAGTCCTGCCCGCGAGCAGCCCCCTGCCGTCCTCGGCGCCAAGTGCGCGTGCCACGGGAGTGGCGCCTGCGCGGCGGGCGCCCTTCGACGTCGCTCAGGGCGTGGTGAGCCGCGCCGAACCACGGGGCGCCCCGCTGGCGGTCACCCCCAAACCGGCTCCTTTCCACGATCCCGAATCGCGGTCTTCTATGTAGCGTGTTTGGTCAGTACACGAACTCGCGCACGTCGTAGCGGGCGAATTGCGGCGGCCTCCCCTCGAACACCAGTCCCTCGCGGATGGCGCGCAGTTGCTCCAACCGCTCGTCGAGCGACAGCGGACCGACGTCTTCGGCGGCGGCCAGCAGCGGGTAGGCCGTGCCGGGGACTTCGACGAGATCGCTGAAGAACAGGAGGTCGTTCGGGCCGAGGCGCATGTCGTTGACGGCGGCGATCGTGTCGCGCACATGGCCCGCGGCGAAGCGCTGTCCACCGAGGCCAATCATGACGATCACGCCCACGAAGACGCCGCCGGCCTTGATCGTGCGAACGGTATCCACGGCCTGCTTGCGCGATGCCGGCTTGCGGACGAAGGCCAGCAGCGGGTCGTAGCCGGACTCGAGGCCGACATACACACGTCGAAGGCCTCTCTCGCACAGAGCCGCGTAGTCGACCGCGGTCTTGCGCGCGCCGGTGAACCCGTCCACGAACGCGTGAACCGGTCGCCCGGGCGCGTCGAATACCGCGGCGATCACCGCGAAGAACTCGAGGAGCCGCGGCATCGGCGCGGCCAGCGCATTGGCGGCGCCAAGGAAGACGGAACGGCCTCGCAGGCGGATCGAATCGCCGAGGTAGTCGCGGACCGCCGTCGCGTGCCGCAGGAACTCGTCTGCCGACTTCACGCGGTACCGCTCGTGATACAGGTCGCAGAAGCTGCAGGTACCAAACGAGCAGCCCTCGGTGGCCTGCAACACGGTGGAAAGATACTGGTCGGGCGGCAGGATGCCGACAGGGGAGAACACCTGGCGGAAACGGGCGGCATCGGCGGTCGCGGCTGCGAGGTCGAAGCGCGAGCACCGATCGAGCACGGCGAGGAGTTCTGCCGGCGGGTGTGCACCGAGGGTGTCCACAAACGCGCGCGGATGCTCCCGCACGGCCGCGATCGCCGCGCGCAGCACCTCCGCGGTCTCCTGGACCAGCGGATTGGCCGATGCTTCCTCGATGTACACGCGCTGCCGGGCATCGTAGGGGCTCCGCCCGGCCATCGCTTCGTCCCGCCACTTGTGAAGCACGCGGCCGTTCAGGCCACGTCGATACGTGTGGCCTCCCTTCCAGAGACTGTAGAGCCGGCCACCGAGGTCCCACGCGGCAATCCAATCGCTGCCGACCGCCAGCGAGACGGATGTATCCTTGATGCTCAGGATTGCCGGGCGATGGTGGATCCGGCCTCGAAAAACCATGGAACAAGAGTAGATCAGGGAACGGGGATCAGGGATCAGGGAGAGGACAGCGAATCATGTCATCTCAGCACGACGGGGTTGGTCGTCGCCAGTTTCTCCATGCCGGCGTCGTTGGCGGGGTGGCCGTCGCGGCCGGCCGCGTGGCCGAAGGGTTCGGGCCCGCCGGGAGCGAGGCGCCGCGAGCGGCGGCCGTCCCGGCCTTCGAACTCGAGGAAGCGACCGTCGCCGACCTTCAGAAGAAGATGGAGTCGGGCCAGGAAACGGCGCGCTCGCTCGTCGAGAAGTACCTGCAGCGAATCGAATCGCTCGACAAGCAGGGCCCGTCGCTCCATCACCTGATCGAGGTGAACCCCGACGCGCAGAGCATCGCGGCCGCCCTCGACACCGAGCGCAAGGCGCAAGGCGCGCGCGGGCCGCTGCACGGCATTCCAGTGCTGATCAAAGACAACATCGGCACCGCCGACCGGATGACGACGACCGGCGGGTCGCTGGCGCTCGAGGGGTCGATCCCGGCGAAGGACTCGTTCGTGGCGCAAAAACTGCGCGAGGCGGGCGCCGTCATTCTCGGCAAGACGAACCTGAGCGAGTGGGCCAACTTCAGGTCCACGCACTCCTCCAGCGGGTGGAGCGGCCGCGGAGGTCAGGGCAGGAACCCGTACGCGCTCGACCGGAACCCCTCCGGCTCGAGCTCTGGGACGGGCGGCGGCATCGCCGCCAGCTATGCTGCAGTCGGCATCGGCAGCGAAACCGATGGCTCCATCGTGTCGCCGTCGAACAACTGCGGACTGGTCGGCCTCAAACCAACGATCGGCCTCGTCAGCCGCGCGGGCATCATTCCGATCGCGCATAGCCAGGATACTGCCGGGCCGATGGCGCGGAGCGTGACCGATGCCGCCATCCTCCTGGGCGCGCTGGTCGGCGCCGATTCCGACGATCCGGCGACGAAGCACGCCGCGATCAAAGGCCACGGGGACTACACGACGTTCCTCGACCCCAATGCGCTGAAGGGCGCGCGCCTCGGCGTGCCGCGCAAGGCGTGTTTCGGCATGAACGTGCATGGCGACCGACTGGTCGAGGAGGCCATCGTTGTGCTGCGCAAGCTGGGCGCCATCATCGTCGATCCCGCCGAATTGCCGTCGCCTGCCAAGGTCTCCGACAGCGAACTCGACGTGCTGCTCTACGAGTTCAAGGCGGATCTCACGGCGTATCTCGCCAGCCTCGGCCCCAAGGCTCCCGCGCGAACCTTGAAGGACCTGATCGCGTTCAACGACCAGCACAAGGAGCGCGAGATGCCGTACTTCGGCCAGGAGATTTTCCTCCGCACCGAGAAGATCGGCCCGCTCACGGACCCGAAATACAAGACGGCACTGGCCAACGGATACAAGTGGACCCGGACGCTGGGCATCGACGCGGTGATGACCCGGTACCGCCTCGATGCCTTCATCGCGCCAACCAGCGGACCGGCGTCGCTCACCGATCTCGTCAACGGCGACTACGGTCCGAACGGCTGCTCGACCATTCCCGCCGTGGCCGGGTATCCGCACGTGACCGTGCCGGCCGGCTTTACGTTCGGCCTGCCCGTCGGTCTCTCGTTCTTCGGTCGGGCGTTCAGCGAAGGGAAACTGCTCGGCTACGCGTTCGCGTTCGAGCAGGCCACGAAGCACCGCCGGCCTCCCCGCTTCCTGCCCACGGCCGAGCTGTGAGTCCAGGGGTCGGAGCGGTTTTGCCCAGGACCGGCTTCGGCGGCCGATCGAAAAACCGCACCGACGCCAACGGAACCCCCCACGGAACCTCATGGCGTTCCGGTGCGTAATCCTCCACAGGACCCGCATCGGTCTGTCCAGAGGAGAGTCATGTCGAACCTGCTCCAGGATTTGCGCCACAGCGTCCGCCTCCTGCTGAAGAATCCGGGATTCTCGCTGACGGCGATGCTGGTACTCGCGCTCGGCATCGGCGCCAATGCCGCGGTCTTCACCCTGGTCAACACGCTGTTGTTCCGGCCCCTGGCCGGCGCGGACCGACCGGGCCAGGTCGTGGGCGTCTACAGTCACGACCGCACGAAGCCCGATTCGTACCGCGGCTTCTCGTACCCGGCCTACGCCGACATCCGCGACCGAAGCAAGAGCTTCAGCCAGGTGATGGCGTTCACAGTGTCGTTCGTTGGCATCGGCGAGGGCGATGCGACGCGCCGGTCGTTCGCCTCCACGATCACCCGCAACTACTTCGCCACGCTGGGCGTCGACCTGATGGCCGGCCGGATGTTCACCGTCGAAGAGGAGCGCCCGGACAGCAAGATCGCGGTGGCCATCATCAGCTACCAGTACTGGAAGAGCCACGGCGGCGACCTTGCGATGCTCGGCAAGACCATTCGCGTCAATGCACGGCCTTATACGATTGTCGGGATTGCGCCGCGAGGATTCACCGGCACGTCGGCGCTCGTGGCGCCCGAAGTGTGGGTGCCGATTGGCGCGAACGACCTGGTCGAGAACGACTTCATGCGGGAAGAGAGCACCGCCCGCTCACTGGCCGACCGACGCAGCTTGCAGTTGATGGTGGTCGGCCGGCTCGTGCCCGGGCTGACGCCCGAAGGCGCCGCCCCATCGCTCGAGGCGCTGTCATTGCAGCTAGAGCAGGCGTATCCGGCGGAGAACAAGAACCAGCGCCTCACCGCGCAGAAGCTCGCGCGTGTCTCCATCTCGACCAGTCCGCAGACTGACGGCGGCGTCGGCACGTCGTTCGGCATGCTGATGGGCATGGCGGCCATCGTCCTGGTCGTGGCCTGCCTGAACCTCGCGAATATGATGCTCGCGCGTGGCACGGCGCGCCGCAAGGAGATCGCGATGCGCCTGGCGCTCGGCGGCGGGCGCGGCCGGATCATCCGGCAGTTGCTCACCGAGGGCCTGTTGCTCTCACTGCTGGGCGGCGCGTTCGGCCTGCTGCTCGGCTACTGGGGCGTGAACCTGCTGGTAGCGACATTGCTGCCGCTCTCGCCGGTGCCGCTGGCCTTCGACGGGACACCCGACATCCGCGTCATGGCGGCGACGCTGGCCTTCTGCGTCTTCAGCACGGTCGTGTTCGGCCTCGGGCCGGCCTGGAAGCTGTCCCGCACCAGCGTCGTCCCAGAACTGAAGGAACAGATTGGGGAAGACCCGCGCGGCCGGCTGCGGTGGTTCTCGGCCCGCAACGCGCTCGTGGCGACGCAGATCGCCCTGTCGCTCGGTCTCCTCACCACTGCGGGCCTGTTCACGCGAGGCGCGATGAAGGCCGGACAGGCTGACCCCGGCTATCGCTTCGAGGGCCAGGTGCTGGCGTCGGTGGACACGAGCCTGGCGGGATACGACGAGACCCAGGGCCGCGAGGTCTACCGCCGTCTCATGGACAGGGTCCGCGGGATCCCGGGCGTCAAGACGGCCAGCTTCGCGTCAGTCGTGGCGTTCGGAGGCAGGACCGAGGGGAAGACGGTGCAGAAGGCGGGCACGCCTCCGGGCCGCGGCAAGGACGGGCGCCCCGTCGGCACAGAAGCCGTCTCCTACATCGTCGGGTCGGACTACTTCGCCACGCTCGGCCTGAAGCTCCTGCGCGGCCGCGACTTCTCTCTCGCCGAGGAACAGGACGCCGGCGCGCCGCTGGTGGCGATCATCGACGACCCGCTGGCCAAGTCGCTCTTTGGCCGCGAGAACCCCGTCGGACAGCAGATCCAGTTTCCGGCGCGTGAGGATGCGCTCCCGACCAACGGGAACGGGATTGTCCTGAACGACGACCGAGCGGGACGCCAGATCATGGAGATCATCGGCGTGGCGCCCGGGCTTCGTCATGAACTGTTCGACAAGGCGCCGGTGGCCCACGTCTACGTGCCGTTCGGCCGCCAGTTCCGCAGCGGCATGAACGTGCACCTGCGGGTGGCCTCGGGCGCGCCGGCGGCAGAAGCCAGGGTCTTGCAGGCGGCGCGCCACGAGATTCGCGCCGTGGACGAGCGGTTGCCCGTCCTCGGGTTGCAGACGATGACTCACTTCCGCGACACGAGCGTGTTCTACTGGATGGTGAAGGCCGGCGCGTGGCTGTTCGCGGTGTTCGGCGTGGTCGCCGTGTTCTTGGCGGTCGTGGGGCTTTACGCGGTCAAGGCGTACATGGTTGCACGCCGGACGCGTGAAATCGGCATTCGCATGGCGCTCGGTTCGACGCCGAAGAACGTGCTGTGGATGGTGCTGAAGGAAGGTCTCGCTCTGACAGCGGTCGGCCTGGCGGTTGGGCTCGGAATCGCTGCGGGGATCGGCAAGCTGGTCAGCAGCCAGCTTTACGAGGTCAGCGCGTTCGATCCAACGGTCTTCCTCGTCGCGCCCGTACTGCTCGCGGCGGCGTCGCTCGCCGCCTGCTACCTGCCGGCCCTTCGCGCCACCCGCATCCAGCCGAATGTGGCGCTGCGGACGGAATAGGCCTCTCGTCCTAGTGCATTCCCGCCATCCCGCACGCCCCCGGTCCGCCCGGGACGCCGCACGAGGCGCACGGGCTGTCGGCCGGGATACCGGAGCGGGTTGACGATCCCGACACGCTGACGGCAAACACCGACAACTGCTTCTCGAGCTGTCCGCCCTGGCACTTTGGACACGACGGCGTCACTCCCGCCCGCGTCAATTGCTCGAACCTGTGTCCGCACGATTCGCATCGATACTCAAAAAGCGGCATTCGCGTCCTTCCTCCAAAAAAACCCTTTGCATCCGACCTGCGCGCGTGGTATTCCTGCGCCGCACTTCTGCAAACCTGGGGTCAGCGGGCCGCTGACAATGGCCTGAACGGTGAAGGCAGAACGTAGCACGGAGGATCTGGCCGGTTCTTGCATTTCTCGTCCTCCGCTGTCCGTGTTCCGCTCAGGATGAGTTCTTCAGCGTCCTGCTTGGCCCCGCTTCGAGGTTCTATGATCGCACGACTTCATCGTTCACGGCTCGCCTGGCTCTGTTGCGGCGTCATTCTCCTGTCCGGAGTCGTCCTCGCCCAGGAATCCCGGCAGCCGGCATCGGGCGACCCGCTCAGCGAAGACCGCCTGATGGCCGTCATGCACGCCGTCTCCAGCCACACCCTCCTCGACTACGTGAAGGAGATGGCGTCGCCGAAGTACCAGGGGCGGCTCACCGGGACGGCCTCGTATGACGCGATTGCAAAGTGGACGGCCGACCTGCTGGCATCCTGGAAGGTCAACCCGGCCGGCGACCAGGGCACCTTCTACCAGAAGTTTCCCAACCCCTACACCCTGGTCCTCCCCGGCGCGTCGCTGAGCCTCGACATCAAGCTGCCAAACGGCGAGACGATCAAGCGGCCGTACGTCCTGGAGGAAGAGTTCTTCCCCGGCTCGACCTCCGATTCGGGCACCGTCACCGCCGAGGTTGTCTACGTGGGCTACGGCGCCACGGCGCCTGAGCTCGGCTACGACGACTACGCCGGCGTGGACGTCAAGGGCAAGCTGGTGATGATGGAGCCGGAAGCGCCGGTGGGACCTGATCGCGACCCCGAGCTCTTCAAGAAGTGGCGGCCGTACTCGTTCCATGACTACAAGGCGCAGAACGCGGCGAAGCACGGCGCCGCGGGGATGGTCTACAACTATCACCTCGCCAACCCCAACTGCGTATTCGTCAAGGGGCTCGGCCTCGCCTACGTCGGCCGCGCCGTGTGGGACGACGTGTTTGCCGGCACCGGCAAGAAGCGCGACGACGTGGTGAAGGCGATCCGGTCCACGCTCGCGCCGGCCTCGTTCGCCACCGGCAAGGTGATGACGATGAAGAACGTCACCGAGTACCACCCCGAGGGGGTCGGCTCGAACGTGGTCGGGTTCATCGAGGGCACCGATCCCGTCCTGAAACAGGAGGCGATCGTCATCGGCGCCCACCTCGATCACCTCGGCTTCAACCCGTTCCTGATGCCAGGGGCGCACGACAACGCGTCGGGCGTTGCGGTGCTGCTCGGCGTGGCAGAGGCGCTCGCCTCGTCACGCATCCCCTTCAAGCGCTCGATCGTGTTCGTGGTATTCGGTGCCGAGGAGCAGGGTGTGAAAGGCTCCGAGTTCTACGTGGCCCACCCTTTCATCCCGAACGACAAGACCAGGGCGATGCTGAACCTCGAGAGCGTCGGGCGCGGCGAGTCGATCAGCGCCGGATCGGGCCGGAACTTCCCGCAGCTGTGGGAGGTGATCGACCGGCTCAACAAGAAGTACATCCATCGGCCGGTGTCGGCCAGTGCCAACGCGAACCTCGCACGGCCGCGCCAGGACGCCGCCCACTTCCTCTGGGCGAACGTCCCGACGATCTCGTTCGGGACCCTCGGAAGCAAGCCGCTGCCCTACGCCTCGTATCACACCAGCAAGGACTCGATCGACATCATCACGCCGGAGATTATGGAAGACCTGTCGCGCCTGGTCTTCCTGGCGACGGTCGAGTTGGCGACAAAGTAGCGGTCTTTTTTTGCGGTCGCTCCGGCGTGGGCACGATACGACTGTTGGCACGATACGACGCGCCGGGTGTCGCCGGATCTGATATTCTTCGCCCGGCACACGGTCGGGCGCGGTTCGCCTTACAGTTCTGGCATCTGGGCGCGGCACGATCGCGACATGACACCCGGCCCCGATTCCCGTGGCCGTTTTCCGTGGAGGCTTTGCCATGATCTGTTCGTTTCGTCGGTGGGTCGGTCTTGCCCTGGCCCTTCTGTTCGGCTTCGCGGTCTCACCGCTGTTCGCCCAAGCCGCCAAGCCCGCCCCTGGCCCACCCGAAGCGGCCAAGGCACAGGCGCCCGTGCTTCTCACCTCGTGCGGGCAGAGCCCTGGCGCCGTCACCGTCGGCGTCTTCCTGCGCCGCCTGCAGGTTGACTACGACCTGAAGGACACCGGGTCGGTGAAGGACCTGGCCGCCAAGCCGTACAAAACGCTCATCATCGTCACAGGCAGCAGCCTGAAGGGCATGGGCGGCGCGGGCGTGTCGATCGACGAGGAACTGAGCCGGGCCGGCGCGTTGATTGCCGAAGCCAGAAAGCGCGGCATCACCGTGATCGGCGCGCACGTCGAGGGCATGGAGCGCCGGGCGAAGAACGCGGCGCCTGGCGACAACTCGGACGAGATGTCGATCGACGCCGTCTGCCCGAAGGCGCAGATGCTCATCGTCCGCAAGGACGGCGATGAAGACGGCCGGTTCACCGCGATCGGGAAGAAGTTCAACATCCCGGTCATCCTGTACCAGAAGGGCCTGGACCTGAACGGCGTACTGAAGACCGTGTTCGGCAAGTAGGAGCCGACCAGTGAGCATGTTCACGCAGGCCGGTATCGTGCTGGCCACGATGGTCGTGGTCTACGTCGTCGTCCGGGCCTTCCGGATCTCGACGGAACTGGCGATGTTCAGCGCGGCCGTGGGCGGCGCGCTGGTCGCCGGGTTCGGGTTCCCGGCGCGCCACGTCGCCGAGGGGGCCGCCACCTATCTCGACATCAACCTGATCTTCGTGACCGCTACGCTCTTCATGAACCTCCTCAAGGAGTCGGGAGGCGTCGTGTTCGTCGTCCGGTCGATTCTGAAGCGGTTTCACCGGAGCCGCGCGTTGCTGCTCGTGCTGCTGACGGTGCTGCTGCTCGTGCCGGGCGCCCTGACAGGCGCCGGCAGCGTCACGGTCCTGGTGACCGGGTCGCTCGTGGCGGTGGTGCTGCACTACATGGGCATCCCGAAGCACCGGGCGGCCGCGCTGATCTTCCTCAACGCCGGGCTGAGCGCCGCCGCGCCGCCGGTCAGTTTGTGGGCCATGATGACCGCGGCCGGCGTGAACATGCCGTACGTCGGCTTCTTCTGGCCCCTGATGCTGCCCTGCCTGGTGGCCGGACTGCTCACCAGCTTCATCCTGGGCTGGAAGGGCGAGGGGTCCGACGTGACGAAGGCGCTGGAGGAACTGCCCACGCCGCCTGCCGGGATGGCCTGGTGGCGCGTGCTGCTGCCGTTCGTCGTCTTCGGCGGCCTGGTGTTCGCGGGGCGGCAGTGGCCGTTTTCGACGCCGATCGTCGGTCTGCCGCTGATGTTCGCCGCGGCAGGTCTCGTGTCGTACCTGGTGTCGCCGGTCCGCCTCGAGTTCTTCCGCATCGCGCGCGAGACGGTGGACCAATTGTTGCCGCTGCTCGGCACGCTGACGTGCGTCGGGATCCTCGTCGAGATCATGACGCTCACCGGCGCGCGCGGCCTGCTCGCGGTGACCGCGGTCACGCTGCCGATGTGGGTGGTCTACGCCACGTTGTTCATCGTGCTGCCCGCGTCCGAAGCGGTCTTGATGTGGGGCGCCGCGCCGGTCATCGGCGTGCCGCTCATCCTGCTCTTCAACAACCGCGGCCTCGATCCGATCATCGCGCTCGCGGGCATGAGCCTCATCTGGCCGCTTGGCGACGCGCTGCCGCCGACCGCCATCATTGGCCGCCTGACCGTGGACGTGGTCGGTTACAAGGGCTCGTACGGGAAGTTCTTGCGGGCCTGCCTGGTGCCGGCCCTGATCATCGTCGTGATGGGGACGCTGATGGTCGTGTACTCGAAGAAGCTCGCGTTCTTGACAGGACTGTAGCGGGCAGCGAGCAGCGGACAGCAGGCAGCGGACTGGCTGCCAGCTGCCAGCTGCCAGCTGTCGCCCCGGGGTGCCCTATGCCTGTTGTCACACTGTTCTACTACGCCCTCGTGGCGTTCGTCTCGGTGATCCTGGCGGTCAACCTGCTGAAGTCAAGGAAGTGGGAGCGCGACGTGCTCTACGTGATCGTGCTGCTGCCGTTCCTGCTTCGGCTGCTGCGCCTGAAGTGAGGTGACGCCATGACCAGCCGCCTCCTTGCGCAGAAGATCGTCATCATCGGCCTTGGCCTCGTGCTCCTCGCGACATCCGGCGCCAGCTTCTACCACAGCCGCCGCCTGAAGGAACCCGTGGTCCTGGGCCCTGGTGTCACCGCCGTGAAGCAACTGGCGGACTACTTCGAGCCGCTGCGCGGCACGGCCAACAACTGCAACGTCTACCTCCTCGAGGGCAGGGAACGCGGGGCGACGATGCTGGTGCTTGGCGGATCCCATCCCGAGGAGCCCGCGGGCCGCCTGGTCGCGTGGATCCTCGCCGAGAACGCGGTCGTCCAGAAAGGCCGTCTCATCGTCATCCTGTCGGCGAACCGCAGCGCGTCAACCGTCACCCGGCTGGGCGGCGCGTATCCGCCCGACTTCTCGATCGTCACGCGGTGGGGTTCGCAGACCTTCCGCATGGGCGACCGCTGGACCAACCCGCTCGATCAGTGGCCGGACCCCGAGGTGTATTTCCACTATCCGAGCCGCCAGCAGCTGGCATTCGTGGACATCCGCAACGTCAACCGGGCGTGGCCGGGCCGTCCAAACGGCACGCTGACCGAGCAGACCGCCTACGGCTTCATGGAGCTGATCAAGCGCGAGCAGGTGGATCTCGTCATCGACCTGCACGAAGCCGAGCTGCAGTACCCGGTCATCAGCACCATCGTGACGCACCAGCGCGGCCAGGACATGGCCACGATCGTGTCGATGACGCTGACCGACAATGAAGGGTTCAAGATCGGCACCGAGTTCTCGCCGCGGACGCTGCATGGCCTCTCCCACCGCGAGATCGGCGACCACTCGCCGGCGCTGTCGCTGCTCTTCGAGGCGCCCGAGCCGTTTCTCGACGCGACGCGCGGCATCACGACCCGCGAGCAGTTGCTGACGGGCAAGGACGAGTTCGTCGTGAAGGCCGGGAAGCACGGGCTCCTGTTCGAGAAGATCGACGAGAAGGGGTGGCCGATCGACGTGCGGGTCGGGCGCCACGCGTCGGCGCTGCTCCAGGTGGCGGAAACGTGGGGCGAGGATCACCCCGACAAACTGCTGGTGATCACCCAGGTGCCCCGGTACAAGGACGTGATCGAAAAGGGCGTGGGATCCTACCTGCGCGACCCGGCAAAGGCCGCCGGGCGCGTCATATACGAATAAGCGTCTTTGCCGTTCCCATCATGCGTGCGGGCGATTTGCCGATAATCTGACAGGACGGGTCCGGCCGCGGTGTCTTTCCGGGCCGGTCAACTCATCCGCAGTGCTTCAGATGGAACGGCTTGCCCGGCTCTCCCGTTCGTGGCGCCCTGCGCGCCGGCTGTGCGCCCTGGCGATCGTCTGCGTGGCGGCGCTCTGCGCGGCTCGCCCTGCCTCGGCGCTCGACCCGCGAGTGCGCATCACGCAGTTCCACACGGTTTCCTATCAGATCGAGAACGGCCTGCCGCAGAACAGCGTCCAGGCCGTCATCCAGACCCGCGACGGCTACCTGTGGCTGGCCACCCAGGCGGGCCTCGTCAGGTTCGACGGTGTCCGGTTCACGGTGTTCGACCGGGCCTCTGTTCCCGAATTCCGACGCGAGAACGTGCGGGCGCTGGCCGAGGACAAAGCGGGAACGCTCTGGGTCGCGACCGATGCCGGCCTGCTGTCGTATCGCAACGGCCGGTTCGGCTGGCTGGGCACGCCGAACGGACTCCCGTCCGACCAGGTTCGCTCGCTCCTGGTGGACAAGGACGGCATCCTCTGGATCGGCACGGCCAACGGCGTGTGCCGCCTGAAGGATGGCAGGCTGCTCCAGCCCGCGATACTGCCAGGCACCGGCGACTTCAGCGCCGTCCGTATCTACCAGTCCCGTGACGGCTCGATCTGGTTCTCGAGCGCGGTCGGACTCTATCAGTATGTCGACGGCCGGCTGGAGCGGTTTGGCGTCCAGCAGGGCCTGCCCGACGATAGCGTGTACGACGTGTACGAGGACCGGCGGGGCGTGATGTGGGTGGGAACAAGTCGAGGCCTGGCGCGGATCGAGGGCCGCCGGGCGGTGCGGGTGCCCATCCCCGCGGACGACTCGGTCCACGCCATCTGGGAAGATCGCGCAGGTTCGATGTGGCTCGGTCTCGAGCGCCGCGGCATCGTGCGGCTGCACAACGGCGAGGCTCAAGTCTACGGCAAGGCCGAGGGGCTTGCGGGCAACTACGTCATGGGCTTCCTCGAGGACCAGCAGGGGAACGTCTGGGTGGCGCTCTTCGATTCCGGGCTCACCTGCCTCCGGCAGACCCCCTTCGCGGGCTTTGGCTTGCGCGAAGGGCTCCCGACAGACGACGTGCAGGCGATCCTTCAGGCGAGGTCCGGCGATGTGTGGATGGGCACCAACGGCGCGGGCCTCGCGCGGTTGTCCGGCGGCCGCGTGACCACGTTCACGTCGAAGCAGGGTCTGCCTGACGACGTCATCATGACGCTGGCCGAGGACGCAGCTGGCGTGCTGTGGGTCGGGACGCCGCGCGGCCTCTGCAAGATCGTCGGAGGGCGGGTGGTGGGCATCCCCGATCCCGACCGGGTCCTGCAATCGGGCATCCGCTCCCTCGTTGCTGCTCCAGGTGGCCCGCTGTGGATCGGGACCAACGCGGGCCTCTGCGCCCTCCAGGGTGGGCGCCTGCTCAGCGTCCGCCCTGCCGGGGACGCCATCTCGCCGGCCATCCAGGCGATGCTGATCGACAGAGCGGGCGCGCTCTGGCTGGCCGGGAATCGCGGCCTCACGCGCGTGAAGGACGGAGTGGCGAAGACCTACACCACCGCTGACGGACTGGCGGAGAACTTCATCCTCTCCCTCTACGAGGACCGGGACGGGGTGGTGTGGGCGGGGACGTTCGGGGGCGGGCTGAGCCGGGTGAAGGACGGCATCAAGTCGGTCACCGCCCGCGAGGGGTTGTTCGACAATGCCGCGTTCGCGATTCTCGAGGACGAGTTCGGCTACCTGTGGATGTCGTCCAACCGGGGCATCTTCAAGGTGCTCAAGGCCGACGTGAACGACTGGGCCGCCGGGGTGAAGAAGAGCGTCCGATCGACGGGATACGCCGTGGCCGACGGCCTGCGCGGCACCGAGGGTAATGGCGGATCGCAGCCGGCCGCGTGGAAGATGCAGGACGGTCGCCTCTGGTTTGCGGGCATCAGGGGATTCGCGATCGTGGACGCGCGGCCCGTCGCTGTGGGCGTGCCGGTGGTCCGCCTCGAGAGGATATTCTACGGCCGCAATCAGATCGATCCGGTGATCGACACGGTCCTGCCCCCCGGCTCGGGCGAGCTCACGTTCGAGTACACCGCCCTCGACTACCGCTCGCCGCACGGTATCCAGTTTCGGTACCGCCTCGACCCGTTCAACCCGGATTGGGTGGAGCCAGGCGAGCGTCGCACCGCCTTCTACACGAATGTCCCGCCAGGAACGTACGTGTTCCGCGTCTCCGCCCGCAACAAGGATGGATCGTGGAGCGAGGCGCCCGCGACGCTGTCGTTCCGCATCCGCCCGCACTACTATCAGGCCTCCTGGTTCTACGCGCTGTGCGGGCTTGCGCTGCTGCTGGCCGGCACGACGGTCTACCTCTTGCGCGATCGCGCCATGAAGGCGCGCCAGCAAACGCTGGCTCGGCTGGTGGACGAACGCACCACCGAATTGCGCGCCGAGGTCGAAGGCCGTCGCCGGGCGCAGGCGAGGCTCGAACGGGAGGTCGTCGAGCGGCAGCAGGTCCAGGAAGAGCTGGCCCGCGCGATGACCAGGGCCGAGGCAGCCAACCAGGCGAAGGGCATGTTCCTCGCGAACATGAGCCACGAGATCCGCACGCCGATGAACGGCATCCTCGGCATGACGGAGCTGCTCATCGACACGCCGATGAGCGACGATCAGCGCGAACAACTCGGGATGGTTCGCAGCTCGGCGCACTCGCTGCTCACCGTGATCAACGACGTCCTCGACTTCTCGAAGATCGACGCCGGCCGGATGGAACTCGAGACCATCCCGTTCAATGTCCGTGATTTCGTCAGGGAAACGGTCAAACCCTTCTCGACGCTTGCCGCCGACAAGCGGCTCGACCTGCGGTGGTCCGTGGACGACGCCGTGCCGGCCGTGGTGGTTGGCGATCCCGGCCGGATTCGGCAGGTCGTCGTGAACCTCCTGGGCAACGCGATCAAGTTCACCGAGTCGGGCTCCGTCTCGCTCGCCTTCCGCGAGGCGGGTCGCCAGATCCGGAGCACGATGCTGTCGGTCGAGGTGCGTGACACCGGCATCGGAATTCCGCCCAACAAGATCAAGGCCGTGTTCGAGCCGTTCACGCAGGCCGATGGGTCCACCACGAGGCGCTACGGCGGCACGGGCCTCGGCCTGACGATTACTGCGCAGCTCGTGAAGCTGATGGAGGGGGAGATCGGGGTGGAGAGCGAGGAGGGGAAGGGCACCGTGTTCGCCTTCACGGTGAAGCTGGGCCTGCCGCCGGCCGGCACGCCGGTGACCGCCGGCCAGCCCCCGCTGCTTCAGCCAGGCCTCGCGGCCGACGCCACCCGCCGGCTCCGCGTGCTCGTCGCCGAGGACAATGCCGTCAACCAGCGGCTGATCGGCCGCCTCCTCGAGAAGTGGGGGCACGACGTGACCATCGTGTCCTCGGGGGAACAGGCGGTGGACGCGACGGCGCGGCGCCTGTTCGATCTCGTCCTGATGGACGTGCAGATGCCCGGCATGGACGGGTTCGAGGCGACGCAGGCGATCAGGGCGCGCGAGCGCGTCACCGGATCCAAACTCACGATCATCGCCATCACGGCGCACGCCATGAAGGGCGATCGCGAGCGGTGTCTCGACGCCGGGATGGACGGCTACGTGTCGAAACCGGTCGAGGCCGCCGAATTGAAGACGACGATCGCCACGATACTCGCCACGCGGTAGGCAGCCACTTCCTATTCCTCCGAAAACGTCCACCGGCCGGACGGCGCAGAGACTCGAGCGAAAGCCATGCCGCGTCCGGATGGCGTCCCGATGCCATGGGAACACACCGATTGTGGCATCGAACCGCAAGCCGTCGCTGGCAGGAACTGTCCGATGCCGCGCCGGCGTTCGAAACCGGACGGTCTTGTCCTTCCGCCGACGGCGACCGAACCATTGAGATCGGGTTTTCGTCTTATGAAGAGTCGGCGACCTCCTGTTAGCGGTCAGCGATCAGCCGGCGGCTGCCAGCTGTCAGCTGTCGGCTGCCAGCTGTCACCTGCCAGCTGTCAGCTGCCCGCTTCTGAGTTTCCTGCCATGCAACACCTGCTCTTCGCCGTCCGGTCGCTCTGGAAGGACAAGGCGTTCAGCGTCGCCACGTTCCTGACGCTGACGCTCTGCATCGGCGCGAACACGGCGCTGTTCAGCATCGTCCACTCGGTGCTGCTCAGGCCGCTGCCCGTTCCTGAGTCGGAGCGACTGGTGTACGTCTACAACAGCTACCCGCGCGCAGGAGCGGAGTGGGGAAGCAGCGGCGTCCCCGACTACTTGGACCGCGTGAAAGGGATGAACACGCTGGAGTCGATTGCGCTGTACAACATCCGCAACCGCAACACGGGG
>JANYLG010000186.1 GCA_025363775.1 Acidobacteriota bacterium | reverse complement strand
GCCCACGCGGCGGCGATCGGGAGCAATGGAAGCAGCCCGACTTTCACCTACCAGGCCGGGCCCGACGGACGGCTCTACGCCATCAGCGGCGAGGTCAAGATCGACACGAGCGAGGTGACGGGAGATCCCGAGGCCACCCTGCGCAAGGCTCAGCATATCGCGCAGGCCACGTTCGCACCGGGCGATCCATCCTCGGAAGACCGGCGCGCCGCAACGATGGCGACGGCCATGGCCGCACGAGCCAGGCAGGAACTCGCGCGCCAGAAGGAGGAGAACGCGCAGGAACGGACGGTCCCGACCGCCCACCACATCAGCCAGAATGGCTAACAGGCGTCCAGCCGTGCGATCGTCGTCTCATCAGCGGCAGCGCGCCGCCGCGTAAAACGTTTTACGCCCGCTCGAGCCGCGGCGTACCAGGGCACACTGCCCCGTCGCTCCTCTGGTTGCTTCAGAACCAGCCCGTCATCGGCCCAGCCGATTGGCGATCAACTCGCCCAGTGTGTCCGTGTCGTGCGCCAGCATCAGCGCGACGAGATCCGCCACCGTCATCGGGCCGCGCGAAGGTTCGATGCCTATCCTGTTGAGTTGCTCGGCCGAGCACGACTCCAGGGCCCGCATCGTCTCTCCGCGACGCGCCACGAACCGCTCCTGCCAGTCTTGAGGCGTTCCCGAGAGCGGCCCGTCCGGTGTGGCGGTGATCACGGGGGGCAGCATCGGGCGATCGTGCGAGAGCATCAGCGACAGGCACTCGCCGAATCGGAGTTCCGCCGTCGCGAGCCGCGAGGCGACCGCGCGCGCCAGATCTGCGGCCGCCTCACGTGACGAGGCGCGCTCGAACGTGTCCTCCACGCGGCAGGTCAACCGTCGCGGCGTGTCGCCGACACCCTTGATCTGAATCAGGCATTCCAGAAGATCGGCCACAGGTCCTCCGGCGAAGCGGTCCGCCCTGGAAGGGGTCGCGTCCGTGTTGTGGACCTTCAGTCTAACCTCTGAACACACACGCCGTGAATCTGAACTCTACCGCCGCCACGGACCGATGATGCTCACCAGTGCATCCGGCAGCCATCGGCAGGCGCTCCTGGGCAAAAGATCTCCTCCCTCAGAGTCGTGCCGTTCAGCCGCTCCTGCATGACGCGGGTATCGACTGAGGCCAGTCCACCCGGAACGCGGCGCCGGCCTTCGGCTATAATTATCCGTTTTCGGTGGTGCCCGAACGAAAATAGGAGCGTGCGGCGTGGAAGTGATCCAGGAGTTCTTCCGGACGGTCTATGACGTCCCAGGGTTGATCCGGCTCGTGGGGCTGTACGGGCTGATCTTCATCGTGTTCGCCGAGACCGGCCTGATGGTGGGGTTCTTCCTGCCCGGGGATTCGCTGCTCGTCACGGCCGGACTGTTCGCGGCGCGGGGTGACCTGAGTATTGCCACGCTCATCCCCTGCCTCATCATTGCGGCGATCGTCGGCAACGCGACGGGGTACCTTATCGGCCACAAGGCGGGCCACGCGCTCTACAGTCGGCCGAACTCGTTGCTCTTCCGTCGGGAGCACCTCATCCGCACACACGCCTTCTACCAACGCCACGGCGGCAAGACGATCATCCTCGCGCAGTTCATCCCGATCGTTCGCACGTTCGCGCCCGTCGTGGCCGGCGCGGCCGACATGACCTACCGTCGCTTCGCGGCGTTCAACGTCGTCGGCGCGGTGCTGTGGATTAGCTCGATGAGCCTGACGGGGTTCTTCCTCGGGCGGGCCATCCCGGGCCTCGAGAAGCGGATCCACCTCGTCGTGGCCGTGGTCATCTGCCTGTCGCTGCTCCCGGTCATTATCGGGTGGCTGAGGTCGAAGCGCGAGGCCGAACCGGCGAAGTGACGCCGCCGGCTTTCCGGTAGGCGACGAACAGGCGCGAACCCAGCAGAACGGTCAGCGCCATCGCGTAGACGCGCGGTCGGCTGACGTCGGCCTTCACCAGCCACCAATAGTGCACGACGCCCGCGATCGCCGACAGGTAGACCAGGCGGTGGAGTCGCTGCCAGGCGCGGCCTCCCATCCGGCGGATCATGCCTGCGGTCGAGGTGGCCGCCAGCGGCACCAAGACCACGAACGCGAGAAACCCCATCGTGATGAACGGTCGCCGGGGAATGTCGCGGGCAATCTCCCGCCACGAGAAGAACTTGTCGAGCCAGACGTACGTGAGCAGGTGCAGGCTGGCGTAGAAGAACGCAAACAGCCCGAGCATCCGTCGAAATCGGACCAGCAGGTTCCAGCCTGTAAGCGTGCGGAGGGGCGTGATCGCGAGGCTCAGGAGCAGGAAGCGGAGCGTCCAGTCCCCCGTCCCGTGGGTGATGGCCTCAATCGGGTTCGCGCCGAGACCGCCGGTGACGGCGCAAAAGACCAGTACGCCCAGGGGGCCGAGCGATCCCGCAAAGACGGCCGGCTTCAGCACGAAACGAATCCACCGGGCGGACGACATCAGAAGTTCTTCCTGAGATCCATTCCCGCGTACATGCCCGCCACCTGGTCGCCGTACCCGTTGAACATCAGCGTTTTGCGTTTGAAGAACTCACCGAGGCGACGTTCCGACGCCTGGCTCCACCGCGGATGGTCCACCTGCGGGTTGACGTTGGAATAGAAGCCGTACTCGCGGGAGTTCTGTCGCTCCCAGGCGCCCACCGGCTGATGGTCCACGAAGCGAATGCGCACGATGGACTTGATTCCCTTGAACCCGTACTTCCACGGCACCACGAGGCGCAGCGGAGCCCCATTCTGGTTTGGCAGCACCGACCCGTACAACCCGACCGCGAGAATCGTCAGCGGGTGCATCGCCTCGTCGAGGCGCAACCCCTCGACGTAGGGCCAATCGAGAACCGAACTCCGCTGCCCCGGCATCTGGCGCGTGTCCCTGAGGGTCGTGAATTCCACGAACTTCGCGCGCGAGGTTGGCTCGAACCGCTCGAGCACGTTGCAAAGAGGGATACCCGCCCACGGAATCACCATCGACCAGCCTTCGACACACCGCATGCGGTAGACACGCTCCTCCAGGGAGTGCGGCTTGATGAAGTCGTCGATATCGTAGTCCGCCGGGCGGTTGCACTCGCCGTCAACCTTCACCGTCCACGGACGACTCTTCAGCGAGCCTGCCGTCATGGCCGGAGACGACTTGTCGGTGCCGAACTCGTAGAAGTTATTGTAGGTCGCGACGTTTTCGTAAGGGGTCAACGCCTCGGTCGTCCCGAACGGCCCCTTGGCCACGTTCTCGAGCTTGCGCGGTCGCGCCGCCGCCTGGGCGTTCACGGCGATGGGGCTCGCGGCGAGGCCGACCGCCGCCAGCCCGCAGGCCTGCAGGAACTCGCGACGCCGCACATACACCCGTTCGTCGGTGATCTCGGAAGATGGAATCTCCGTAGCCGGGCGAATCAACATCACCTTCTCCCTCGGACTTGTCGAGACTGGATCCAGCAACCCCTCACGCACGTGGTCTACCCGCGACAATCTCAGCCTTGGGTGGCGTGGCGCGGCCTTCCGCCGCCGACAGAACGCCACGGCCCGCTGAAGATGAGAACCCCCGGGCGTCCCTGGTTATTCCAGCTTGTCCGCCGTGCCATCCAGGGTTGCCGGGGGGCACGCGGCGGGAGGGCGACCCTTCAGGGTTGCCGGGGGCACGTGCTAGCATGGCAAGCTTGGCTTCAACCACACCACGCCGCGCTGTATGACCGATCATCCCGACCATGGCGCCAAGCTGCTTTCGCTGGCGGTTCACGAGTTCCGCACCCCCGTGTCCGTCGTCGCCGGGTACTTGCGAATGCTACTGCGTTACTTCGGTGACACGCTCACCGACCAGCAGCGAAAACTCGTGGAAGAGAGCGAGAAGTCGTGCGGATCGCTCGCCGGCCTTCTGAACGAGTTGAGCGACCTGGCAAGTCTCGAGGCCGGGCCATCGAGCCTCCGACGCGAGCGCGTGGACCTCGCTTCCATTCTGACCCAACTGGCCAGGGACGTGCACGAGGGTGAAGATCGCGGGATCACCCTGGAGGTTCAACGCTGTGACGAACGGGCGCAGGTGCTCGGGGATCCTGTTCGCCTCGCGTCGGCGTTGATGACGCTGGTGACCGCCGCCATCCGCGAGCGGTCGGAACCGACGTCTATGATGGCGGTGTGCAGGGTCGCGGACACTCCCGACGGGCGCATCCTGAGAATCGCGATCGCCGAACAGGGGACGATTGACACGATCCTGGCCAGCCCGGGTGAAGGCACGTTCGACGAATACCGGGGCGGCCTCGGGTTTCGGCTCGTGCTGGCGTCTCGCATCATCGCGGCCCATGGCGGACGTATTGCCACACCAATCGCCGAACGAGGGTCCCTGGCCGTCGTCGTTTCCCTTCCGGCCGCGCCGGCACCGGAGGGCGTCGGGTGAAGATGCGGGTCGCGTAACAGGGCTTGCGCGGCGTCACTCCAGCAGGTAGATTCTCTGCCATGCGCGCTTCGCTGTTAGCGGCCGCTGGGCTAGCCGTTTGTCTGACGTGCGCTCCCGCCCAGATTCGCCTGCTCGACGACACCGACAGAAACGCGTGCCGCGCGTGGCTCATCGTCCTCGCGGACGCGCAGTTCTACCGGCCCACGGCCGATGTCACCGATTGCGCGGGCCTCGTGCGCCACGCACTGCGCGAAGCGCTGCGTCCCCATAGTGCCGAGTGGCTGCGCCACTGGTCGCTGCCCGGCATGCCGTCGTACGCCGACGTGCGCCAGCCGCCGCCGGCACGAAACGGTGCCTGGCCGCTGTTTCGCATCGATGGCGACCGCTACGCCGAGTTCGCGGACGCGCGCACGATCATCCAGTACAACGCCCGCCTGGTCGGGCGGTCGATGAACGCGGCCCGGCCGGGCGATCTGCTCTATTTTCACCAGGCCGAGGGCGCCACGCCGGACCACCTGATGGTCTTCGTGGGGCCGTCGGTCTTCGACAGCACCGCCGCTGACTGGATCGTCTACCACACAGGGCCTGATGGCGCGCGATCGGGCGAAGTGCGCAAGGCGCGCGCCTTCGATCTCGCCCGTCACCCGGCCCCGCGATGGCGTCCTGTTTCCGAGAATCCGATCTTCGTCGGCGTCTTCCGCCTGGCATTCCTATGACCAAGCCGCTTCGTCGTCACTGCGCAGCCGCGCGCAAGACCCTGCTGGTCCCGCTGATGCTGGCGCTGGCCGCCGTCTTCGCCTCCGCCCCGCCGGTCAGTGCGCAGGCGTCCGACGCGCCCGACACGCGTCCTGCCTTCTCGTTGGCGAGCAGTCATGTCGCGACGACGAAGGAACGGCCGACCATCGACCTGATGTTCCGTCGCGTGACGTCGCTCGACTTCCGGGTGTACCGCGTCGAAGACCCGCTCACATTCTTCGCCGGTCTCCGCGATCCCCATATGCTGGGAAGCGAGGCGCCGGTCGTGCCGCAGGAACGCACGCCGCTGGAGCGGATGGCCCGGTGGAAGGCTGCCCGTCGCGACACCATTGTCGGCTTCGTGCGGGGTCAGTTCAGTCACGCCTACCGGCGGGCCCGCCGCGAGACCGTCGCCCGGGGACAGATTGCGTTGCGACAGCCCCTCGAGTACCGCCAGTTCGCGCAGGTGCCCTTGCTGAACCGCGCGCAACTGGTCACCGCGTGGCGCGAGACACTCCCGCTCGTTCGGGAGACGGAGGCTCGCCGCATCCCGCTCGACTTGCCCGGCGAAGGCGTCTACGTGGTCGAAGCCGTCAGCGCGCCGTTCAAGGCCTACACCGTGGTCGTCGTGTCCGATCTCGGCCTGGTGACGAAGGCCTCGGCCGGTCAGTTGGTCATGTTCGCGGCGAACCGCTTCACGGGCGAGCCGGCGTCCGGATGCGCTGCGGAGGTCATCGCAAACCGAGCCGTGGTCGCCAGCGGAACGCTGGACGCGGATGGAACCTGGGAGGCCGCACTACCGGACAGGAAGCCGGAAGACGTCGTGGCCGTCGTCCGCTGCGGAAAGCAGGTAGCCGCCACCGACCCTGGCAGCTGGTTCTTCGCGGAGCGTGCAAAAGATCTCACCGGCTTCATCTATACCGACAAGCCGATCTACCGGCCGGGCCACGAGGTGAACGTCAAGGGAATCCTCCGGTGGCGAATCTTAGACGCGCTGGCGCCGTTCGACAGGAAGCAGGTCGAGGTCAGCGTGGCGGACCCGAATGACAAGGTCGTCTTCCGCCAACAGGTGCCCGTGGACGAGTTCGGTTCGGTTCTCGCCACGATCCCGCTGCCGCGGGGATCCGCCCTGGGCCACTACGCCGTCCGCATCGCGAGCGAGGATGCCGAGGCGACGGGAAGCTTCGAGGTCCAGGAGTATCGCAAGCCCGAATTCGAAGTGATCGTGACGCCGGCGGCGCGGTTCGTGGTGCAGGGAGGAAAGGCCGTGACGACCATCAGCGCCCGGTACTACTTCGGACAGCCGGTGGCCAACGGCATCGTGAAGTACAGCGCGCACCGGCAGCCCTACTACTCCCCGATCCGCTGGTCGGACGACGGGGAAGATGAACAGGGGCCCGGACAGTGGTGGTTCGGCGGAGAGGAAGAGCGGCAGGGCACGGCCCGTCTGAACGAGCAGGGGGTCGCCCAGATCAGCATCCCGCTCGAGGCCAACGAGGAAGGGCACGACTACTCGGTGCGCATCGAGGCCCGCGTGACGGATGCGAGCAGTCGGGAAGTGGCGGGCAACACGATCGTTCACGCGACGTTCGGCCGGTTCATGCTCGTCGCGAAAACCGACAACTACGCCTACTCCGCCGGCGGCCAGGCCACCGTGTCGGTCAAGGCAGTGGACTACGTCGGGGTCGTGCAGCCGGACACCCGCGTCATCGTCGCGCTGGAGCGGCTGACATACGACCAAGGCCGTTTTGAGAAGCCTCACGCCACGCGCCTGGCCGAGGGAGTCGTCACGACCGACGCTGACGGACGCGCGACGTGGACGGTCACCCTGCCCGGGGAAGCCGGGAGCTACCAGTTCCACGCCGAGGCATCGTCCGAGGGACGGGTCGTCTCGGATACGGCGTTCGCGTGGGTGGCAGGACGACACTCGGGGATCAGCGGAGAAGGCGAACTCGAACTGGAACTGATCCCGGACCGGAAGACCTACCAGCCGGGCGACGTCGCCCACCTGGCGATCAAAGGTGAGGCGTCCGCAGCCGCGATCCTCGTGACCAAAGAGGCGCGCCAGGTCGCGTGGCGCCGTGTGTTCCGCCCGGCTTCGGCGGTCATCGACGTGCCGATCGGCGAGAGCGACCTTGGCGACGTGTACGTCAACCTGGCCTTCCTGAAGAACGACCGCCTCTACCGGGCCGAGAGACGGCTGAAGGTGCCAGCCGTCGCGAAGCAATTGACCGTGGCCATCCAGGCAGATCAGCAGGTCGCCAGGCCGAGACAGCCGGCGACGTTCACCATCAAGGTGCAGGACCAGGCTGGCAGGCCTGTCCGGGCACAGGTGAGCCTGGGGGTCATCGACGAAGCGGTCTACGGCGTGAAGCAGGACACGACGCCGGATCCACTCCGGTTCTTCTACCGCCGCGAGTACAGCCGGGTGGGAACGCAGTTCTCCCGCGAGTACTCGTTCATCGGCTACTCTGGCACGCAACAACTGCTCCTCGCGCAACGCCGCCACCCCACCGCGTTGGCCGACTTCAAGGGCGATCGGCCCGCACAGCCGCAAGTGCGAAAAGAGTTCCCCGA
>JANYLG010000181.1 GCA_025363775.1 Acidobacteriota bacterium | reverse complement strand
GCGACATCGGGCCCTTCTGGAGGATGGTGCGGACGGCTGACGGAAGGATAGCGGTCAATGGCTCCACATGGGCATTCTCTCACTATTCCGCGCGCCGCCGGCTGGTTTTCAGTGGGAGGCCGTTGTAGATTGCTCCGTGCGCACTCCTTGACAGACCTGGAGAGAGATGCCCTCCGACAGGCCCACCCTTTTCAGCGGCGACGCAGTTGCCCCTGCGGGCGCTCCGGAAGGATGTAAGATCGCCGGGTGTTGATTCTCGCCTCAGCTTCGCCGCGGCGGGCAGACCTGCTCACCGCCGCCGGCTTCCGGTTCTCCGTCCGCACGGTCGAGGTGGACGAACGCCCGATCGACGGCGAATCGCCAGCCGGCTACGTGATCAGGCTTGCACGCAACAAGGCGTCGGCCGCCGCCTGCGCAAACGCGGACGAGATTGTGCTCGCGGCCGACACCACCGTCGTGGTGGACGAACTCATCCTCGGAAAGCCAGTCGACGAGATGGACGCCGCCCGCATGCTCCGGTTGCTGTCGGGACGCGAGCACCAGGTTCTGACCGGGGTCGCGGCTCGTGTGGGAGACCGTGAGATTTCCGCTTGCGAATCGACGACGGTCGGGTTCTCAGCTCTGGACGAAGAGGAAATCGCCTGGTACGTGGCGTCCGGAGAACCCCGTGATAAGGCCGGCGCCTATGCCGTCCAGGGGCTGGCGTCCCGATTTGTCACCCGAATTGACGGTTCGTATTCAAACGTGGTCGGTCTTCCGGTAGCCCGCGTCTACCGGTTGCTTGCCGATCTGCGGCCTGGTGCATGGCGCGACCCTGCCATCCGAATGCCGGCAAACCGGCAGGCCGATTGACCATCGGCCGCCGAGGCGATATTCTGGATGGGGAAAATCCCACGAAAGGGTCTATGCCAAATAAGGCCGTCAAGATCGGACTGACCGTAGTCGTACTGGCCGGCGCCTTGGCCGGCCTGCTGCGTGCGACCTTGAGAGATGGCACCGAGTACTACAAGCACGTGGACGAGGTGTTGGTGAACCCCGTCGACTGGCAAGGGAAGAATCTCCAGTTGCATGGGTACGTTGTCAGAGACTCGATTCTCAGGAAGCGCGACTCGCTCGAGTACCGTTTCAAGGTGACGGGCAAGGTCGGCGACGATGCCCGCGTGGTCTTGGCACACTACACCGGCATCGTGCCGGACACGTTTTCGGATGACGCGGAGGTCGTGCTGAAGGGCAGGCTCGAGCCGGACGGGTTCCACGTGTCGCCGAACGGCGTCATGGCCAAGTGCCCATCGAAGTACGAAGCCAAGAAGACCGCTGGCGCTCCGGACAACTAGCCAGGTGGCCAACGCTTGCACTCTCCCGTCAGCGCGTGTTTACCACTGCACCCGGATCTGTTTCCTGCCACAGCCGCCTGCCCGGCGCGGTGACGCGCCGAGGGACGGTCACGGCGTGCACGGTTAGCGAGTAGGAATATGGCCTCTCTCGGCACATTCACGCTCCTCGCAGCGTTCGTCATCTCCGCCTACGCGGCGGCCGCGGCGATTGCCGGCGCCCGGCGGGCGTCGCGCAGCCTGGTGGACAGCGCCGTGGGCGCGTTCTATCTGGTGGCCGCGCTGCTGACAGTCGGCACCGCGGTGATCATCCACGCGTTCGTCACCGATGAGTACAGCATCAAGTACGTTCAGCACTACTCGGACAGCGTCCAGCCGTTCATCTACAAGCTCACCTCTTACTGGGGCGGGCTGGACGGCTCGATCATGTTCTGGGTGTTCCTGCTGGCCGTCTTCGGGTCGACCGCCGTCTACGTGAACAGGGAACGGCACCGCGAGCTGATGCCCTACGTCGTGGCCATCATCTCGGTCGTGCAGATGTTCTTCCTGTTCCTGATGGTCATCCACAAGAACCCGTTCGAGACGTTCCTGGTAACGGCGCCGGCGGAAGGACGGGGGCTGAACCCGCTGCTGCAGAACGCGTACATGGCCATTCACCCCCCGGCGTTGTACATCGGGTTCGTCGGGATGACCATTCCGTACGCCTTCGGGCTCGCCGCGCTCATCACCGGCCACCTCGACGATTCGTGGCTGCGCGCCGTCCGTCGATGGACGATGGTCAGCTGGCTGTTCCTGTCGTTCGGCCTCACGCTCGGCATGATCTGGGCGTACGAGGTACTGGGCTGGGGCGGCTACTGGGGATGGGACCCGGTCGAGAACGCCGGCTTGTTGCCGTGGCTGACGGCCACCGCCTTCCTGCACTCGGTGATGGTTCAGGAACGTCGCGGCATGCTGCGCGTGTGGAACGTCACGCTGGTCATCGTCACGTTCTTCCTGACGATCTTCGGGACGTTCATGACGCGGTCGGGCGTGGTGCAGTCGGTGCATGCGTTCGGGGAGGACCGGCAGCTGGCGTGGATGTTCACCGGCTTCATGGTGGTCATCCTCACCGTCAGCTTCGGTTACGTCATCTACCGGCTGCCTCTCCTGCGCTCACGGCACGAGCTCGACTCGTGGGTGTCACGCGAGGCCGCGTTCCTCGCGAACAACTGGATCCTGCTCTTCGCGGCGATGTTCGTGCTGTTCGCCACGATGTTCCCGACCATCAGCGAGGCGCTGACGGGTGAACGGCTGACCGTCGGCCCGCCGTTTTTCAACAAGTGGATGCTGCCCATCGGTCTGGCGCTGCTGTTCCTCACGGGCGTGGGGCCGCTGCTGGCTTGGCGCAAGTCCACGGTAATCAACCTCCGTGAGCAGTTCCTCTGGGCGACGATCGTCGGGGTGGTCACGCCGGTGGCGCTCTCTTTCGCGGGCATTCCCTTCTGGCCGGCGGGCCTGAGCTTCGCACTGTGCGCGTTCGTTTGCGTGACGATCATCCAGGAGTTCGTCAGAGGCGCCGCCGTTCGGAAACAGGGAACCGGCACCGACTACCTGACGGCGATGGTGGGCCTCGTGGCGCGGTCGAAACGCCGCTATGGCGGCTACACCGTTCACCTGGGCATCGTGCTCATGTTCTTCGGCTTCACCGGGGAAGCGTTCAAGGTTGACGAGCAGATGCTGTTGCAGCCCGGGCAACAGGCGCGGGTTGGGCGCTACGCCATCCGGAACGACGGCGTGCGGGTGACCGATGACGGGCAGAAACAGATGATCACGGGCCATCTGACCGTGTTCCACGATGGGAAGGAACTCGGCAAGGCCTATCCCGGCAAGTGGCTGTATCGCCGGCACGAGCAGGAGCCGGTGAGCCGGGTGGCGATCCGTCGCAGCGCGGCGGAAGACCTCTACATCGTGATGCCGGGATTCGAGCTGCAAGACCAGTCGGTCAGCCTGCAGGTCGTCATCAACCCGCTCGTGGATTGGATTTGGGTCGGGTTCGGCATCATGGCGCTCGGCACGATGATCGCGCTCCTGCCCGAGCAGGTGCTGGGCTTCGCTGCGGCCAAGTTGCCGGCGCCCTCCTCGATCGGCATGCTGCTCCTCATGCTCGTGCTGATGGGGGCGCCAGCCAGAGCTCAGCACGTCGTGGACCCGGCCTTCACGCCGGTTGTACCGAAATCGGCGCTCGAGAAGGACCTCTACAAGTCCCTCATCTGCATGTGCGGCACGTGCGGCCGGCAGTTGGTGGGGGAGTGCACGTGCGGGTACGCGGCCGACATGCGCGCGGAAATCGGGAATCTCGTGAAGATGGGCCTGACCCGCGACCAGGTGCTCCAGTACTACATCAAGAAATACGGGAGCCAGGAGCCTCTGGCGATGCCGGTCGACAAGGGCTTCAACCGTCTCGCGTGGCTCCTGCCCTACGTGCTCGGTGCCGGCGGCCTGCTGCTGATCGGCGGCGCCGCTATCAAATGGTCACGACACTCGACGGCGACCGCCGCCACGGCTGCGCCTGCCCCCGCTGCGCCGTCAACGGAAGCTGCAGACAAGGAACTGGAGGCGCGGCTAGACGATGAGCTCAGAGACCTCGACTAGGCGAGCGAAGAACATCCCCGCGGTCGACGACGACGCGGTACCCGGCTTCCAGCCGTGGCACTTGTTCCTGATCATGACACTGATCGCGTCGGCGGTGGCGGCTGTTGCCGTTCGCGGCACGCGGCCCGCGAACGTGGTGTTCGTCTGCCTGACCGTGATGACGGCAGGGATTGCGGCCTACGCCGCGTACCGAATGCTGTGGCCGCTGGCCCAGCCTGACGCCGTGGACACGCCCGAGATGGTGGGGGGGCGGACACGTGCGGCGCTCGAGCGCGAGAAGACCCTCGTGCTGCGGGCGATCAAGGAACTGGAATTCGATCGGGCGATGGGGAAGGTGTCCGAGCCCGACTGGCAGGAGATGACGGCGAGGCTGCGAGGACGGGCCGTACGCGTCATCCGTCAGTTGGACAGTGGCAGCGCCGCGTACAGGGAGTTGATCGAGAAGGAACTGGCGGCCAGGCAGGCGATGACCGCCCGGCCGGCACGCGACGCCGGGCAGACCGCGGCTGGCGCGCGGTCGGCCGCCAAGCTCCTGGTCGTGGCGATCGTGCTCGGCAGCCTGGCGGCGTCCACTCCGGCGCGCGCCCAGATGGGGGGCGCCGGCAGGACGGCCGGGATGCCCGATGCGAAGGCGATGTCGGGGATTCCGAGGCCGGAAAGTACGCTGGCCGCCGGGAGTGTCGGGGCCCGACTGCTTCGCGGTCAGTTCTCGAACCCCATCGTCGGCCACGACGTCGAGTTCATCGTCAACGGGAAGTCGCAGACGGTGAAGACCGACGAGATCGGGCGTGCGGTGGCCAGCGGTCTGGCGCCCGGCTCTTCGGTGCGCGTGCTGGCCACCGTGGCAGGGGAGCGGATCGAATCGCAGGAGTTCCAGCTGCCCGCCGAGTCAGGCGTCGTCCTGCTGCTGGTGGCGGCCGACAAGACGGCCGGCCAACAGATGGAGAAGAGCGCGGTCGCCGGGACGGTGACCATTGGCGGGCAGTCGCGCGTCATCACACAGTTCGAGGACGAAGCCCTGCAGGTGTACTACCTTTTCGATTTCGTGAACGCCAGGCAGACGCCGGTCAAGACCGACCCGATCGTGTTCGACCTGCCGCCAGGGGCGCAGAACGCCACGGTCCTCGAAGGCTCGGCGCCGAATGCGGTGGCCAAGGGGCCGAGGGTCACGGTCACGGGCCCGTTCGCGCCGGGGGTGACGAGCGTTCAACTCGCCTACTCGCTGCCGCCGGCGGTCCGCGTGTCGATTCGCCAGAAGCTGCCCCTGGCGCTCGGGCAAGTCGTCCTCATGGCCGAGAAAGTGGGCGCGATGGCCGTGACCTCGCCCCAGTTGACGAACATCCGCGACGCGAATGAGGGCGGCAGGCCTCTCCTGCTTGGAACGGGGCCGGCCCTCGAGGCGGGAGACGTGCTGGCCCTCGACATCACGGGCCTGCCGCATCACTCGACGTGGCCCCGCACGACGACCCTCGCTCTTGCCGCTCTGGTGCTCGCGGGCGGCCTCTGGGGTGCGCTGGGCACCGGTGGCCGATCAGCCGCGGCCAGCGCCCGCCAGCAGGTCGAGAAGCGGCGGGAGCAGCTGTTTGCCGAACTCCTCCGGCTGGAGCAGCTGCACAAGGCCGGCCAGGTGGGCGACGAGGCGTTCGGATCGAGACGAGTCGAACTGCTGTCGGACCTCGAGCGGATTTACGGGGAACTCGACACGGAGGCGACGGGTCCGCGGGGCGGGCAGGGGCTGGCGGCGTGAGCTTCGACTTTACCGAGGTGGCCGTGCGTGACGTGTCACGTCACTACGGCCGCCGACGCGCCCTCGCGCGCGTCTCGCTCACGTGTCGCTCCGGAGAGGTGCTGGGGCTGCTCGGTCCGAACGGCGCCGGCAAGTCAACGCTGCTGTCGATTCTCGCCACGCTCCTGGCGCCATCCACCGGACAGGTGTGCTACGGCTCGCACACGGCCGGGCAGGCCGGTCCGGCGTTGCGCGCCCGGTTGGGCTTCCTCTCTCACGATCTTCACCTGTACCCGGAGCTCACCGCGCGCGAGAATCTGGAGTTCTTTGCGCGGTTGTATGGGGTGGAGGCGGTCAGCGAACGGGTGACGACCGCGCTTGGCCGTGCGGGCCTGACGGCTCGGGGCGGGGACGTGGTGTCGGGCTTCTCGCGGGGCATGCGTCAACGGCTGGCCCTCGAGCGCGCCCTGCTCCACGAACCGCGCCTGCTCCTGCTCGACGAGCCGTTCACCGGGCTGGACGACGCGTCGGTGGCCGCGTTGGTCGCGCGCCTCCATGAACTCCGCGCGACCGATCGCATTATCGTGGTCGTGACACACGACCTGGATGTCGCGGAGCGACTCCTCGACAAGGTGGCGGTGCTGAAAGACGGGCGTCTGGTGGCGTTCGACGATGCGCACGGGCGGATTCGCGAGCACTATCGTGCGCACGTCGCCGTGGGGGACCGATGTTCCTGAAGGTCGCGTGGCTCGTGATGCGGAAGGATCTCACCGTCGAAGTGCGAAGCCGCGAGATCGTGTATACCACCGTGTTCTTTGCGGTCGCGTGCGTCCTTGTCTTCGCGTTCGCCCTGGTGAAGGAGGGACGGCCGCTCGAGGATGCCGCAGCCGGGATTATGTGGATCTCGGTGGCGTTTGCCGGCACTCTGGCCCTCGGGCGCACATTCGAACGCGAACGGCACTCCGAGACGCTGCGGGCGTTGATGCTGGCCCCGGTCAGCCGGCCCGCTATCTATGTCGGCAAGCTCCTCGGGATCGTCCTGCTCCTCCTGATCGTGGAGGCGGTGCTCGTGCCCCTGGTCGGTCTGCTCTTCCATGCCCCAATCTGGAATCGGCCGCTGCTGCTGATCGCGCTCCTGGTGAGCGGGACCGTGGGCTTCTCGGCCGTCGGCACCTTGTTCGCGGCCATGCTGGTCCGCGCGCGCAGCCGCGATGTCATGCTGCCGATCCTGCTGTATCCGATTACCATTCCCGTCATCATCGCCGGGGTTCGGGGTACCGCCGCGTTGTTCGAGCCGGTGCCGGCCGTTGACCTCGCGCAAATGTGGCTGGCCCTGCTCGCATTTTTCGATGTCGTATTCGTAACCCTCTCGCTCTGGACGTTTGAGCCGTTGATGACCGAGTGACGAGCGTGCTGCCTGAGGGAGTCAAGAGATGAAAAAGGGCTATCCCCTGTTCGTGCTGCTCGCGGTCGTGCTCTTCTCAGTGGCCCCGATCATGGTCGCCCGGGCCCCGTACGAGGCGACGATGGGGCTGGTGCAGAAGATTTTCTATTATCACGTGCCGTCGGCAATGGTGATGTTCCTGTCGGCCTTCATCTGCGGCATCGCGAGCGCCGTCTATCTGTTCAAGGCACGCCCCGAGGCCGACCGGATCGCCGCGGCAGCCGCCGAACTGACGGTCGTCTTCGGTCTCATCGTGCTTGTGACGGGGCCGCTGTGGGCGCGGAAGGCTTGGGGGGTATGGTGGCAGTGGGATGCCCGCCTGACGTCCACGCTCCTGATGTGGATGATCTTCGTCGCCTACCTCCTGGTGCGCCGGTTTGGCGGGCCGGGCGCCGAGAAGCTGGGCGCAGCGATGGCCGTCTTCGGGATGGCCAACGTCCCGTTCGTGTACGTGTCGGTCAATATCTGGCGGACGATTCACCCGACGACGCGCGTGGTGCCGACGCTGTCGCCGGGCATGCGCGGCCCGTTCTGGTTCTGCGTGATCGCCTTCATGCTGCTGTTCGGCCTGCTGCTCGCGGTGCGTGCCCGGCTGGAGCAACGCCGCGCCGATGTCGAGCACCTGTACCTGATCGCCGGCGAAGAGTGAGATTGGTTCTGCCAACGAGGCGCGCGATGCACAAAGTGACGATGATGAAACTGACGACATGGATGATTGGCCTGTGGCTGGTGGGCATGAGCGGCGCGAGCCTGGTGGCCCAGGCCGGTGCGCCTCGCGCCACCCCAGCGGCCGCCGGACAGGCGGTGGGACAGGAGCCGCAAGACCAGTTTGTCCCGGTGAAGTCCCTTCCGCAGCAGGACCAGCTGCCGGCCTCGACGCTGCTGATCACGGCGTACGGCTTCGTCTGGGCCGTCCTGCTCGTCTATCTCTGGACGATCTGGCGTCGGCTGGTCAAGGTCGAACTGGAAATGCAGGAGCTATCTGCGAAGATCGGGGAAAAGAGCGCGCGACGCTAGACATCTTCCAGGGCTGAGATCGTCACGAATGAAGGAAGTTTCTGTGGGGTCCCTGGAATCTGTCTTAGGCGGGGCTTCACTGGTGCGGCGGACGACAACGATCGGAGGAACGCGTGGGCGAGATGGGGGCCGGTCATTTCATCTACATCCCGGCCGTAGCGTTCATCGGCGTCGTGATTGGCTGGATTCTGGGGTCTCGCGCCGCGCGGGATGCGTTTGCGGTCGAGTTGAAGCGCCGCGAAGAACGGGCAGCAAAGCGCCGGGACTGACGGGGTCCGACCTGTTTTTCAGCGACCGTGCATCAACCGGATGGCAAGCGCCTTCGGCAATCCCGCTGCCAGGATCCGGTCGCGAGCCTGCTCTACCGGGTATTGGACGCGCTGAATGTGTATCTCCAGCGCCTCGGTGTCGAAGACCGCAAAAGCGGCTCGCGGGTCGCCGTCCCGAGGCTGGCCGACGGAGCCTGGGTTGACCAGGTAGCGGCGGCCGTCGCTGAACGTCACGCGTTGATGGCCATGGGCGCGGTGGAACAGCACTTCAACCGACCGACTGGTGTCGAGCGCGGCCGCGGTTGGCAGGTGGGTGTGCCCGAACAGGCAGACGCGGCGTCGAGAGGCCATGAGCGCCTCCGCGGCGTCGAGTTCGCCAACGATGTAGGTGTCTTCGTCGACCGGAGACCCGTGACAGATTTCCACCAGATCATCCAACACCCGCGGGCCCTCCGGGAGCGCGACGAGATACTCGCGGGTCTCGCGGCTCAGTGCATCCCTGGTCCACGTTGCTGAGCGCTGGGCTGTCGGGTTGAACCCCACTGCGCTTTCGAGCCCTCCCGCCACCTTGTCATGGTTGCCGCGGACGATCGCGACGGGCGAGAGCGCTCTGACCCGATCGACGACGAGATTGGGCTCCGCCCCGTAACCCACGAGATCGCCAAGTACCACCACGCCGTCGTACGAGCCCGGAGGGGCAGCCTCGAGCACCGCATCGAGCG
>JANYLG010000169.1 GCA_025363775.1 Acidobacteriota bacterium | reverse complement strand
TGGGTGGCCAGTGACTTTACCGGGGGCGACCTGCGTCGCCTCCTGCAGTCGGGGGACTGCGCGCCCCGGGCATTCGACGACACGGACACGGGTGTTTCTGCGGGCCAGGCGGCGCGGTTGCTGCTGAAGGCGGAGGCCACGTGGGGCCGCGACACCTATACACCCGCGCTGACGCGGCTGGCGGAGAAGTACGAACGCCGCGCGGGGGATGCCGAGCTGAGCGATGACGACCGCGCGTGGAATATGCGGAAGGCTGCGCAAACCACCACGCTGCGCCAGTGGGTCGAGGGTGTGCTGTCCAGCGTGCCGGAGCCAGGCGGCGCAGGTGCCGGCGTCGTGCCGCTGACCTCGCTCGTCCAGTGCGCCGCCGCGTTTCTCGAAGCCAACGCCGGGAGAGCCAGCGCCCTCGACGCGATCGCGTACGTTGCGGTGGGGGAGGCCCTTGCCGACCTCCGGGCGATGGGCGACTACCGTTGCGGGTTGGCAACCGGCCTAAAGTTCATGCGTGAGCGTGTCTCGTCGCTCACGGTGGGCCGCGACCGACCTCGCCCGGGTCGACTGCACGTCTCCACGCTCGCCGACGCCGGTTTCGACGGACGTCGTCTGGTCTTCGTGGTCGGTCTTCAGGAGGGCGGCGTGTTTCCGGCGGCGGTCGAGGACGCTGTCCTTCTCGACGACGAGCGGGCGGCCATCAACCGGCAACTTCGCACGTCGGCGCACCGCTTGGACGAGGCCGTGTTCGCGGCGCTCTCTCGCCTGGCCGCAGTCGGGGCCTCCGCCGAGCGCGTCTGCCTCAGCTTCTCGTGCCGCGATACGCGCGAGTTCCGCGAGACCTTTCCATCGTGGATCGTTCTGCAAGCGTTCCGATTGATGAAGGGCGACCGGACGCTCAACTACGAGGACCTCGGGACGTGGCTCGGCGAGCCGGTGTCCGCGGTGCCGGCATCGGCCGCCCGGGCGGTGAGCGACGCGGGCTGGTGGCTGGCCCACACAAAGTCCACGAGCACGGCGCGTGACGCGATCCTGCCTGCCTATCCTGCGCTCGAACGCGGCATCTACGCCGAGGAGCAGCGGGCGTCGGACGGGTTCACCGAATACGACGGATACGTCGCCAGTGCCGGCCCGGTCCTCGATCCCAGCCGCACACAGCGTCCCGTGTCCGCGACGACGCTCGAGAACGCCGCGAAGTGTCCGCTGCGCTACTTCCTGGAACAGGGGCTGGGGGTGAAGGCCATCGAGGAAGGGCGGCCTGACGATGATGCCTGGCTCGATCCGGCGACGAAGGGGATAGAACTGCACGCGTTGTTCGCGCGCATCATGCGCGCCATCCGCGCAGAGATACGGAAGCCAAGCCTGGCGGTGGACCGCCGGCGTCTGCGCAAATGGGGCCAGGAGCGTCTCGACGAGCTTCGCGTGGAGATGCCGCCGCCTTCCGACGAGGTCTTCGCGCGCGAGTCGCGCGAGTTCCTCGACGACCTCGACGCCTTCATCGAGGCCGAGTGCGAGGGGCTCCATGGGAAGGAACCCCTCGGCTTCGAGGTCTCGTTCGGATTTCCGCTGGAAGCCGACGAGGAAGAACCGCTGGCGAGCGCGGAGCCAGTCGTGATCGACCTCGGCGGCAGGCGGCGGATCTTCCTGCACGGGCGGATCGACCGTATCAACCGCGTCGGACCCAGCGAATACGAGGTGGCCGACTACAAGACGGGCGGTTACTGGCCTGACGCCTGGGTGGGCCAGTTCGCGGGAGGCACGCGCCTGCAGCACGCCGTCTACGGCGCGGCCGCTGCGGCCCTGTTGAAGTCGCGCGACCCCAAGGCGCAGGTTGTCCGAGGCGTATACCTGTTTCCCGCAGTGAAGGGGCACCGGCGCAGAAAGGTGATTCCCGCGCCGTCGAAGGCGAAGTTCGTCAGCGTGCTGCGCGACCTGACGGACGTCCTCGGCAATGGCGCGTTTGTGTCGGCCGACTCCGAGACAGCATGCACGTGGTGCCAGTTGGCGGCGGCCTGTCATGCGGAGGACGTGAGTCGTGCCATGAGCAAGATCGAACACGACGCCGGCGTGGCGCTGGAGTCCTTCCGCCGCCTGAGAGACAACCATGAGTAGCCCGCTCACACTGCCGCTCGATCAACCGGTTCGCAACCGTCTGCTCTCCGAGTTCGACACCAACTTCCTGGTCGAAGCTGGCGCCGGGTCGGGCAAGACGTACAGCCTTGCGATGCGGATGGCGGCGGGCATCGCGGCCGGCACCTGCACCGTGGAGCACCTGGCCGTCGTCACCTTCACCAGGAAGGCGGCCGCCGAACTGCGTGGCCGGTTCCAGCTGGCGGTGGAAGACCGACTGAGCCAGAAGCCGCTCGCAGCGGAACGCGAGCGGCTCGAGACCGCGCTCGCGGGGATGGAGCGGCTGTTCGCCGGGACCATCCACGCGTTCTGTGCGCATCTCCTCCGCGAGCGGCCCGTGGACGCGCGCGTGGCGCCCGGCTTCGAAGAACTGAGCGACATCGACAACCTCGAGCGTCAGCGGCGAGCCTGGCGCGACTTTGTCGTCGAGGCGCGTACGGGCGGACTCCGGCCGATGATCGACCTGCTCGACGCGGGCATTCGTCCCCAGGATCTCTACGGCCCGTTTGCCATCGTGTGCGAACACGAGGACGTGCGGTTCGAGATGGGATCCGGCGAGGCGCCGGATCCGAAGCCGGTGTGGAGGGCGGTTGACAAGTTCTGGAAGCAGTTGCAGGCGCTGCGGCCGCCCGAGTTTCACGAGGCCACCACCTGTCCCGTCCAGCGGCGGTTCGACGAGTTCGAGGGCCGGCTCCGCCTGGCGCCTCGGGAGCGGCCGGCCTCGCTCGCAGGCTTCTTGCAAGCCTGGGGAAAGCCGAAGGTCACACAGAAGTTCTGGGGCGCCGAGGTCGGCCGGGACCGGGCCATTGGCAAGCAAGTCGCGCGGCTCGTGGCCGAGTTCCAGGCAGACGTGGTCGAGCCGTTCCGGTTGACATGGCGAGCCTATGTCCACCGGCTGGCGATGGCGGTGTTGATCGAGGCGCGGGACTTCTACGCAAAGGCGCGCCGCCGTCAGAACGTGGTCAACTATGTGGACCTGCTGCGGGTGACCGCCGACATGCTGCGCTCGCGGCCGGCAGTCCGCCGCGCGCTCCAGAAGAAGTATCAGCGCCTCTTCATCGACGAGTTCCAGGACACCGATCCGATCCAGGCGGAGATCTTCCTGATGCTCGCGGCGGACGAAGATGCTGTCGTGGCGTCCATCGATCCGTTTGCCGTTCCGCTGCGCCCGGGCGCGCTGTTCGTGGTCGGCGATCCGAAGCAGTCCATCTTCCGTTTCCGCCGAGCCGACATCGACATCTACAACCGCGTGGCCCAGCGCATCAAGGCGACGGGCGGCGAGGTCCTCGCGTTGACCGCGAACTTTCGTTCGCTGCCGAAGGTGTGCGAACTCGCAAACACCGTCTTTCCGCCGCTCTTTGCGGATTGGGATTTCCCCTACTCGCCGCGGTTCGAGAAACTCGATCCCGTGCGCGAGGAGTCCGAGTGCCCGGAGGGACCGCGTGTTGCAAAGCTCACCGTCCAGGACGCTGGCAAGGGTACGGCGTCTGTCGAAGAGGAAGCCAGGCGTATTGCGGCCTACGTCCGGGCCGAGGTCGCCGGTCAGCGCCGCACCTACGGCGACTTTCTGGTACTGACGAGGCAGAGGCCTCGTCTCCGGATTGTCGCAGAGGCATTCGACGCGCTGGAGATTCCGGTTGACGTCAGCGGCGCCGGGCTGTTCTGCAAGTCGGGTGAAGTCCGCGCGTTGGCGTTGCTCCTCAACTCGCTGGCGGACCCGCTCGACTCTGTCTCTTTGGTCGGCGTGTTGCGTGGCCCGTTCTTCGGCCTCAGTGATCCTGAGCTGTTCCGGTTTCGCCAAGCCGGCGGACGCTTCGAGCTGTCTATACCATTACCCGAAGTCACGGACGATGCCCAGGCGACGGCGCTCGAGGTGCAGTTCGGCCCCGTCCTGGCAGCCATGCGCCAGGTGCAGGTGATGTGGCGCAGCACGCGAACCCTGCCGTTGGCGGCGGCCGTCGCGCGCATTCTCGAGGAGACCGGCTGGCTCGCGTTGGCGGCGACCACCCCCGGGGGCGCACGTGCCGGGCACCTGTTGCAAGCCATCGACCGAGTCCGGCAGGTTGTCGAGGACGGCGGCGGCCTGGCCGAAGCGGCTGAGGCGCTCAACGAAGAAGATGAATCGAGCGAGTCCGAGGCGATGCCCCTGGAGCCGGGCCGGCGGAATGTCGTGCGCCTGATGAATCTTCACAAGGCCAAGGGCCTCGAGGCGCCAGTGGTGTTCCTGGCGGACGCCACGCACGCATTCGAGTTTCCGGTGGTGGTGCGAATCGCTCGCGAGTGCGGGGTGGCGCGAGGCCACCTCGAGATTGCGCGCGAAGGCGACAAGCCCTGGATGCGGACGACGCTCGGCCAGCCGGTTGGCTGGGCGGCACACGAAGAAGAGGAGACGAAGTACCGTGACGCCGAACGGCTGCGCCTGCTCTATGTCGCTGGCACTCGAGCGAAGGAGTTGTTGGTGGTCTGCCGATCGGGCGATGCCAGCAAGAACCAGGCGTGGGGTGCGTTCGAGGGATTCCTCGCCGGCGTTCCCGAACTGGTCGTGCCCACGACGGAGACCGTGGTGAAGAAAGCCAAGGTCGACCTGTCCGCGAAGGCGCGCGCAGCCGCCGACGCCGCGCGCGGCGAACGTCACGATCATGTGCGCCAGCCATCGTGGGCGGTGACGACGGTGACGGGTGAGAAGGCACGACTGGCTGCGGCGGAGCGTGCGAAGGAGGCCGCGCAGGAAGCCGCCGCTGGAGCAGTGGCGGACGCGACCCAGACGCCGAGTCATCGCGCGGACGCGGGCGTGGCGTGGGGCTCGTTCATCCACGGCCTGCTGGAGCACGCCATGCGTCACGACGGCTCCACTCGCGCCGATCTGGATCGTCTCGCGCGCTGGCTCACCGTCGAAACGCCTGACCTGCGGCCGTTCATTCCCGAAGCGCTCGACCTCGTGGAGGCCGTCTCGAAAGCGCCCTTCTGGCAGGAGGCTCGCGCCGGCGCCGATGTGCACGTCGAGGTCCCGTTTGCCGTAGGTCTTACGCCGGCCAGTGACGCGCCAGCCACCATCCTCCATGGCGTCATCGACCTCGTCTATCGGACCCGCGATGGCTGGCGAATCATCGACTACAAGACCGACCAGGCTGCCGCAGACGAAGGTGTCCTCCTGGAACGGTATGGTGGCCAGCTCGCCCAGTACGGATCCGCCTGGGAGCGCGTCAGCGACGGCAAGGTCGAATCGACCGGGCTCGTGGCGTTGCGGACGATGCGGACGATAGATCTGTTCTGGCATCCGAGCCTGTTGCACAGCCAGGCCCACGTTCCATTGGAGACGGAACCTCGCCCATTGCGGATGAAGTAGACGCCCGCAGCCACCCTTGCACTTCCTCGGCCTTCGGAATCCGTCCTGACAGTTTCAGCACGCCGTCGATGCTGACGGCCGGCGTAGCCAGGACGCCCGCCGTCGCCATGGCTTGATAGTCGCTCACCTTCTGCACGTCCGCGGTGATGCCGAGTTGTTCGACGACGTGCCGCACGACGCGCTCCGTTTCATGACACCGGGCGCAGCCCGGACCGTAGACCACGATCGTCATGACGCACTCCCTTAGAAGATGAAGTTGAACAGGTACCCGACGAGAACAATGCCGGTCCCGACGACGCCGACGAACACCGCGATGAGCGGTGGCTCGAGCACACGGCGCAGGATGATCGTCTCCGGCAGCGACAGCCCGATGACGGCCATCATGAACGCGAGCACCGTGCCCAGGGCCGCGCCCTTGCCGAGCAGCGCCTGCACCACCGGGATGATGCCTGCGGCATTCGAGTACATCGGGATGCCGATGAGCACCGCCACCGGAACGCTCCACCACGCGCTCTTGCCCATGATGGACGCCATGAAGTGTTCCGGGACGTAGCCGTGGATGCCGGCGCCGACCGCGATGCCGATGAGCACGTACGGCCACACCTTGCCGACGATCTCCTTCATCGCCTGCCAGCCCGCCTCGATGCGATCGGCCCACTCCAGGCGCTGCTCGGCCAGACCGCCATCGCCCGTGCGCGTCTGGAAGACCCACTCCTCGACATAGCGTTCGAGCCGCAGGCGCCCGATCGTCCACCCCGAGAACACGGCGATCAGCACCCCGGTTCCAGTGTAGAGGCCGGCTACCTTCCAGCCGAAGAGGCCGAAGAGCAGCACGACCGCGACCTCGTTCACCATCGGCGCCGAGATGAGAAACGAAAACGTCACGCCGAGCGGGACGCCAGCGGTGACGAATCCGATGAACAGCGGCACCGCCGAGCATGAGCAGAAGGGCGTGACGATGCCGAGGAGGGCCGCGAGGACGTTGCCGACGGATTCGCGCTTGCCAGCCAGGATGCGGCGTGTCCGCTCGGGCGTGAAGAACGAGCGGACAATGCCGACGCCAAAGACGACGCCCACGAGGAGCATCAGCACCTTCGGCGATTCGAAGACGAAGAACTCCACCGCCGAGGCGAGGTGCGATCCGCCCGCGAGACCGATGACCCGGTACGTCAGCCATGCGGCGAGCGGCTGCAGGTTCGCGTAGACGGCGACCCACACGACCACGGAGGCCGCGCAAACAGCCAGGTATCGCGGGAGCCGGCGCGATCCGACAGGACCGGGAACCGCGTCAGGCCCTGACTTCGACGCGACGCGTTGCGACACGATCGCAGACATCTGTATCTCCATCACCACTCCGGGAGTGGTGTCCCTCGCTCAGGACTTCGGCCTTGGGACAGGTCTATGGGCAGAGCACGATGCCCTGTGCCCACAAACACTCGCCGCAGACGAGCGAGCACGTCGGCCGGCACGACGATCTGCCCGACGCATCGACCGACGCCGCCCCGTTGTGGCTCTCCTGCGAGGCTGGCGGGGCCGCTGTGCTGACGTAGTCGGAGCGAGCGGTTCAATGCTTGTCGGCGGTGAAGCGGGCGGTGCCAGCCAGGCGTTTCACCGCTGCACAGCCACGGTCGAACTCGTCCGGAAGTATCGTTTCTGGAACGCCAGCGACACGTTGACCAGGGCGATGAGTGCCGGGACCTCGACCAGCGGGCCGATGACCGCCGCGAACGCCGCCCCGGAGTGGATGCCAAAGACCGCGACGGCCACCGCAATCGCCAGCTCGAAGTTGTTGCTTGCCGCGGTGAACGCCAAGGTGGCCGTCTTCGAGTAGTCGGCGCCCAACTTGTAGCCCATGTAGAACGACACGAAGAACATCACCGCGAAGTAGATCAGCAATGGGATCGCGATCCGCACGACGTCCATCGGGAGCTGGACAATGTACTCGCCCTTGAGAGAGAACATCACGACGATCGTGAACAACAGGGCGATGAGCGTCAGCGGGCTGATCTTCGGCACGAACCGCGTCTCGTACCACTGCCGTCCTCGTGCACGAACCAGGGAGAAGCGGGTGAGGATACCGGCCAGGAACGGGATGCCGAGGTAGATGAAGACGCTCTTCGCGATCTCACCGATCGAGACGTTGACCGCGACACCCTTCAGGCCGAACCACCCGGGAAGGACCGTGATGAACACCCAGGCGTAGACGGAGTAGAACAGCACCTGGAACACCGAGTTGAAGGCGACGAGGCCAGCCGCGTATTCCGTGTCGCCCTTTGCCAACTCGTTCCAGACGATGACCATGGCAATGCAGCGCGCCAAGCCGATCATGATCAGTCCGACCATGTATTCCGGATAATCGTGCAGAAAGACGATGGCGAGAATGAACATCAGCACGGGGCCGATGATCCAGTTCTGAACGAGCGAGAGCACGAGAATCTTCGTGTTTCTGAAGACCTCGCCGAGTTCCTCGTAGCGCACCTTCGCCAGGGGCGGATACATCATGACGATGAGGCCGATCGCGATGGGGATGGACGTCGTCCCGACCTGGAACGCGGTGATCAGCCGCACGAGGCCCGGCAGGAAATAGCCGGCGCCCACGCCCACAATCATGGCGAGGAAGATCCAGAGCGTGAGGTACCGATCGAGGAATGACAGGCGAGAGGTGACTCTTTCAGACATCTGAAGACTCCCTGCCGCGGCCGGCCGGCGGCTCGCGCCACCCCCGCGCCTCGATCAGTGCTGCGACGCGAGTGCGAATGTCATCGCGAATGGCCCGGACCTCCGCGAGCGGCCGTCCCTTCGGGTCGGGCAGCGCCCAGTCGCCGCGTTCGACGCCGGGCACGTATGGACACTCCTCTCCGCAGCCCATGGTGATCAGCATGTTGACGCGCCCGGCCAGTTCGTCCGTCAGCAGACGCGGCGTGGCCGACGACAGATCGATGTCGACCTCGCGCATCACCTCTGCGACTTCAGGATGCACCGCCGGGCCGGGTCGTGTGCCAGCAGACAGCGCATGCGCCTTTGCGGGATCGGCGAGCGCGTTGAAGAGCGCGGCCGCCATCTGCGATCGGCCGGCGTTGTGGATGCAGGCGAAGAGTACCGTGTAGCCGGCCATTTACGCCTCCGGGCGGCTCTCGATCGCGCGTCGGGTGGGGCGCCTGGCGGCGCCGAGGCCTTTCGGTTCCTCGTGGCAGTCGCCCCTCTCCCGGAGTCGCGTCAGTTCGGCGATGTCGGCGCTGTAGTCGGCCTCGGTCGCAAGATGGGCCCGAACGGCAGACAACACGGCGCGACCCAGCCGCGAATCCCAGACCGTCAACCTGTAGAAGATCCGCATGCCGTCACGGCGATCGCGGATGAGTCCCGCGGATTTCAGCAGCGCCAGGTGGCGCGACACGCTCGATTGTGGCTGCGCGAGAATGCGCTGGATGTCGCAGACGCAAAGCGATCCGCGGGCCAGCAGGTTCACGATCCGCAGGCGCGTGCGATCGGCCAGGGCGTGAAAGAGCTGAGGTGGTGAGGTCATTGGAGCCTGTTCATCGAATATCCGGATATACGGATAGACTATACGCCTCGCCACCGTGGCGGGTCAACCCGGCGCATCAGCCGAAACGGGAGAGGAGCGCACGAAGGCCGGAGTGGGAGGTGCGGCGGCGGTCCGCTCACGGACAGATCGACGCAGGCGGCCTATACCTTCCAGGTCACGCCGCGGCCCGAGATCTACGTGAATCTGGACTTCAAGCAGATGGGTGTGGGCGGCATCGACAGCTGGTCGCACCAGGCCTACCCGATGGAGGCGTACCGAATCCCGGCCAACCAGTCGTATGCGTACTCGTTCACGCTGAAGCCGATCGACGAAAAGCGGTAGGCAGACAGACAGCGGCGAGGTCGTGTGGGCCGTTGTCCGCTTTCGGACACTCCCGGGACTGTCAGGCGCGCTGCAGACATGCCGCCTGTCCATCTGGACGATTCCGATCGGAACGGGCTGAGTGGGGAGGTCGGGCCAGGTCACGGCCCCCAGGGTCAGCACTGACGGAAGAGCCGGGGAAACACTGGGCGGCCCGTCTTGGCAGCCGCCCGGTGGGTCTACGGTCTCAACGCGGGTTGGGGAACGGCAAGCGGCTTTCTGGCGCGGATGAAGCCGCTGAAGAACCGGCCGTCCACCAAGGGGGCAAGCGCATCGACGTCGAAGCCATGCCCGGAGAGAAACTCCTTCGCATCGTCCACGCGATAGACCCTGGTTGGCTCGATTGACACATTCTCGAAGCCGGCACGGGCCAGCCTGGCCACGTAGTCGGATTCCTCGAGCGCTCCGGCCAGGCAGCCGATCCACAATTCGACATTGCGGCGGATCTCCGCCGGGATCTCACCTCGCACGACGACGTCCGACACTGCGAACCGGCCACCCGGCCTCAACACGCGAAACGCCTCGGCCAGGGCGCGGTCCTTATCGGCCGACAGGTTGATGACGCAGTTCGAGATGATGAGATCGACGCTGCTGTCGGGCAACGGGATGCTCTCGATCTCGCCCTTGAGGAACTCGACATTCTCGACGCCGGCCTTTCGCTGGTTCTCTCGGGCCAGGGCGAGCATCTCGTCGGTCATGTCGAGGCCGTAGGCCTTGCCGCTCGGGCCAACCCGCTTCGCCGACAGCAGCACGTCGATGCCGCCACCTGACCCGAGGTCGAGGACGACCTCTCCGGGATTGAGGGTGGCGAGCGCCGTCGGATTCCCGCAGCCCAGCGACGCCAGCACCGCCTCGGCGGGCAGGCCTTCGGTCTGCTTCTGGTCGTACAAATTAACGGTGATGGGGTCGACGGCCCCCGGCACGGATGAACAGCAGCCGGGTCCGCAACACGATGCGGCCTGGCCCGCCGCGGCGCGCAGGGCGGCTTGTCCGTATTTTTCTTTGACGACGTCTCTGATGTTCGACATGTCTGGCTCCCAGAGGAAAGGCTCCACTGCTAACATCGTTTGCAGAGCCGTGTAATGGACTCGGGCTCGACCGCCTTGTTGCGCGAGCAGCACTCCGCGTAGAGGAAGGCGAGGAGCTCTTTCAGCGTGTCGGCGTTGGCCGAGTACCTGAGGAAGGTGCCTTCCCGGCGCACGTTCACCAACTCCTCGTTCTTGAGTTTGTCGAGGTGGTGGGAGAGGGTCGATCCGGCGATGCCCAGTTCGTCCTGGATCTCGCCGACGACGAGGCCGCCAGGATGGGCGGAGAGCAGCAGCCGCATGATCCGCAGGCGCGGCTCGGTCCCCATGGCCGAGAGCATGTCCGCATACCGGGCGATCGGGTCGAGCGCGGCGCGTTTCATCTCTATAGTTCTACAACTATAGAATAAGTGATGTCAAGACATCGTTCGCCCCAGTCGGAAAGGGCGGCGTCTGTGTGTAGAGCACCGCCACCACACAGCTCTATAACGAGGCGGCGAGCTGGACCTTCCGGTACGAAGTGCCCGGCACCAATGGCATCGACATTGCGGGCGGCGCGTTCTTCACCCCGGCCATCGGCATCGGAATCGCCGTCTCCCACGGGGTGTCCGAGGCGCGGCCGATCATCACCGCCACGCTGCCGGCCGAAGGTGTCGGCAGTCTAAACGACGACGCGTTGGACCTGGCGGAGCACACGACGATGCAACGATGCGAGATAGCCCCGAGGGGGCCGCTCCCCGTATGCCTCCTTGACACGATGTGCGTGTGATCCTCGATAGAACAACGAGTGGTTCTCGATCGACGGGTTCGACGGCGGCTCACTCGGCCGTGGTCGGGTCGATCATCGTCTTGACCTCGGACACGCGGGTTGCGGGGAAGCCACCCTGCCTGGCGTGTTCGCGAACCATCGCTTCGTTCGGGGCGATATACACGCAGTAGATCTTGTCCGCGGTCACGTAGCTATGCAGCCACTGGATCTGCGGACCCAGGTTCCGTAGGACGCCGCAGGACTTCTGTGAAATGGCCTGTAACTCATCGACCGACAGGGCGCCCGCGCCAGGCAGTTCTCGTTCGATCACGTACTTCGGCATGGTCCCCTCCTCCAATGTGCGCGCGTACAACCGGCCTGCCGCCATGCGCGCTACAGGCAGACGGCCTCCCGGTCAGCGCCTTTCCGGCAGCCCGTTCGACAGCCTATGGGCTGCTAGATATAGCGGCCGGGAATCAACCTCGAGCGGCTTGGGCGTGCAGGCTCAGACCAAGCGCCGATACGACCTTGAGAATCGTGTCAAAGGCGGGGGTGCGCTCTCCCGAAAGCGCTTTGTAGAGGCTCTCGCGGGAGAGGCCCGAGTCCCGCGCAACCTGTGTCATTCCCTTGGCACGCGCAAGGTCTCCCAAGGCTTTGGCGATGAAGGACGCATCGCCGTTGGCCTCGGCAAGACAGGCTTCAAGATAGGCCGCCATCTCCTCCGGGGTTCGGAGGTGTTCGGCCACGTCATAGCGAGAGGTTGGGAGTTTGGCCATTGTCTACTCCAAGATATTCCGCGCCATGCGCAGGGCATTGTGTATGTCCCTGGCCTGTTTACTCTTGTCTCCGCCTGCCAGGAGAATCACCAAATCACGCCCGCGCCTTTTGAAATACACTCGAGAACCGGGTCCATAGTCGATCCGCAACTCCGAGACTCCTTCACCAACCGGCTTGGTATCTCCGGGGTGTCCCACTATCAGGCGTTCAATCCTGGCCTGAACCCGCGCCCTTGCATGAATGTCACGCAGGCCGTCGAAGCACCGCGAGAACACCTCTGTCTTGCGAACCTCAATCACATGGACGATCGTCTCCTAGTGGTTACACCTTGTCAATTGAAATGGCAAAGGTTCCAGGGATCGTTAATCGGGTTCAACCCATGTCTCACCCGCTGCTTGGACTGTGGCGCAGCAAGTTCTTCGAGCTCGCGGCCTTCTACGGCGGGACGGCGCTGCGTATTCTGCACGGCCTCGATCGCTCCTCCGAGGATCTCGACTTCTCGCTGTTGGCGTCCGACGGCGACTTCGCCCTCGCGCGATTCACCGGCGCGCTGGAAGCGGAACTCCGCGCGTTCGGGTTCGAGGTTCGCATCGCGGAAAAGGAAAAGCGCCACGCCAGCGCCATCACGTCGGCGTTTCTCGAGGCCGACACCCTGCAGCAACTCCTGGAAATCAGGACGCCGGCTGGTGTGGTCCGGACGCGGCCCCGGGGCCAGGTCTTGAAGATGGTGCTCTGCCGTCGCTGGAAGGGACGCGTGAAGGGGCGCGATTGGTACGACCTGGTGTGGTTCGCAGGCCGTCACCCGGCGCTCCATCTCTCGCACCTCGAGGCGAGGATGGTGCAGAGCGGCGATTGGCCCGCAAAGGATCGCCTGACGCCGGAGGCGTTCGGCGCGCTGAACCTCGAGAGCGACGACCTGGGGGCCTACTCCGATGCGGACGTCAACGAGCTGGGCTACTTCGCCACGGTCGCGGCCATCTCGATCGAGAAGGCGGTGCTCCACCACCAGGTGCTGGAGAAGCAGCAGTTGCAGCACCATCTCGAGCTCGCCCGCGACGTGCAGGTGAACCTGCTCCCGGCCTCGGCCCCGGTCCTGCCCGGCTACGACCTGGCCGGCGTCAACGAGGCGACGATGGAGATTGGCGGCGATTACTTCGACTATCTGCCGCTGGACGACGGGCGGCTGGCGCTGGTGGTGGCCGACGTGTCCGGCAAGGGGATGGCGGCCGCGCTCATCATGGCCACGTTCCGGGCGGCGTTGCGGGCCGAGTATCGCAGGGCGTGCACGGTCGAGGACGTCATGCACGCGGTGCACGGACTGGTGCTCGATTCGATCGACCACTCGAGGTACGTGACCGCCCTCTACAACGTCCTCGAACCGCGCAGCGGGGAGTTCACCTATGTGAACTGCGGGCAGACGCCGCCGATGCTGATTCGCGCCGACGGCAGGTGCACGCTGCTGGACAAGGGGCGGCCCGCGCTCGGGATGCCGGTCTGCGTCGCGGGTGAATCGGGGCGCGTCGTGCTGGAGCCCGGCGACATGCTGGTCATCTACACGGACGGGGTGGTCGAGTTGTTGGACCCGGCGGGCGAGGAGTTCGGCCGGCATCGCCTCGAATCGCTGCTCCGCGACCGGGCAGGCCTGTCCGCAGCACAGGTGGTCAACGACGTGAAGCGGGCCACGCTGGACTTCCAGGGGCTGCCGGCCTACGAAGACGACTTCACCCTGATGGTCGTCAAACGCGTCCGGCCGTAACCTTCGTTCCTGGCCATCGTCGGGTGCCTGGTTGGCGGACTGCTCTCTGCCGGGCGCGGCCGGCTCGGTTTCTTTCATGCGGCACGGATCCCGGCCGCGGTTTCGTCGAGCGGGAGACGGTGGATGAACCCGGCTCCGGATGCGCCCGCGGAACAGCGGTCGCTTTGGCAGCCTGGCGGGCTCGACCACCGCGCGTATCCGGGACCTGGCGAGCGTCGACGTCGTTGTGACGCAGAAGATGGACCTTAGGTGGCCCAGTCGTCACCTGGCATGATGCGGCGCATGAACTCGTCGAACAAAGGAACCGTGAAGGCCGTATCGCCGTGATGGGGACTCCAGATCATGCCCTTGGAGATCAACTGGTTCCTCGTTGGCCCCAGCGAGGTCACTTCGCGCCCCAGCTCCCCGGCGATGTCTCCTGACCGATGTGGCCCAGGGCCCAGTTCAGCCATCGCGCGAAGGTACTTCCTCTCAGCCGGAGTGAGCCGGTCAAATCTCACGCGAAAGAAACTCTCGTCAAGTGCGGCAATGGCCGCCTTCGATGCGACTTCAACGTCCTTGCGGGCGATCGGGGACGCCTCCGCGACATCCCACGCATGCTTGCCCCACTCCTGGACAAAATATGGGTAGCCGCGGGTCTCAGTCACGATGCAGTCCAGTGCCTCGAGTGTCACATCCACACCCTGGTCTCTCGCCGGCTTGGCGATCGCGAGTCTCGCCGCCTCCGGAGACAGTGGACCGATCTCCGGAAAGTCAAACAGCCGTTCTGCATAGGACTTGGCGCGACCCATCCGACCCCTCAATTGCGGCAGTCCTGCTCCCACCAACATCACCGGAAGCCGTTCCTGAGCCGTGCGATGCAGCGCGGTGATGAGCGCCGCGAGTTCCTCCTCTTCAACATACTGGATCTCATCTACGAAGATCACCATCGCCGTTCCGGCTTTCTGGGCGGCGACGCCAGCGGACTCCAGGAGGGCCTGCAGATCGTGCTCGAGGTCACCGTTGTCCGCGAGGCCAGGTTCGGGATCGAAGTCAAATCCCACCTCGATGTCCTCGTATTTCACCTTCAGCGACTTGGCGAATCCGGCCAACGCCCGAAGTGCCCGTTCGGCCATGTCCTTGGCCTGCTCGTTGCGGGAAAGCCGCAGCAGGGCTTGGCGCAATTGCGGAGCGACGATGGCTGGCAGAGAACGACCTTCCGGCGCTTCCACGCGCAGGGTCTGAATTCCTGTTCCTTCTGCGTCGCGCCTCATCCGATCCAGCAACACTGTTTTGCCCACCCCTCGAAGTCCCACCATCAAGAGGCTCTTTGTCGGGAGACCTCGACGCACGCGCTCGATCGCAATCCGAACGATCTCCCGTAGCTCATCTCGTCCGGCGAGTTCAGGAGGCGGCGTGCCTGCACCAGGAGCGAAGGGATTGGCGATCGGGTCCATGGGTTTATTATACGAAGATTATCAATCTTTGCCAATAATGATAAACGTGCTAATCTCACTCAAAACGCGAGGCAATCCGTCTGGTGCTTCACATCTGCAACCCGCCTCTGCGATATTGACCGAAGTCGCCGTCAGAACGCATCCAGATGGCGACTTGACGTTCAGTACGCGAATGGCCACTCCTCCGGCTCTGGCCGGAGACCCCGCGTTCGCCACGCGGCGCGAGCACGGTGCGTGTTGCGCGCACGAGCGCGTGGTCCAAGGACGCCCGAGTCTCGTCCTCCTGGAACCAGTGAAATGGCAGCGCGGATCATTGAGTTGGGGATCCTCGAGCGAGTCACCTACCCGAACAGATCCGCAAGCTGGACGGAGAATCCTGGCAGGAGCGGCGTCTCGAGAACCTCCTCGGCCTCTCGGGTGAGCTCCGCGGCGCGGTCGAACCCACCGGCGGCCGCGCGCCGGTAGACCTTCACGACATCGATCTCCGGATCCACCACCCAGTACTCGCGCACGCCGGAGTGATCGTAGAGGTGGCGCTTGGTGACTTCGTCCCTGCGGCGGGTGGAAGGGGAGAGGATCTCAACCACAAGGTCCGGGGCGCCGCGGACCCAGTCCTGCAGCACCTCGCGGCGTTCGTTCGACACGAACAGGATGTCGGGCTCCACGATGTCGTGGTCGGACAGGATGACGTCGAAGGGCGCGCCGAACACCTCGCCGAGCGGGTGCGACTGCAGGTAGATGTCGATGGCGACCAGGATCCGCCGACAAATCCGTTGGTGCCTCAGGACAGGCGTGGGCGTCACGACGTGCTCCCCGTCGATCAGCTCGTGCCGCCGGCCGTCGTCCGGGAAGCCGACGAAGTCGTCATAGGTGAGACGAACGGGCTCGGCGCGCGCTGGCTGCATCTCGCTTGGCCTGTCCATGGGGAGGATTGTACCACCCGCGGGCCACTCCCCGGCTTCCTGCAATGGCGGGGCCGAGTCGCCTTGTGGCGGAATTCGGCCGATTCCGGCCAACCGCTGGTGCCGGCCGGCCCCATCGTCGCAATTCCTGCGCGATCGGTCGCGGCCGACATGGCAGTTTCAGCATGACCTGCCCCGTCACACTCCCGATAGATGATTGCGCCCGGAAACCGGCGGCCGAAAGAAACACGTCATCGAGAACGTCGCGCGTTTCGATCACTGCAACGGCGAGCTGACGGCGGGCAGCACTACGTCACCGCGTGGGCCGAGTTCGAGCGGCGGAAGTGGGGGGCTCGTCGGCCTCCCGCATCCAGGCCGGAATATCGCGCTGACCATGCAGCACACGCCACACGTCGATGTGATCGTGGCGCTCGACGTAGAAGACAAGATGCGGATAGCGCATCAGCGGCCACGACCGCAAACCCGGCAGACCCAGCTCGTGGGCGTACCGGGGCGAGCCGGTGGCTGGATGGCGACCGATGTGGGTGTAGGCCCGCTCCAATGCCTCGATGAAAGCCAGTGCGGCCTGCTGGGCGCCCTCGCTCAGGTAGTGCTCCACGGCCTCGTCCACATCCAGGTTGGCCAGCGCACGCGGAATGATGGGCTTGGACGTCACGCCCGGGCGCGTCCGGGAACGCGGTCACGCAGCGCGTTGAAATAGACGGCATCGGCTGGTCCAGCCGGAGGTGATGACGCCCCTGCCAGCAGCAGGCGGCTCAGATGCTGGCGATCTCGATCCTCGCGGATCAGCTTGCGCAGGTATTCGCTGCTGGTGCCGTAGCCCCGCTGGGTCACCTGCTCGTCCACGAAGGACTTGAGCGAGTCAGGCAAGGAGATGTTCATCGTGCTCATGGGACAAGATTAGACGGCATGGCAAACTTTGGCAAGATCGGCTCGCCTCCCTCGTCGTAGGATGCCCCCGCGTATGTCCGGTCCACGCACGCTGTCTTCTCTCCGCACTGACGTCCCCGTCGTTCTCGCCGGCTCGCCGGCGACCCGGTTCGTCCTGCTGACGCTGACCGCTCCCGAGGCGCCGCGGACGGCGGTTCGGCCGTCGATGCACGTCGCATTCGTTCTCGACCGTCCGGGCTCGATGGGCGGCATCAAGATCCGCCTGGCGCGTGAGGCCGTGACGCAGGCCCTCGGGATGCTCCGGTCCGACGATCGTTTCGCGCTGGTCGCGTACGACGACCGCGTAGACGTGGTCGTCGAGTCCACGAGCGCGTCGGCAGAGGCCAGGCGTCACGCCCTGCGGAGTCTGGAGGAGATCGACGCGCGGGGCTCCACGGATCTTGCGGGGGGCTGGATGGCCGGGCGCGAACAGGTGGCGCCGCACTTGGCCGAGGAGCCGGCGGGGCGGTGTTTGCTGGTCACCGACGGCCTCGCCAACGTCGGCGTCACCGACGCTGCCGAGTTGGCGGCACGGGCCGCGTCGCTCCGCCCGCGGCACATCGTGACGTCCACGTTCGGCGTGGGCGCCGACTTCGATGAAGAGCTGCTGCAGCGTCTGGCCGAGCAGAGCGGCGGGCACTTCTACTTCATCGAGTCGCCGGCGCAGATCCCCGACCTGCTGACGAGCGAGCTGGGCGAGGCCCTCGAGGTCGTGGCGCGCGACGCGAACGTGGCGCTGCAACTTCCGGCAGGCATGCGGGCTGCGCCGCTGACGCGACTGGAATGGTGCCCGACCGACGGCGGGATCCGGATCGGCCTGGGCGACCTCGTCTCCGGCCAGGAGTTCGAGGTGGTCATCCGCGTGGACGTGCCAGCCATGCCGGTCGGCCAGGCTGTGGGTGTGCATATCACGCTGGCCGATCGCGACGGCGTGTTGGCGTCGCCGCCGCTGGACGTGACATGGATGGGCGCGGACGAAGCGGCCGTTCTCGGCGCCCGTCGCGACCGCAAGGTGGACCGCGCCGTGGCGGCGCTCTACGCCGCACGAGCGCGGCACGAGGCCGTGGCCCTCAACCGGGCGGGCGAGTTCGGGAAGGCGCGCGCGCTTCTCGAAGCGACCGCCGCGCGCATCGCGCGGTACGGCGGCCGCGACGGTGAACTGGCGGCCATCGTCCGCCGGTTGCGCGCCGAGGCAGCGCCATTCGGCGAGGACATGGACCCGATGGCTCGACGCTTGGCACGATCCGACGGCTTTCTGGCCGCCTTCTGCCGGCGTCCGCCCAGGAGCGGCTCCGCCGCCGCGATCCACATCGGCGGGCCGGAGGGCGAGAACGCGCCTCCGACGGCGCGCAAGATGGCAAGTGGAGCTGTTTTCATCACCCTCGGCCCAGCAGAAGTCTGATCGGAGCTGGGCAAAGTGCTTGTCTAGGTTCTGTATCTCAGCTCCACCTTCGCGATTCCGAGGCCGATGACGTTGAATTCCTGGTCCGCCCTTCGGCGCAGGGTCAGTGTGCGGCCGGGGAGTGTCAGGTGACGGGCGTCGCTGCCGCCAATCGTGAGCATATCGAGAAGGTGTTCCATCGGGCCTACGCCTACTACCTCACGACGAACTCCCCGTTCAGTTCAGCTCGGGGGGCGACGATCAAGGCCGCGCAGGATCTCCTCCTTGCGGCCCTTCCCGTCGTTGCCGACACAGCCGCTCGTGCAGTCGGTGACCTACACCGAGACGTATCCCTACACTTGGCAGGACTCTCCCGCAGCGCCGTGCGCGTTCGCCTTGCAGATGGCGAAGGTCTGTCCGCGGTGAGGAGCGCAACCACGACCGTAGATGTGCCTTGTCCGTTAGTAACGGACATGTGATAATGCCGGACATGCGCACGCGCACTGTCGGCACAGCCGACCTGGCTATCCACCTCGACCACCTGCGGTCGGTCCGCTTCGTCCGGGCGATTCGACTCACGTCGAAGTCCGCGGAGAGGCCGCCTGATGTCGACGCGGTCGCGACCATTCAGACCGCCCGCCGGTCCTTCAGGCTCGGCGTGGAGGTCAAGCGAACGTTCCTGAGCCTATCAGCCACGAACGCGGTCATCGCGGACCATCTCCGTCTGAAACGCGAGCATCGCCTGGCGCTGCTGCTGGCCGCCCGGTATGTCCCCCGGCCGACCGGCGAACGATTGGCGGCGGCCGGCGTGAACTTCGTGGACCGGGTTGGCAACATCCACCTCGACCTGGGTGACGCCTATCAGGTTCTTGTCCTCGGGCGTCGGGACATCCGGCCCGAGCCCGCGTCTCGAGGTTCCGGCCCGGCCTGGGTGAAGATCCTCTTCATGCTTCTCGCGGACCCTTCGGCCGCAGGTAGCACGGTCCGCTCCTGGGCAGACGCATCCGGAAGCGGGCGCACGGCCGCCGCAGAGGCCCGGCAACGTTTGGTCGGCGCCGGGATACTCGGGCATCGCCGCGGTCGTGAGTACGTGGTCGTCGACGAGAAGAAGTTGGCACAAGAGTTCGTCGAAGGGTACGGCCGGATTCTCCGGCCCCACGCCACGATCGGACGGTTCAGGTCCGCGGAGCAAGGGACGGACCGTTTGCTCCAGCAGTTCGGCGTGACAGCCGCACGCCACGACGTGGGATGGGCGGTGACCGGTGCGCCGGCCGCGTATGCGCTCCAGCGGTTCTACCGCGGGCAGCAGGTTCCGGTCCTCATGACGCACGCGACACCGGACTTCCAGCGTGAACTGAGATTGGTGCCTGACCGGGAAGGTCCAGTGACCCTGCTCCGCGCGTTCGGAAGGCACTATGCCTGGAAGACCGTGGGCGAGTTGCCAGTGGCACACCCATGGCTGATCTACGCGGAACTGATTCACCAGGGTGATCCCCGAGCCCTGGAGGCGGCCGACCACCTCCGAGAGGAGTATCTCCAACCATGAGCCCGCTTCTGCCTGAGCAGATCGATGCGCTTGGGGAACTGCATCGGACCTCTCGGGATCTCGGAATAGACCTGGTCGTGATCGGTGCAGCAGCGTACCGGGCCTGGGTCGATGACGACTATCGCACGACTGAGGACATCGACCTCGTGGCAGGGATCGACCTGTCCGAATTGCCTCTCCTGACGCGACCGCTGGTCGAATGCGGCTGGCGCAACGACCCGCGTCGGGAGCACCGCTGGATCTCGCGGGGTGGCGCCCGCGTCGACCTGATTCCCGTGGGAAGCCAGGCGCGTCGCGACAAGCGGCTGATGTGGCCACGGGGCGAAACGACGATGAGCCTGGTCGGTGTCGAGCACGTGTTTCGCGGTGCGGTGGAGCGAGAGATGGCGCCTGGTCTCGTCGTGAAAGTCGTACCGCTCGTCATCCTCACATTGCTCAAGATCGTGTCTTACTTGGAAGAGCCCTTCGTCCGCAGGAAGGACCTGATCGATCTCGCCGGCATCCTGGACGTCTACGAGGAAGGCGGAGACCGACGGTTCTCCGACGTCGTTTTCGATGCGGGGGTTGATTACTCGGAAGCCGGTGCGTATTTGTTGGGCTGGGACCTCGCTCGGCTCTGCGCTGATGAAGACGAACGAGCGGCCGTACATCGGTTCATCGGCCTCCTTTCGGCTGAAGACGATGCCTCCTTCGTCGCTGACCAGCTCTTCGGCGACGCGCAGAGAGGAAGGGGTCAGCGGTTCCGGCTCGAGATGGCAGCGTTCAGCAAAGGGTGGAGCAGCCTCGAGGCGGGCAAGTAGAGGGCTGGGAGCCTGGCGTTCCGAGGTGATCGGCGTCGGCTCGGGCGGTTGCCTGTCTCAGTTCCTGGACATAACTGGATGACGAGCACGTGTGGGCGATGCAAGCGGAGACTGCGGCCCGAGCAGACGATCAGTGTGACCGGCGTTGGCGAGCGTTGTTATGTCTGTTTCAACGCGGAGACCGCCGGCCGCATGGGTGTCGCCTTCGACAACACGCCGCTGCAGCCGATCGAGGTTGCGGATGCTGACGGCGTCGTGCGGCATTTCGAGATCCGCTCGATACTGTGCGCCACCGGCCACGAGATGATCGCGGAGGAAGTGCCTCGTCCGACGGATGGTGGCGGCTATCGATTCGCGGTTCTCGGCGATTTCGAGGCGGATGCCTGGGGGCTCTTCCAGCGGCTGCACGCGAAGATGCGCCACGAGATGGGGGACCGCCACATTCAGTACACCGAGTATGGATGGCAACTCACGAAGCGGGAAAGCCTCGTCGGTCGCATCGAGTCGGACCTAAACGCCGACGATCGCCGACCCCTGCTGATCGTCGATGGGAAGGCCCTGACGTGGGACGACGTCGGTCGGATGCTGATGACCTACGAGGGATTCACGCTTCGTGTCGCAGTAGAGGACAGCATCGAGGTTGTGGGCAGGCCGCTGTTGGATAGTCCCGACGACGAGCCATGACTGACCTGCTGGTCGAGTCAGGACACCGTCGGCGGCCGCAGTCCGTGGTCCGTGGTCTGACGAGCCAGTTCTCTGCAGGAAGGTAAGCCATCCCCGTTGGACAGCAAGGAGTGCGTCATGGTCGTGAGAATCAACACGAGCTTCGCCGGCCGCCCAGCCGACAAACTCGCCGACGCCGAACTCCACTTCGAAGGCCACGACGGTCCCCTGAGCGGTTTGAAACTCGTGGGATTCGCGGTCTGGCAGCGCCGCGGTGGCACCGGGAGGCCCGTGACCTTTCCTGCGCGCCACCACAGTCTCAGGGGCGAGCAGAGGAGCTACGCCCTGCTCCGACTTATTTCCGAGATTCCCGCCCGGGCCTCCGCCCAGAACACCATTCGCGAGTCGATCCTCCAGGCCTTCGCGGAGTGTGAGGCGAAGGCGTCGTCGGACGGGTGCGGTCCAATTACGGAGGGCCAGCCCGCGGGGCCAAGCCACATCGCCTGTCGACCGTCTTTGACCTGCGTCGCAACGACTTCACCTCGCGGCGGTGGTGGCCGTCGCCCGACGCGCCCTTCGCACTGGCGCGCATCGGGCGAGGATCCGCTTCCATCTGTTTCGGGCACCGGAAGCGTCGCCGAGGATGTCCAGGTCCTCCCCGGGATCGACGCGGTCATCATTTGGTGGGTGCATCTGGGCGACCTCTGCGACCAGTGCCAGCCTCGACGCCCGGGTCTCAAGGCAAAGGCAAAGTCACCCGTCGCTGGAGGTGACGGCACGTCGGAGGGGCCGCAGTGCCTGAGGCCGGTGACCGCGCGTGCGATCCGCGGGGAGATCCGGCGCCGACCAGACGCGTCGGGGTGCCTGACGGCGCGCCGGGAGAGACACGACGACCGCCGGAGTCGATCCGGTGGTGACACGCGTCGCCCGTCAGATCGCGAAGCCGAGCAGGCGCAGCGGTCGGGTCACGTGTCGGGCACAGCGGCGCAGCCCCGCGGCGATGTTCGTGCAGCCCGCCAAGCGGAGCAGGGTGATGGCGAGATTGCGCAAACTGGCCATCACCTGCGGCCCGGCGCCGGTGCGCACCTGCGAGCGGTCTTCGTCGAAGGTCACGTCGCGCACCCAGTGGAGCCGATTCTCAATGCCCCAATGACGGCGATTGAGTGTGAGCACCCGCGCCGCGTCGGCGCGGACCGGCGAGAGACTGGTGATGCCGTAGACGATCTCGTGGTGTTTCGGCGTGCCCTGTAAGGTCGTCACGGGGCGCTCGATGCAAAACACTTGGGCCGCACAGGGGAAGGTGGTGTAGCCGACCAGGTCAGTGCTGGTCCAAATCGCGCGGGTCTCGATCCGTCCGTGCCCCTTGGTCACGTCGCAGTGCTGAGGGGGGAAAACCCTCGAGGCCGAGGGTGGCAATCTCCTCCTTGAGGGTGGGTGGGTTGTCTTTGACCGTGAAGACGTAGTCCGCATGGTGGTCGTCGACGATCGCCCGCGCGGTCGCGGCCTGCGTATGGAGCGCGTCGGCCGTGACGATCGCCCCCGCCAGGGGCCGCGAGGCGAGCAACGGGACGGCGCACGGGATCTCATTGGTCTTCGCGGACACGGCTTGCTGCGCGACCACGACGCCCACGTCCGGCAGGATCGCGCTCAACAGATGCTGCGCGGGCGTGGTGGCCGTGGCCGAGCCGCGCAGCGCCTTGCCGTCGATCGCGACGACGTGACCGGTCAGGATCTGCTGGCGCACCAACCAGGCACTGAGCACGCGGTCGAAGCCCTCGCCATCGAGGCGTTGCAGCGTGAGCCGAAAGCATTTGACCGAGGGGGGCGTCCCGCGCGGGAGGCCGAGGCGCCGCAACACGTCCGGGGCGAGTTCGGCCGCAAATTCCGCGATGGCTTGAAACCCGCGCGCGCCGGCGAGCACCGCCGCGACGGCGACGACGAGCAGGCCGCGGACCGGATGCCGGACGCCCCGCCGGTGGCGCGGATCGGGCACCGTGGCCAGGGCCTCGATCAAGCCCCCGGCCCCGTCCATCGGCAAGCGATTCACGTCGAAGTGGGGCATGCGAGTTCCTTCGGGAACGGGACGGGGGGGCGGCCACGGCGCCTGCAGGTATTGCCGCGCGTCGGACCGGAGGGGACGGACGAAGATCTGTTTGGGGTGGCCATGGGCGACGTAGCCAGCCGCGTGCCGCGCATAGCCCCGCGTCAGGCCAAGCGGGATCCACCCGGCCGCGCGATAGCAGGTTCCGGAGAATCGGGCGGGATCAATGAAGGTTTCCACCAACCACAGGGGATGTCCGTAGCGTCGCTGCCAGTCCTGGCTCAGGCGCTGCAGCGTCAGGCCGAGCACTTTCGACGCCAGGTTCTTCCGTCCGGCCGCACTGGGCAACAGCAGAAACCGTGTATTGTTGGCGAGAAAGTGCAAGCGCCGCTCCCGCAGCGCGGCGTCCCAGCCAATCCACTGATCACGCGGCGCGGTCTTCCACGCCGCGCCGCCCCAGCCGACCAGCGCCACCCAGTGGCTGCCGATCGTCGCGACATACTCGATCGACTCGCCGATGCGCGGGGTCCAGCCGAGGTAGTGGTGCGCTTCCATCAGTTGCCGCCACCGGGCCTGGTCAGCGGCGACCAGCGGCTGCACCCGCAGATCGCCCAGGCGCGCGTCGGGCGGGAGCGGCACCCCCGCGTCGGGCGGTGCGACGACGGGACGCCGATGCGGGCCCGGCACGCGACGCGCGCGCGGCAAGGTCACCAGGGCGCGCGTCGCGAGTCGGCGCAACAGCGTCTGACAGATCGCCCGATTCAGCGTGCCGTCCTCGCGCCGCCAGTTCCACGCGCGGCAGAGCGCGGCCGACAAGGCTTCGCGCGTCCAGGCCGGATGCGCCTGCACCAACTGCTGGACGTCCGCCACCTGCGACGCGGTGATGGGGCGTCGGCCGCACCGCAACACGGGCGTCGAGGCGACCGCATCGGCGGGCGCCGCGAAACCAGCCATGTCGCAAGCGTAGCAAATTCACCGCGAAAAGTCCAGCACCCTCTCCATCGCGCTCATACGATGCGGGATATCATGACTTTGCCTTGGCCCTGCCCTCCCCCTGGCGGTCAGCGACATTGCCGTCGTAAGCTATCTGGGCGTGTTCCAGGTCGGACTGTCGTACCTGCTGTTGAGTCGCTCGCTCTCGCACGTGACCGCAGTGGATGCGCCACTCCTTCTCTTGGCCGAGCCGGTGCTCTCGCGGTTGTGGGCGTGGCTCGTTTATCGGGAGGCCCCGGGTGTCGGGCCGCTCGTCGGAGGGGTGTTGGTCGTCGGCTCCACGATCTGGAAGACAGGGCGCGACGCGCAGCGAGACAGCAGGCCCGCTGCAGCGAGGTGCTGAATGGGTGCGGCGTCAGGGGGACGTCGGCCACGACGGGGTCAACCGGGGTGGCCCGGAGGCGCGCTCCCATCCACGCCAGCCTGACGAATAGACCC